>DASPUU010000137.1:0-76109 GCA_035622755.1 Myxococcaceae bacterium
TTCACCGTCAACTCGGCGGGCAACTTCTCCGGCTCGGTGAGCGGCTGGCCGGTCTTCCCCATCACCGCCACGGTGAGCTTCGGGGGCAAGACGCGGGCCATGACCACCGCCGTCCCCTCCGGGGATTGCAACTCCTGTCACACGCAGTCCGGCGCCAGCGGCGCCCCCGGGCGCATCGCGCTGCCCTAGTGGTGTCCTCGAGGTGTTGAAAGCGTTCCATTCCTGTCGTTCGAACACGAGCTGGAGGTAAGTCCAATGCAGTCGCGTCGTCTGTCGTGGGGTCTGCTGGCGCTGGCGTGCGCCCTGCCGGGCGTGGTCCTGGCGGCCATGCAGGCGAATCAGGCCAAGGTCACCTTCTCCTGCAGCGGCCCGGGCGGCCTCCGCATCGAGGGGACGGGCAACGAGCTCCAGGCGGCGGACAAGGGGGACGCCCTCTCCATCACCGTGCCGCTGGCGAAGATCACCACCGGCATCGGGATCCGCGATACCCACATGCACGGCAAGTACCTCGAGTCGGCCAAGTACCCGACCGCCGAGCTGGTCGTCCCGCGCTCCGGCCTCAGGTTCCCCGCCGACGGGGCGAGCGTCGACGCCAGCGCTCCCGGGACGATGACCATCCACGGGAAGAGCAAGCCGGTGACCTTCCACTACAAGGCCACCCGGCGCGGGAAGTCCTACGAGGTCCAGGGTGACGTGAAGGTCGACATGCGCGACTACGGCATCGAGACGCCGACCTACCTCGGCATCACCGTCAAGCCGCCGGTCGACATTGCCGTGACCTTCCAGCTGGTCGAGTCGTAAGCTCACGGGCGGTGGACACCCGGCGAGGGGGCATCCCGAGGGCCCGAGCAGCTTGGGCATGGCTCCTCGCCGGCGCGCTCGGGGCATGCCTCGTTCCTGCGTCGGCCGAGGCGTACCCGTGGATGATCCGACATGACTACACCGGGTGCGGCGTCTGCCACGCCGACCCGTCCGGCGCCGGCCTGCTCACCGACTACGGGCGGGCGCAGTCCGTCCTGCTCATGCAGATGCACTTCGGGGAGCCGCCCAAGGGCGACGAGGCGCCGAAGTACGCCGACTTCGCCTTCGGCGTGGTCCCGCTGCCGGAGTGGCTCCTCGCCCAGGTGACCTACCGGGGCGCCGAGTTCATCCTCAACTACCCCCGGCCCCCACCCAGCGGCGGCGCGGCGGTGCAGACCACCGACGTCAGCTACCTCCAGATGCTGCTCGACGCCCGTGCCGAGCTGAAGCTGGGGGCCTTCCGTGCCGCGGGCGCCCTGGGCTGGTCGAACACGCCCTACACCGCGCAGGCGGTGGTGGTGAGCAACACCGACTACACCAACCAGCTGGTGGCCCGCGAGTACTGGGTCGGCGTGCAGCTCGCCGACGACACGCTCCTCCTCCGCCTCGGCCGCATCAACCTTCCCTACGGGCTGCGCAACGTCGAGCACACCGCCTGGGTGCGGGACCAGACGGCCACCACCATCAACGTCGACCAGCAGTCGGGATTCAGCGTGGCCTTCGACAACTCCAAGGTCCGCACCGAGGTCCTGCTCATGCTCGGCAACCTCAACGTCAGCCCGGACAGCTACCGCGAGCGCGGGCTCTCCGGGCTGGTCGAGGTCCCGGTGGCGGAACGGACGGTGGTCGGGATGAGCGCCCTCATCTCCCGCGCCGGGCAGACCGCCTCGAGCAACGGCTCGCCGGTGCTGCGCCAGGTCTACGGCGCCTTCACCCGCTGGGCGCCCACCGAGCCGGTGGTGCTCCTGGCCGAGGCCGACGTCTTCTTCCACGACGTGCTCGGCAGCGGCAACGTCCAGCCCAACGGCGCCGCCTGGCTTCAGGTGGACTACGAGCCCATCCAGGGCCTCCACTTCCAGCCCGCCCTGGAGGCCCTGCAGACCTACGGGGTGAACGGGATGGCCGTCGGCACCTGGCTCACCATCGACTGGTTCTGTCTGCCGCACACCGAGCTGCGGGTCGACGGGCTGTGGCGCAACAGCCCCAGCCCGGACGGACGGGCCAACGTGTTCTCCCTGCTCCTCCAGCTGCACGTCTACCTGTGAGCCTGCGCATGCCGGGACAGCCACCCATCGTGTCGCTGGGCCTCGGGCTCCTTCTCGCCGCCGCGCCTGCCCTGGCCCAGTCCGACGGCGGGACCTCCGGCGACCCGCTCGATGCCCCGCCCACCTGCACCAGCGCCACGTACTGGACGAAGGGGACTCGCCCCAGCCCGGACATGGAGCCGGGGCGGGCCTGCATCGCCTGCCACTCGGTGAACAACGGTCCGCTCTTCACCGTCGCCGGCACCGTCTACCCCACCGGGCACGAGCCGGACGACTGCTACGGCACCGCCGCCGCCGGCGCGGTGGTGACGGTGCGGGACTCCACCGGGAAGGAGTTCTCGTTCACCGCCAACAGCCCGGCCGGCAACTTCTTCGGCAGCCCCACGCTCGTCTTCCCCATCACCGCCCGGGTGACCGTGGGCGGGCTCACCCGGGTGATGACCGGGGGCGCCCCGTCCGGGGACTGCAACAGCTGCCACACCCAGAACGGCCTGAACGCGGCGCCGGGGCGAGTCACCCTCCCGGCGGCGTCGAGCACCTCGAGCCTGGCGAGCGCCCCCTCCTACGGCTGCTTCAACGTCACCGGGCAGGGGCCGGGGCCCGTCCCCGGACTGGCCTGGCTCGGCGCCCTGGCCGCCGGGCTCCTCCTCCGCAAGCGCGTCCGCCGGCGCAGCTGACCCTTCCGGAATCCAAAGCGGCGATGTCGCACGGCATCTCCTGTCGGGCGCGGTGGGAAATGGTGAGTGCGCCAATTTTGCGCGCTCCTCGGGGGTCCGGCAGGATGAGTCATCGATGACGCATGCTGCGGGCCTGGGAGTCCTCGCGCTCGCGCTCCTGCCCTCCGTCGCCCCGGGCGCATCGCCGAGCAAGCCCAAGGCGGCCCACGTCGCGCTCCAGTTCCAGAAGCGCGCGAGCGCCAAGCGTTGCCCCTCCGAGAAGGAGCTGCGGCGCGAGGTGACGGCCATCCTCGGCTACTCGCCGTTCGACCGGCGTGCGCACAAGGTCATGGCCTGCACCCTCTCCGCCGACGGGGACACCCTCCACGCCCATCTCCAGCTCCGCGATGCGAGGACACACAGGAGCCTGGGCGTGCGGGAGATCTCCGCCAGCGGACCGGGCTGCGACGAGCTCGCCTCGGCGGTGGCGCTGGCCATCGCGCTCGCCGTCGACCCGCTCGCCAAGCCTCCTCCGCCTCGCGCACCTCCGGCTGCCAGCGCGCCGCCTCCCGTCTCCGTCCGGGCTCCGGCGCCGCCACCTCCGGTCCGGACGGCGGCTCCCCAGGTCTCGGTGGGAGCGGGCGCCACCGGCGCGGCCGTCGCGCGCGCCGAGGCGAGCGCCGTCCCCCCGGCTCCGCCCGCGGAGACTGCCGCCGTGCCGCTCGAGACCCGTCTCGAGCAACCGGATGGCGGGCCGCCGCCTCTGGCCGCGGCTCCGGTGGACGCCGGGTTCGCGCCCGGCCCCGATGCGGGCGCGCTGCCCGCGGCCGAGCTGGCCGCTGCGGCGCTCCCCGATGCCGGAGCCGCGCCTCTGGCCGCGGCCGTCGAGGCCACGCCGGATGCCGGGCCACCCCCGGTGCCTCCGGCGGCGGCGGAGCGTCCGCCCGAGCCCGAGACGACCAGGGCGCCGGCGCCCGGGCAGGGCGGCTCCGTGCGCGGGCTGGTCGGGCTCGGCGCCGACTGGACGCTCGGTCTGGTCCCGAGCGGAGCGTTCGGCCCCGTCGCGTTCGGCGGAGTCGACCTGGGCATCGCCTCGGCCGAGCTCGAGCTGCGCTGGCTCCCGACGACCTCCCTGGCCGACACGGGGGGGTCCATCGCCTCGAGGCTGGTGACGGCCGCGGCCGTCGGATGCGCTCTCTTCGGCGACTTCGGGGCATGCGGGCTCATCCAGGTCGGCCCACTCACCGCGGACGGCCGGGGGTACACCCAGTCGCTGAACACGACCACGTGGGTGGTGGCGCTCGGGGCCCGCGGCCAGTGGGACTGGGTCTTTGCGCACCCGGTCGGACTGAGGCTTCATGTCGACGGGCTGGTGAACCTGGTGCGCCCGCGACTCCTGGTGGATGGGGTTCCGGCGTGGACGGCCCCGTCGGTGGCCCTGGCGCTGGGCGCGGGCCTGTACGTTGTCTTCTAGAGGTGACGGAAGTGCTCGGGAGCGGACAATGAGAGAAGGAGTGCCGCCTGCCGCTCTCGCGCTGGCCAAGATGGCTGATGTGCCCACTGCCCCCGACTTTGCGGAGGCCTACGACGCCGAGTTCGAGGCGGTGTGGTTGTACTTGCGGCGCCTCGGGGTGCCGGAGGCTGACGTGGAGGACGCGGTTCATGACGTGTTCGTGGTGGCCCATCGCCGGTATGCGACCTACGACCCGTCCCGCCCGCTCCGTCCCTGGCTCCTGGGCATCGCCTTCCGCGTCGCCGCGCAGTGGCGCCGCCAGCGCCGCCACGAGGTCTCCCTGGCCGAGCCGGCCATCGAGGTTCCCGACGCCGGCCAGCGCCCGGACGACGCGGTCGCCTCGGAGCAGGCCCGGAGCCAGCTCCACGCGGCCCTGGCGCAGATCGACCTCCACCAGCGCGCGGTGGTGGTCATGCATGACCTCAACGGCATCCCGGTGCCCGAGATCGCCACTTCCTTGGACGTCCCCTTGAACACCATCTATTCCCGGCTCAGGCTTGGGCGAGCCAAGGTGGCGGCGGTGCTGCGGGGGCAGCGATGAGCGGAGTGCGCGAGGACGGTCTTCCCGAGAACTGGGAGGCTCTCAGCCTCGAGGACGCGCGCGCCCTGGGCCCGCCGCCCGGGGCCAAGGAACGGGTCCGCCTCCAGGTGGCCATCACCCTCGGCCTCGGCGCGACGCTGGGCGCCGCCGCGGGCTCCTCCGCCGCGGCCGGTGCCGCCGCCGCCGGCGGAGCCGCCAGCGCCGCCGCCGGACAGGCCCCGGTGGCCGAGGGCGCCATCGCCGCGGCGGCCAAGGCTCTCCTGGTCAAGAAGGTGGTGGTCATGACCGTGGCCGCCGCCACCGCGGTGACCGGAGGCACCGCCGCTTACGTCCAGGTGCGCGCTCTACGGCAGCAGGAGGCGCGCCGCGCGGCCGCCGAGAGGGCGGTGGCGGTGCCCGTGCAGCGGTCGCTGCCGGCCCTGCCCGCCGCCCCGGTCGAGGAGCCGGCGGCGGCCGAGCCGAGCCCGCCCGGCGTGCTCGACACGCTCGGGGACGAGCGCACGTTGCTCGACCAGGCCCGGGCGGCCATCGCCCGGGGACGCCTCGGCGAGGCGGAGGCCATGCTCGCCCGGCACCAGCAGGCCTTCCCCGAGGGGAGGCTCACCGAGGAGCGCGAGGCGCTGTGGGTGCGGCTCCTGGTCCGGGAGGGACACGACGCCGAGGCCCACCGCCGGGCCCTCCAGTTCCGGCAGCAGCACCCGCGCAGCATCCAGCTCCCGGTCATCGACGAGGCCCTCCGGGGACACCATTGAGCAGGGGAGGGCTGGCCTGCGCCGCCGGGCTGTTCCTCGCGGCGCTCCTCGGTTGCACGGTCGACCAGATCGTCGGCATCACCCAGTCCGAGACCGACGCCGGCCCTCAGGTCTGCGCCGACACCTGTACCTGCCCGGCCGGCCAGTCCTGCGACTTCCTCTGCGGCGCCCAGTCGTGCACCTCCGGGTGCACGAACATGAGTGACTGCGCCCGGAGCTGCGACGGGGGCACCTGCCACTTCGCCTGCGAGGGCCACCAGCCGTGCTCACCCGGATGCACCCCCGGGCCCTGTCAGATCGCCTGCAACATCGGCAACGAGAACGTGGACTGCACGGTGACCTGCACGCCGGCGGAGGATTGCGCCGTCGACTGCAGCGGCGGCAGCTGCACGGTGGTGTGTGGCTCGCTCCGGCCGGCGACGGACTGCGACGGCGGGGTCTACACCTGCGCCGGGACCTGCCCCTGAGCGGGGTGGAACCTCCGCACCGCCTGGACGGTGAAGGCCACGAAGCACACCAGCACCACCAGCTGGGCGACCTTGAACGGGGGCTCGGACTGCGTCGGCGCCAGGCTCTTCAGGGCCGGGACCTTGGAGAAGAGCTGGACCACCAGGACGAAGACGTTGAAGTACAGGGCGACGGCGGCGGTGATGACGTAGGTCGCCCGCCATCCGCCGCCGAGCCGCCGCCCGTAGCGGGCGAGGATGGCCACCGCCAGGAGCGCGAGCGAGAGGATGCCCACCACGTGGGAGGGGAGCAGCCCCTGAACGGGGAAGAAGAACCCGGTCACGCTGGTGAGGACGGTGGTGGCCAGGAAGAAGGCCGTCCAGCCGTCGAGCCTCTTTCCGCCGAACATCCCGAAGAGGACGACGAATCCCGAGACGATGCCCAGGAGGCTGAGGGCGGTGTGGAGGATGGTCAACGTCACCACGGCAGAGCTCATGGGGGCACCCCCTCGAGCCCGGGCATAGCACCGAGCGCTCCGGCGCGCCCGGGGGAGCGCGCTCCGGCCCGGACGGGCGGGGCCGTCATGTCACCTGGAAGTCATAGACGGAGCCCAGCCGGAGGATCCGCGTCAGCTCGTCCAGGGCCGTCATCCCCTCCCGGGCCAGCGCCGGATCACGGAGGTCCCCGGGGGCGAGGCGGTCCCGGTAGTGGCGGCCGACCCAGGCGGCCAGCTCGCGGTGGAGCGCCTCGTCGTAGAACACGCGCGCCTTGACCGCCGCGCGCTCGGCGTCGGTGAGCCGGATGCGCTGGCGCAGGCAGGCCGGTCCCCCGCCGTTGTTCATCGACTGGCGGACGTCCAGGTAGTGGATGGCCTCCACCGGATTGTCCTCGGACACCACGCGCTCGAGGAAGGCGCGCGCCCGCGGCCGCTCCCGCGACTCGACCGGGGCGATGATGGCCATCCTTCCCGACGGCAGGGTGACCACCTGGCTGTTGAACGGGTAGGCGGTCACCGCGTCGGCGACCGGGAGCTCGGCCTCGGTGGCCAGCGCCCAGGTCAGCCCCCCGCCCAGCCGGGCCCGGAGCGCGCCGAGGAGCTCCTCCGGCCCGGCGAAGGCGAGCGCGTGGAGCATGAAGAAGCCGTCGTTGCCCACCGCCAGGACGTCGGTGTGGAAGGCGCCGGCATCGATGCCGGCGGCCGACTGCCTGGGAAAGAAGCACTGCTCGGGGGACAGGCGGTGCAGGCGGGCCAGCGCCTCGGAGGCCTCGAGCGTCTGGCGCGCCGGGAAGCGCACCGGCTCGGGCCCCGGGCGGTAGGTGCTCCGCCCCCAGGCGAAGAGGTGGACCGCCGGGCGCCCGGGGACGGCGAGGCGGGTGTGGTTGGCCGCTCCCTCGTCGGCGAACTGGCCTCCGCCCGGGAGCGGGCCGTGGACCTGGAAGCGGCCCGGGTCGGCGAAGATGCTCGCCAGCACCGCCCGGGTGGTGTCCGCCTCGATGGCGCGGTGGAACATCGCCTGGAGGTTGGCCGGAGTGAGGTGCAGCCGGGCGTCCGCCGTGTCCTCCGAGGGGGCGGCGGTGGCGGCGTTGGCCGTCCACATCGCGGCTGCGCTCGAGCACAGCCGGAGGAGCTGCTCCGAGTCACGGGCTGCCCGGACGATGACCTCCTCGTCCGAGCCGGTGAAGCCCAGGGCCCGGAGCGTCCTCAGCGACGGGCGGGGCTGGGGGGGGAGCAGCGCCTGCCCCACGCCCAGCGCGGCGACGGCGCGCATCTTCTCCAGGCCCTGGAGCGCCGCCTGCCGGGGGTTGGAGACCTGGCCCTCGTGCGCCGCCGAGGCCAGGTTCCCGCGGGCCAGGCCGGCGTAGTTGTGCGTCGGCCCGACGAGCCCGTCGAAGTTGTACTCGCGCTGTGCCATAGACGGCCCGCTCCGCTCGCCGGAGACGTTTCCCACGTGACGCCCCCCCTGGCCAAGCGCTTCAAGCGGACCCTCCGCTACGGGCTCCTCGTGGCCGCGCTCGCCGTGGTCTCGCGCCTCCCGCTCTCCTGGTCCCAGCGCGCCGGGGAGGTCCTCGGGGAGCTGGTCTTCCGCCTCGCCCGGGGCGAGCGAAGAAAGGCGCTGGAATCGCTGGGGCGGGCCTTTCCGGAGAAGAGCGACGAGGAGCGGGCGGCCCTGGCCCGCGCCTCGTTCCGGCACCTGGGCCGGTGCGCGCTCGAGGCGGCGGTGGCTCGCCGGGTGGGCCCGGCGGGCATCGGGCCGCTCCTGGAGCTCGGCGAGCCGGCCCTCTCGGTCGTGCGCCGGGCCCGGGAGGCGGGCCGGGGCATCGTCGCCGTCACCGGCCACGTCGGTCACTGGGAGCTGCTCGGCTGGGCGATGGTCCGGGGCGGAATCCCGCTGTCCGTCATCGCCCGGGAAAACGTCGACCCGAGGCTCACCTGGCTGGTGGACGACTTCCGCGCCCGCGGCGGAGTGCGCACGCTCTGGCGGGCGAACCCGGGGTCGGCGGTGGGGATGCTGCGCGCCCTGCGCCGGGGGGAGATGCTCGGCCTGCTCATCGACCAGGACACCCGCGTGCAGTCGGTGTTCGTCCCCTTCTTCGGGACCCTGGCCGCCACACCCCGGGCGGCGGCGGACCTCGCGCTCCGGACCGGGGCCGCGGCGCTGGTCACCTTCGCGCCGCGCGGCGCGGACGGGCGCTACCACGTCAGCGCCGAGGAGCTGAGGGTGCCCTCGAGCGGCGACGCCGAGGCCGATGCGCTCGAGCTGACCCGGGCATTCTCGGCGGCCATCGAGTCCGCCATCCGCCGGACGCCCGAGCAATGGGTGTGGATGCACCAGCGCTGGAAGACCCGGCCGTGATAGGGGAGAGAGCGTGCCCCGCCTCGCCGTCCTCGCCGCCGCGCTCGTCGCCGGCTGCTCCGTGCGCGCGCCGCCGGAGGAGCCGATGCCCCCGGAGGTGACGCTGAACGACGTCCGGCTGCGCAACTTCCGGGGCTCGACCCTGAGCGCGGTGGGCAGGGCGAAGCAGATGAGCTACCACCGGGCCACCGCCGACGTCCGGGCGACCGACGTCGAGCTGGACGTCTTCCGCATCGATCCGCCGCCGCCCCCGGGGACTCCTCCGCCGACGAGCCGCATCCTGGCCCGGGAGGCGCTGGGAAACCTCCTCACCCGCGGCATCGATGCCTCCGGAGGGGTGACCGTCCGCACGCCGGCCGGGCTCTTCGGCCGGACCGAGCGCGGCTACTTCGACACCCCGAGCATGCGGGCCCGGGGCTCCGGCGCGGTGGCGGTGGACGGCCCGGACGGCTTCTGGCTCCGGGGCGACGGCTTCGAGCTCGACCTGCGCAACGAGGTCTACGACTTCGAGAACCCGGTCACCCACACGAGGGGACCGTGATCGCCCTGTTCCTGGTCCTCAGCGTGGCCGACGCCGGGACGCCGCCGGGCGAGTTCAAGAACCCGGTGGACATCCAGTGCGACCACGGCCGCATGGAGGGTCCCAAGCAGCAGCTCTTCTGCGTCGGGCACGTCCGGGTGAAGCGCAACACCACCGACATCACCTGCGACCGGCTCATCGCCTATTACGCCAACCGGAACGTCAACGAGGTGAAGCGCTTCGAGTGCCTGGGCAACGTCGAGGCGGTGGACGGTGACCGATGGGCGAAGGGGGACTACGCCGACTTCAACAACGAGAAGGAGATCCTGGTCCTCACCGGGTCTCCGCAGGCGCGGCAGGGCAACAACGTGATGCACGGCACCAGGGTCATCTTCTACGTGACCACCGACCTCATCGAGGTGGACAACGTCACCGGCACCCTGGAGAGCAAGGGCCAGGAGGAGAAGCGGAAGGAGAAGAAGCGGAAGGCCCCCCCGCCGTGAGCGACCACCTCGTCGCCGAGGGGCTTCAGAAGAGCTATCGCGGCCGCCGGGTGGTGGACGACGTGCATCTGGAGGTGGCGCCCGGCGAGGTGGTGGGGCTGCTCGGGCCCAACGGCGCCGGCAAGACCACCACCTTCAACATGGTCGTCGGGCTGGTCCGGGCGGAGCGGGGCCGGGTGCGATTGGGGGAGCTGGACCTGACCCGGCTGCCCATCCACCGCCGGGCCCGGGCCGGGCTCGGCTACCTGCCCCAGGAAGCGTCCATCTTTCGCCGGCTCACCGTGCGGCAGAACTTCCTCGCCGTCCTGGAGCTCGACCGGGAGAAGGACCGGGCGGCGCGCGAGGCCCAGGCCCAGGCCTTGCTCGAGGAGTTCCACCTCACCGAGGTCTCCGAGCAGTCCGGCGACCAGCTCAGCGGCGGGGAGCGGCGGCGGGCGGAGATCGCCCGATCGCTCATCCGCCGGCCCCGGTTCATGCTCTTCGACGAGCCCTTCGCCGGCGTCGATCCGATCAACGTGAGCGACATCCAGAGGCAGGTCACCGCCCTGCGCGCCCGTGGCCTGGGCGTTCTCATCACCGACCACAACGTGCGGGACACCCTGCGCATCTGCGACCGCGCCTACCTCCTCGCCCAGGGCAAGGTGATGCTCGAGGGGACCCCGAGGGAGATCGCCGAGTCGACCTCCGCCCGCACCGTGTACCTGGGCGAGCGGTTCAGGCTGGACGAGCTGGCCTGAGCACCGTCCACGTCCATCTCGGAGCCGGGATGCCGGGCGCGCCTGTCCTCTGGCTCGCGAGGGGCGGCCTAGACCCAGGTCGGAGCATCAGCGTAATTCTCTGATATTGCTCAGATTTGACCACCCGGAGCCCCCTGAAAATGCCCCTGAAGCCTGGACGCCCCGGAGGATGGCTGCTAGCTTGGCATGGTCTTTGATTAGGGGCCACCGGCGCCCCCCCTGCAAGCGACAGGCTGCTCATGGCGATGGAACTCAAGCAGAACCTGAAGCTGATGCAGACGCTGGTGATGACGCCCCAGCTGCAGCAGGCGATCAAGCTTCTGCAGCTGTCTCACATGGAGCTCCTGGAGCAGGTGAGCCAGGAGATGGAGCAGAACCCGCTCCTCGAGCAGCCCGACGAGACGGTCGAGGGCGACCTGGCGGAGAAGGCCCCGGGCGAGGCCTCGCTCGAAGCGGCCACCGCCGAGGTCTCCACCGAGCAGCTGGCCAAGACGCCGGAGCGGCTCGAGGAGGTCAAGGGCGAGGACGGGCCCAACGAGATCGACTGGGACGCCTACCTCAACAGCTACCAGTTCAACGAGCCGAGCACGGCCAGCAACAAGGGCAACGTGGCCACCGACGACCTCCCGTCGTTCGAGGCCAACCTGGTGGAGAAGGAGGACCTCCCCGCCCACCTCACCGCCCAGCTCAGCCTGCTCAAGCTCAACGATGCCGAGCGCCGGGTGGCCCTGCTCATCCTCGGCAACCTGGACGACGACGGCTACCTCAAGCTCCCCGGCGTGGAGGGCGACCCGCTCATCCGGCTGGCCAGCGAGGCGGACGTCGACGTCTGCCTGGCCGAGAGGACCCTGAGGAAGATCCAGCACCTCGAGCCCAAGGGATGCGGGGCGCGCGACCTCCAGGAGTGCCTGCTCATCCAGGTGGCGTCGCTCAAGAACCCGCGCGCGCCCCTGCTCGGGACGATGATCAAGCGCCACCTCAAGGCGCTGGAGAGCAAGAACCTCCCGGCCATCGCCCGGGACCTCAAGCTCTCGCTCGAGGAGGTGGTGGAGGCCGAGCGGCTGCTGAGCAAGCTCGACCCGAAGCCGGGGCGGAACTACTCCGCCGACGACGCGCAGTACATCACCCCGGACGTCTTCGTCTACAAGATGGCGGACGGCTACACGGTGGTGCTCAACGACGACGGGCTCTCCAAGCTGCGCATCAGCGGGGCCTACCGGAACGCGCTGCGGCGGGGGGGCATGGAGCCGGGGAAGGCCAAGGAGTTCATCCAGGAAAAGCTGCGGAGCGCCCAGTGGCTGATCCGCAGCATCCACCAGCGCCAGCGGACCATCTACAAGGTCACCGAGAGCATCGTGAAGTTCCAGCGCGAGTTCCTGGACAAGGGAATCGCCCACCTCCGCCCTCTCATCCTCAGGGACGTGGCCGAGGACATCGGGATGCACGAGTCGACGGTGAGCCGGGTGACGACGGCCAAGTACGTGCACACCCCGCAGGGCATCTACGAGCTGAAGTACTTCTTCAACTCCTCCATCGCCCGGGTGGCCGGGGAGGACATCGCCTCCGAGGCGGTGAAGAGCCACATCAAGCAGATCGTGTCCCAGGAGGACGCCAAGAACCCGCACTCCGACCAGCGCATCGTCGAGCTCCTGCGCGCGCAGGGCATCGACATCGCCCGGCGCACGGTGGCCAAGTACCGCGAGGTGCTCGGCGTCCTGCCCTCCGGCAAGCGCAAGCGGTACTACTGACCGCCGGGGCCGTGCTACGAGGCACGGGCCATGGCCAGGGACTTCCCGCCGCCCCGCATCAGCGCCGAGGACGCGCGCCGCATCCTGGCCGCCAACCCGTTCGGGAAGTGGTGGGGCTTCGAGGTGGAGTCGGTGGGCCCCGGCCGGGCCGTCCTCCGGCTCCCGGCGCGGCCGGAGATGCTCCGCCCCGGCGAGCTCCTCCAGGGCGGGTGCGTGATGTCGCTCTCCGACACCGCCTTCTGGTTCGCCGCCATGACCGTCATCGGCGAGGAGCCGATGTGCGTGACTCTCGAGATGAAGACGGAGTTCCTCCGCGGGGCCCAGGGCGACCTCCGCTGCGAGGCGCGGGTCATCCAGGCCGGCCGGCGCGTCGTCTACGGCGAGGCCTCGTGCTTCGATCCCGGAGCGAAGCTCGTCTCGCACCACACGCTGACCTATCTCCGTCCCTGAACGGAAGGGCAGGCCCGGCCGGGTCGCCTCCACGTGCCGCCCCCCCGGCGCCGAGCGGTGTGCTAAGGGGCCGCCCGTGCGACCCCACCGCCTTCTCCCCGTCCTCGCGGCGGCGCTGGCCAGTCCCTCGCCCGCGCTCGCCCAAACGCAGGTCGTCACCGTCCTCGCCACCTCCGACGAGAACGGTCAGGTGCTTCCCACCACCGAGGGCGACGTCCAGAAGGGCGGCGCCGCGCAGATGCTCGGGCGCTGGGTGGCCGAGGACAAGCACTGTCCCGGTCCGGCGGGGAAGGACGGCGCCGCCTCCTGTCCGGGCGGCCTGACCATCGCCCTCTCCACCGGGGACCACTGGAACGGCTCCTCCCTCTCCACCTTCTTCCAGGGCGAGCCGGTGGCCCAGGCCATGGCCCGCATGGGCTACGCCGCCTCCGGCTTCGGAAACCACGAGCTCGACTTCGGCAAGGACCAGTTCCTGGTCCTGCGGGACGCGGGCGGGTTCCCCTTCCTCGCCGCCAACGTCAAGGTGGTGAAGCCGGTGGCCAAGGCCCTGGAGATGCCCCCCTGGCGCATCTTCACCCGGGGGGATGCCCGGGTGGGGGTGGTGGCGCTGTCCTACGTGCAGGCGGCCAAGGTCACCATGGCCGACCGCTTCTACGGGCTCCAGGTCCTGCCCTACGAGTCGAGCCTCGGCTCGTCGGTGAAGGAGCTGCGCAAGTCCGGCGCCGACGCGGTGGTGGTGCTCGTCGACGACTGCCCGAGCGCGCTCGAGCCGGTGGTGAAGAAGCATCCGGAATGGGGCCTGGCCCTGGTCGTCGGCAGCCACTGCCCCAAGCCGATGGAGACGACGGTGGGGACCACCCCGCTCATCAATCCCGGTCGCCGCCTCGAGGCCTACGTCCGTGCCCGGCTCACCTTCGACACGTCCAAGCCGACCGGCCAGCGCCTCACCGGAGTGGAGGCCAAGACGGTGCAGGTCCTGAGCGGCCCCTCGGCGCCGCCGCCCGACGCCGTGCTCCTCGAACAGCTCAAGCCCTGGCTGGTGAAGCACGACGCCGCGCTCGGCGAGCGCATCGGCTTCACCCGCTCCGGCCTCGACGCCGGGTCGGCCGCCCTCCACACCTGGGTCGCCCGCTCCATCCGCGACATCCTCAAGACCGACGTCTCCATCGTGAACAAGGGAGGCTTCCGCGCCGGTCTGCCGGCCGGGCCCATCACCCGCGGCTCGGTCTACTCGGTCCTGCCCTTCGACAACTCGCTCCTCACCTTCAAGCTCAAGGGCGACGCCCTGGTGCGGGCGCTGAACAACCCGGCGGCTGTCCCTGCCGGGGTGTCCCGCGCCGGGGACGGGTGGAAGGACTCCCAGAACCGGCCCATCGTTCCGAGCGGGATCTACTCGGTGGCCTCGGTGGAGTACCTCTACTTCGGGGGGGACGGCTTCGACTTCGAGAAGCAGGACCCGCTCGCCGGGGAGACGGGCATGGTGTGGCAGACGGCGGTGGTGGACTGGACCCGCCGGCTGTCCACCAGCGAGGCCCGGCCGCTGGAGAGCTTCCTCCAGCACTAGCCGGGCGGTCCTCCCACCCATCAGCCGGGCTGCTGGGGGGCCGGGCGGACCCCCGTTGCACGCCGACCCTCGCCCGGGGTGTCATGGGAAGGCGATGTGACACCCCCCAGCACACGACGAGGTTCGGCCCATGCAGCTGACCATCACCTTTCGCAACCTGGAGGCATCGGAGACCCTCAAGGACCACGCGAAGGACCGGGTGGAGCGCGTGACCAGGCACCTCGACGTGGCCGGGATGGCCCACGTGGTCTTCTCGCTCGAGCGCCACCTGCACTGCGCCGACGTCACCATCCAGGCCGGTCCTCTGCTGCTGCGGGCCAGCCGCGCCTCTCCGGACATGACCATCTCGCTCGACCTGGCCTGCGACCGGCTCGAGGAGCAGCTCCGGCGCGAGAAGGACCGGCACAAGCACCACCACGGGCGGGAGTGGGTCCACCACCAGCACGACAGCCACGAGTCGGCGGGCTGAATCCGGCGGCCGCTCCTCGCGTCTTGCACCCCGGAGCGGAGTCCGAGTATCTGCCTTCCCCGGGGTCCGCACGGAATGAAGGTCACCGAGTTCCTCAGCCCGAACGCCGTGGTGGCCGAGCTCCGGGGCAGCTCGAAGCACGACGTGCTGCGCGAGCTGGCCGAGCGACTGGCCCAGGCCTACGGCGGGACGCTGCGCGCGGACCGGGTCCTGGAGGTCCTCGGGGAGCGCGAGAAGCTGGCCTCCACCGGCATCGGGGAGGGGGTGGCCATCCCGCACGGGAAGATGCCCGGGCTGGACCGCCTCTACGCCGCCTTCGGCGTCTCCCACGCCGGAGTCGACTTCGCCTCCATCGACAAGCGGCCCACCCAGCTCTTCTTCGCCCTGGTCGCTCCCGAGAACTCGGCCGGGATTCACCTCAAGGCGCTGGCCCGCATCTCCCGGCTCTTCCGGGGGGCGCCGCTGCGCGACTCCATCCTCGCCGCCCACGGCGCGGAGGACATCTACCGGCTCATCGCCGAGGAAGACGCCCGGGCGTGAGGCCGCCGGACCCGCGCCGGGTCCCCACGTGAACGTCATCATCCGGCCGGTCAACGACCGCTTCCTGGAAGAGGTCGCCTTTCCCGCCTTCAGCCTCGGGGTGGTCGACGCCGGGGCCGGGCTGGCGCGGCTGCTCCAGGGCGTCGCCGACCTGCGGACCCGCTGGCTGGTGGAGCGCGTGCTCGAGCGGACGGTGGGAGGGAGCTTCTTCGGGCTCGACGACGACGACTGGCTCGAGGCGCTCCACCGGGTGCTCTTCGCCGAGTGGCAGCTGGTGGACGAGGGCTGGACCCTGGTGGCCGAGCATCCCGGCTACGCCGGCAACTACGGGCATGCGCTGCACGCGGCGCTCATGCTCCAGGAGCCCGCCTACCCCTACTGGGACCGGGCCGCCGCCGAGACCTTCCAGAACGACTGGCTGGGGCGGGTCATCCGGAGCGGGCTGGTGGCGCTGGTGGCCGGCATCTGGGACCCCTTCCCGGCCTTCCCGCCGGACCAGGTGCTGGTGACGGTGGGCCAGTCGACCTACCGCCCGGTGGACAACGCGGCCGTGGCCGACTGGAGCTTTCGCAGCTCGCACGCGGTGAGCGCCTGGGGGCGGCGCCTCCCCGAGCAGGTGCAGGCGCTGGCGGCGCGCGAGCAGCGCCGGCTGGGCAAGGTGGAGATTCCCGAGGCGCACGAGCTGGTCGGCCACTGGCTGGGGCGCATCCACGACCCGCCGGCGCTGACCGTGGCCTTCAGCGGGCTCGGCGCCGACGCCCAGGCCTGGGTGCGCGAGGTGGGCCAGCTGGCGCGGCAGATCCGCGAGGCGTCCCAGAAGGGCTTCGGGCTGACGACGCTGCTCACCCGCGAGGGCGGCACCATGGCGCCGCTCGAGTAGGGGCCGTGCCTGTGCTCACCGCGCCCGCTCGGCGGAGTCGAGGAGCAGCGTCACCGGCCCGTCGTTGACCAGCGCCACCTGCATCTGGGCGGCGAAGACCCCGAGCTGGACGTGGACGCCGAGCCGCTCCAGCTCCGCCGAGAAGCGCTCGTAGAGCCTCCTCGCCTCCTCCGGCGGCGCGGCGCCGATGAAGCTCGGCCGCCGCCCCTTGCGCGTGTCGGCGTGCAGGGTGAACTGGCTCACCACCAGCGCCGCGCGGTGGGTGTCGAGGAGCGAGCGGTTCATCTTCCCGGCGTCGTCCTCGAAGATGCGGAGGCCCGCCACCCGGTCCGCCAACCAGGCGGCATCGGCATCGGTGTCTCCCTGGCCGACGCCGAGGAGCACGAGCAGTCCGGGGCCAACCGCACCCACCACCTCGCCATCCACCGTCACCCGTGCCTCGGTCACCCGCTGGAGCAGCGCGCGCATGTCTCCCCCGGGAGACAAGCCCACGCCGACGCGCGGTGTCACGCAAGAAGAGAGCCTCCCGCCGGGTGCTCGCTGGCACGCCGGCGCGCCGGAAGAACGGGCCCTCTCCTGGCGTTGCCGGGGAAGTTCAACAAAGAGCACCCCAGGAGGCCTTGCCCATGTCCAGACACGCTCCCTCGCTTCCTCTCCTCGCCGCCCCGCTCGCGCTCCTCGCCGCCGCCTGCGCCCACGAGGAGAAGCAGGTCCAGGCGCCGGCGCCTCCGCCTCCCATCGTCGCCCAGGCCCAGCCGGCCCCGGCCGAGGCCAGCCCGGGGGAGGTCGCCGACACGGCCGCGCTGAAGCAGCTCCTCAGCGGCCCCATCGCCTACTTCGACTTCGACAGGACCGACCTCACCCCGGATGACCGGGCGAACCTCCAGGCCCTGGCGCAGGCGCTCCGTGCCCACCCCGGCGCCCGCATCCGCATCGCCGGGAACACCGACGAGATTGGCACCGAGGAGTACAACATGGCGCTCGGCCAGCGCCGGGCCGACGTCGCCCGCACCTACCTCATCACCCTCGGCATCACTCCGGGCCGCATCGACACGGTGAGCTACGGCGAGAACCGCCCGGCCGTCCCGGGCGGCGACGCCGCTGCCCGGGCGAAGAATCGCCGGGACGAGGCCGAGCCCATCTCGTCGCGCTGAAGTCGCTGGACCACGGGTCGCCGGCGCGGCTAGACCTCGCGCTCCGACAGGGTCTCGCCGATGCCGGACGCCCGCCCGCAGCCCAGGCTCTTCCGGGCGCTCGTCGCCCCCTTCCAGGCCTTCCTGCGCACCGAGGCCAAGGGGGGCATCCTGCTCCTGCTCGCCGCGCTGGTGGCCCTGGCCCTGGCCAATTCGCCCTGGCACGAGCTCTGGCACGACCTGTGGGAGCTTCCGCTGCGCGTCGGACCCTCCGGCCTCGCCGTGGAGGGCACGCTGCACTTCGTCATCAACGACGTGGCGATGGCCATCTTCTTCTTCGTCGTCGGCCTGGAGATCAAGCGCGAGCTCGTCCGCGGGGAGCTCCGGACCCCTTCCCAGGCGCTGCTCCCGGCCATCGCCGCCGTGGGCGGGACGGCCGTCCCGGCCCTGCTCTACCTGGCCATCCAGCGCGGCGGTGACGGGGCCCGGGGCTGGGCCATCCCCATGGCCACCGACATCGCCTTCTCCATCGGCTGCCTGGCCTTGCTCGGCCCGCGCGTGCCGCACGGTCTCAGGGTCTTTCTCACCGCCCTGGCCATCTTCGACGACATCGCCGGGATCCTCGTCATCGCCCTCTTCTACGGCTCGGGCATCCAGCCGCTGGGCCTGGTCCTTGTCGTCCTGGCCGCGGCCTTCGGGCTCGTCCTCAACCGCCTCCGGGTCCAGTCGGCCGGCCCGTACCTGGCCGCCGGCGCCGCCCTGTGGTTCGCCTTCCACTCCGCCGGGCTCCACGCCACGCTGGCCGGGGTGGTCCTCGGGCTCCTCGTCCCGGCGCACAGCCGGCGCACCCCGGACGAGGTCTTCGCCGACCTCAAGACCGCGCTCGACGATGCCATGGCCCGCGGGGTGCGCCCGACCGCCGACCAGATCGCCTCGGTGGGCCGAGCCCTGGCGGACGTCTCGACGCCGCTCGACCGGTTCGAGTACGCGGTCCACCCCTTCGTCGCCTACGGGGTGATGCCCCTCTTCGCCCTGGCCAACTCGGGCGTCCACCTGGGTTCGCTCTCGCTCGACGTCCTCCTCACCCCGGTCTTCCTGGGGACGGCGGCCGGCCTCTTCCTCGGCAAGACGGTGGGCATCTTCGCCTTCACCCGAGCGGCGGTGGCCTCCGGCCTGGCCAGGGTCCCCTCGGACGCCCCCTGGTCCCAGGTGCTGGGCGTCTCGGCGGTGGCGGGCATCGGCTTCACCGTCGCCCTGTTCATCGCCAACCTCGCCTTCGCCGGCGCGCCGCTCCTCCTCGACGAGGCGCGGCTCGGCATCCTGGTCGGGTCGGCGGTGTCGGGGACGGTGGGCGTGACTCTCCTGCGCCTCGGGTCCGCCCGGGCGCCCGCCCCGGAAGCGGCGGCGGCCTGACCCCCCTGGAGCACGGCTTGCGGCCGGCGCTCGCGGCGCGCGATCATCGTCGGCGTCTTGCCGCCTCACCGCGCCGTGCTCGTCCTCGCTCTCGCCCTGGCCACGGGCGCGGCCGCCGCACCGGCCGGAACCCGCGAGCGCGACCACGAGATGCTCCGCGAGGTGGTGGCGGAGATCTCCGCCCGCGCCCCGCTGGGCAGCGCCCGCCTCGGCATCCAGGTGGTCAGCCTGGCCGACGGCTCGGTCCTCTTCGCCCGGAATGCCGACGACCTGCTCAACCCGGCCTCGAACGTGAAGCTGGTCACCGCGGCGGCGGCCCTGGCCCGGCTCGGGCCGGACTATCGCTTCGAGACCGAGTTCTTCCTCGAGGGCGCCGGGTCCGAACGACCCCGCCTCCTCGTCCGCGGCAAGGGCGACCCCTCGATGACCACCGAGCGGCTCTACCAGGTGGTGAGCGAGCTCAAGCACCTCGGGCTGCACGACGTCTCGGACATCGTCCTCGACGACACCTTCTTCGACACCGAGCGGCTGGCGCCGGGCTTCGAGCAGGAGACCACCGACCGGCCCTACACCGCGCCCACCGGGGCGCTCAGCCTCAACCTGAACGCCGTCGGCATCCACGTCCGGTCGGTGGGCGCCGGCCTCCGGCCGGTGGTCGAGGTCGACCCGCCGAGCGACTTCTTCACCGTGCTCAACGCGGCGGTGGGGACCTCGAGCCGGGCCCGGCGCTCGTCCGTCTCCTCGCTGCCCGACGGCGAGCGGCAGCGCATCGTGGTCCGGGGCACCGTCCCGGCGTCGGGGGAGTTCGCCGTCTGGAAGCGCGTCGACCAGCCGCCGTTCTACTTCGGCCAGACGCTGCGGATGCTCCTCGAGCAGCGGGGGATCCACGTGCGGGGCAAGGTCAGGCTGGGCGCCGTCCCGGACCACCTCCGGCCGTTCTACGTCGCTCAGAGCGAGACGCTGGACATGGTCCTCAAGCGAATGAACAAGAGCTCGAGCAACTTCGTCGCCGAGCAGTTGCTCAAGACGATGGGCGCCGAGGCCAGGGGCGTACCGGGGACCACCGCCAAGGGCGTCCAGGCCACCGAGGAGTTCCTCGAGCGGGAGGTGGGCATCCGGCGCGGCTCCTACGTCTTCAAGAACGGGTCCGGCATCAACGACACCAACCGGTTCAGCGCCGCCCAGCTCACCCGCCTGGTGAAGACCATGGCCGAGCGGTTCGCCCTCGCCCCGGAGTACCTCTCCAGCGTTCCCATCGGAGGCAAGGACGGCACGCTCAAGTGGCGCTTCGAGGGAACCGAGGCCGCCGGCCGGCTCCGGGCCAAGACCGGGACCCTGGAGAACGTCTCCGCCCTGAGCGGCGTGGTCCAGAGCGCGGGCGGGGAGGCCTTCGCCTTCAGCATCCTGGTGAACGACTTCCCCGGGCGCACCGCTCCGGTCGTCCAGGCCATCGATGCCCTGGGAGCGGCGCTGGCCGGGGCCGGCGCGCCGGGCGGTCCGGGCGCGGCCCTGGCCTCGCTCCGTCCGCCCGTCTCCGAGCCGTCGCCGGCGGAGGAGGCCCGCGCCCGCCTGGCCACCTATCTCCAGCTCGGACGCGCCGCGGATCGCCGCAACGTCGCCTTCCTGCGCACCGCCTGGCGCAACGAGAAGGACCCGGCCGTGCGGGCGGTGGTGGCCGATGCCATCTACCAGTCCAATCCCTCCGACTACCTCGGCGCCCGGGCGCTGCTCGACAGCTTCAGCGCCTCGGACGACGTCTACCTCCGGCTGCGCCAGCTGGCCCGGAGCTCGGGCATCGACACCCCGTGCGTCTCGTCGCTGGTGACGCTGGCCGCCGAGGGCAACGCCGAGGCCCTGGGCCGCCTCCTCGAGCTCCCCCGGGCCGCCGCCTCCGACGAGCCGGCGCGGAGCGACCTGGCGGTGGCCCTGTCCGAGGTCTCGCGCACCGCGCCGGAGGAGCTGGTGCAGGCGCTCCAGGCCGCGGCGCCGGCCGACCGCGAGGCGGCGCTTCCCCTGCTCGCCCGCGGCATCGAGCGCGAGCGTGACGCGGACCATCCCTTCTGGCCGGCGGTGCGCCGGTTGATGGCCGGCGCCGAGCCGTCCCGCGCGGCCTTCGCCCGCGAGCTGGAGACGGCGCTGAGCCAGCGCATCGCCCAGGACCGCGCCCCGGCCGCGCCCCCCTCCCTGGGCCCGCGGCCGCCGCCGCCTGCCGAGGTCTCGCCCGAGCGGCCAGGCGGCTGATCCGGGGCTCCGGGGGAGGGCGCGCGCTGATCCCCGCGCGCCTGTCAGCCGCCTCTGCTACGAACCTTGCGCGTCACCGGTCCGCAACGGTCCGGTGCTCGAAAGGAAGGTCAAGCAACATGGCTGGAGGCGTCAACAAGGTCATCCTGGTCGGTAACCTGGGTGCGGATCCCGAGGTTCGCTTCACTCCCAGCGGCCAAGCGGTGGCGAACTTCCGGATCGCCACGAGCGAGAACTGGACCGACAAGTCGGGCCAGAAACAGGAGCGCACCGAGTGGCACCGCATCGTGGTGTGGGGCAAGCTCGGAGAGCTCTGCGGCGAGTACCTGGCCAAGGGCCGGCAGTGCTTCGTCGAGGGCCGGCTCCAGACCCGTGAGTGGACGGACAAGGAAGGCAAGAAGAACTACACCACCGAGGTCGTGGCCTCGAACGTGGTGTTCCTCGGTGGTCCCCGGGGTGAGGCGGGAATGGGCAACGGCCGGGGTCGGGCGCGCAACGGCGACGAGTACGCGGCCTCACCGGCGGCCGAGGAGCTCGGCCACGGCGCCGCCGCCTCCACCGCCGGCACCGAGGACGACATCCCCTTCTAGCCGCCTGGCGAGGCCCGGGGCATGAGCCCCATCCGCACCGACTGGCTGGAGCGTCTCATCCAGCAGCTGGCCCAGGTCCTCGCCCGCGCGCTCGGGCTGCGGGCGCGAGGCGAGGAGGAGCAGGCGCTGGAAGAGATTCACCGGGCCACCGCCGAGCTCCTCGGCATCCCGCGCGCGATGCTGCTCTCGCTCGACCCCCGGTCGGCGCTCGAGGCGCTCGGCCAGCCGCGGCTGCGCACCGCGGCGCTGCGGCTCCTCGACGAGGAGGAGTCCATCCTGCGCGGCCAGGGGAAGCTGGCCGAGGCCGATGCGCTCGCCGCCTGGCTCGCCCGGGTGCGCGAGGGCGCCGCTGGCTAGTCTAGGCTTCTCGCCCATGCCGTCCCGACCCTCCCGGCGACCGCGTCGCGACGACCTCGCCTTCGCCGACCCGGTCGCTCCCCAGTCCGAGGTGCCGCGTGCGGGCCTGGGCACGGACCGCTCCCGCCCCGGAGAGGTCGGGGTCGAGGAGCTGTCCTGGGCGCGGTTCGACGGTCTGGTCCAGGCCCTCGCCCGGCGCATTCGCCGGCGCTTCGCCCCGGAGGCGGTGGTCGGGGTCGCCCACGGCGGCGTCTTCGTGGGGGGAGCGATGGCCTCGGCGCTGGGCGCCGACTTCTTCCCGGTGCGCATCAGCCGCCGCAGCCGCACCGCCGCCCAGCCGCGCCGGAGCCCGCGCCTCGTCGGCAGCATGCCGCGGGAGCTGAAGGGCCGGCGCGTCCTGCTCGTCGACGACGTGGCCGCCAGCGGCGAGACGCTGAAGCTCGCCCGGAAGCTGGCCGCGCGGACCGGCGCGCGCGGGCTCTTCACCGCCACCCTGGTCGCCCGCCCGGGAGGTTACGCCCCCACCTGGTCGGCCCTGGAGAGCGACGCCCTCTTCGTCTTTCCCTGGGACTACGCCGCCGTCACCGAGGACGAGCGCTTCGACGCCGCCCGGGCTCCGGTCCCGGCCCGCCCGCGGAGGCGGGGATGATCCTCGGGACGGCGGGCCACGTCGACCACGGCAAGACGTCGCTGGTGAAGGCGCTCACCGGCATCGATACCGACCGGCTTCCCGAGGAGAAGCGCCGCGGCATCACCCTCGAGCTGGGCTTTGCCCACCTCGCGCTTCCCGGCGGGACGGTGGTGGGAGTGGTCGACGTCCCCGGCCACGAGCGCTTCGTCAAGGCGATGGCCGCCGGCGCCGGCGGCGTGGACCTGGTCCTGCTGGTGGTGGCCGCCGACGAGGGGGTGATGCCGCAGACGCGCGAGCACCTGGACATCTGCCAGCTGCTCGGCGTGCGCGCCGGGGTGGTGGCGCTGACCAAGGCCGACCTCCTCCCGGGGCTGGGAAGCGACTGGCGCGAGCTGCTCGAGGCCGACCTGAGCACGCTCCTCGCCGGGACGACCCTCGAGGAGGCCGAGGTGGTGGAGGTGTCCGCCCGCACCGGCGAGGGGCTCCCCCGGCTCCGGGAGGCGCTCGGCCGGGTGGCGTCCACGCTCGCCGCCCGGCCCGCCGATGGCCCTCTCTTTCTTCCGCTGGACCGGGCCTTCACCCTCAAGGGCTTCGGCACGGTGGTCACCGGCACGCTCCTCTCCGGAAGCGTCGCCCCGGAGGAGTCGGTGTCCCTGCTCCCCGGCCTCCCCGGGCCGTTCCGGGTGAGGACCGTGCAGGTCCACGGCGCCCAGGTGCCGCGCGCCGCGGCCGGCCAGCGCACCGCCGTGAATCTGCCGTCGGTGGCGTCGGCCGACGTGAGCCGCGGCATGGTGCTCACCCGGGCCGGAGAGCTGCCCGAGACGCGGTCGCTGGACGTCGAGCTCACGCTGCTGCCGGCCGCGGAGGCGCCGCTCCCGCGGCGGCGGACGCTGCTCCTCCATCTCGGTACGGCCCAGGTCGAGGCGCGCGTGCGTCTGCTCGACGTGGACGCGCTCGCCCCGGGGGAGACGGCCCTGGCGCAGATCCGCACCGCCGCGCCGGTGGCCGCCCTTCCCGGCCAGCGCTTCATCCTCCGCGGGCCGCGCCCGCTGCCCGGTCGAGGAGCGACGGTGGCCGGTGGCCGGGTCTTGACGCTCGCCTCGCCGCGGCGCCGGCGCGGGGCGGCCGCGCAGCTCGAGCCGATGCGCAGCGGCGAACCCGAGGCGCGCGTGCGCTGGCTGCTCCGCCAGGCCGGCTACCGCGGGCTCGACATCCGGGAGCTCTTCGCCCGGGCGAGCCTGCCGACCAAGGCGCTGACCCGGACGCTGGAGGTGCTCTCCAGCCGCGGCGAGGCCCTCCTCGTCGACCGCGAGCGCCGGCTCCACGTCTCGGCGGAGGTCTTCCAGGGGCTCCTGGCCCGCGCCCTCTCCCTCCTCCAGGACTTCCACGAGCGTGAGCCGCTCAAGGACGGGCTCGGCCGGGAGGAGCTCCGGCAGCGTCTCTCGGCGACGCTCGAGCCGCGGCTCGGGGCGCGCATCGTCCACGAGCTGGTCGACCGGGGGCAGGCAGAGCTCGTCCCGCCGGACGGCATCCGGCTCAAGGGACGCGGCCGGAGCCTGACCCTGGGCGAGGAGGCGGCGCGCGCCAAGTCGGTCGGCGCCCTGGCCACCGCCGGGCTCGGGCCTCCGACGCTGGGCGAGCTCGGACAGAGCGTGGGGCTTCCCCCGGCCCGGGTGGCGGCGCTCCTCGAGGGCCCGGTGCGCGAGGGAACGGTGGTCAAGGTGACGGACGACCTCTACTTCCACCGGAGCGCGCTGTCCGAGCTGAGGACGCGGCTGCTCGCCCACCTCGCCGAGCACGGGGAGATCACCACCCAGGCCTTCAAGCAGCTGGTGGGACAGAGCCGGAAGTTCGTCATCCCGCTCTCGGAGTACTTCGATCGCGAGAAGGTGACCCTCCGCCTGGGCGAGCGGCGCGTGGCGCGCGGAACGCCTCGCTGAAGGGACCGTCCGCCGAACCGGACAGCAAGCCCGGTGAGCGGCCAGGCGTTGCAGAATCTGCAGCGCTCGAATGAAGCGCGATGAAACTCCTGCGTGTGTACGTCTTCATCCGACTCTGTAAGCGGGCGAAATGACGCACCTGTCGAATGTGGACGCGTGGCACGTGACTCGCTATAGAACGCCCCGGGCGCGAGGTTCGCCGTTCTGGGTCGGTTCCCCCCCACCGGCCCACGCGGGAGACCACGCGCTGTCTGAAGTCCCTGTGGCCCGGCGTCCCTTCGGGATTGCCGGGCTACTTTTTTTCCGGCTCCGCGCGTGCCGTGCGCGCCCAGAGGCGGAGGCCGACGGGGCGGAGCGTGCCGGCGGCGATGCGGTGCAGCTCGGCGGTGAGCACCCAGCGCGCGATGCGCGCCGCGTGCCGGGACGGCTCGAGCTGTCCAGCGATGGAGCGATGGAGGTACGGCCCGCGGGCAGTGCCGAGGAGCTCGAAGCGGCCGGCGAGCGCGGCCCGCATCGCGCACCCCCGGTGCAGGGGTGGATCCCCGGCGTGCTCGGCCTCCCACCGCGCGAGCGGATCGTCCTCGTCCGAGCCATGCGCCACCTCCCTGCGGAGGAGGCCGGCCGCGCCGAGCAGCCCCTGGAGGTCGTACAGCCAGCGCAGGGTCTCGCGGTCCGGGGCGTCGAGGTCGAAGTCGGCGGCGGCGAGGAGGCCGCCCGGACGGAGCAGCCGCCCGGCGTTCTCCAGCGCGCGCTCGAGCGGAAACAGGTGGTGCAGCGACGCGGAGAAGACCAGCGCGTCGAAGGGAGCGTCCTCGAAGCCGAGGAAGTCCGCCTCGACGAAGCGGACGGGCGCGGCGCGCTCCGTCCCGGCCAGCGAGCGATCGACGGCGGTCACCTCGAAGCCGTCGGCGGCGAGGCGCCGGGCGAGGAGGCCGTTGCCGCAGCCGACCTCGAGCACGCGCCGGCAGCCGGAGAGGAGGGGCGCGAGGAAGCGGTGCGTCTCCTCGACCACCACTTCCGCGGGGCGCGCGTCCTCTCGCACGCCGCCGAGGTTATCTCGTCCCTGGGTGGAGCCGGCCGTCAGCGGCCGAGCGCGCGGACCGCCTCGCGCCGGACCTCGGGATCGGCATCGGACGTCGCCGCGCGGAGGGCGGCCCGGGCGGCCGGCGACTCGAGGCGGGCCAGGGCCCGGGTGGCCGCCCGGCGCACCTCGCGGACGCGATCGCCGAGCGCAGCCGAGAGGGCCTGGGCGGTCCGGGGATCTCGGATCTCCCCCAGCGATTCGGACGCGGCGGCGCGCACCCGGGGGTCGGCATCCACCGTGGCCCGGACGAGCGCGTCGACGGCGCGCGCGTCTTCGAGGCCTCCCAGGGCTGCGGCGCCCTCGGCCCGCACGCGTGCGTCCGGGTCCGAGAGGCAGAGGACCAGCGCCTCGAGGGCCCGGGCGTCCTCGAGGCGAGCCAGCGCCTCCACCACCGACAGGCGGACGTCCGCGTCGGCATCCTTCATCCGGGCGAGGAGCGCCGGGGTCGTCTCGCGCTCGCCGATTTCCCCGAGCGCCTCGGCCGCCGCGGCGCGGACGCCGGCCTCGTCGCTTCCGAGCTGCTCGACCAGGACGCCGAGCGCGCGGCGATCTCCGAGGCCTCCGAGCGCGGCCACCGCCGCCCGGCGCACCCGCCCATCGACGTGCCCGGCGGCCACCAGCAGCGACGGGACGGCCCGCGCATCCCCGGTGGAGCCGAGCGCCCAGGCGGCGGTGGCGGCCACCGCAGCATCCGGGTCGCGGAGCGCGCCCTCGAGGAGCTCGCGGACGTCGGGGTCCTCGCGCTCGCCGAGCCCGAACGCCGCGGCCTGGCGCTCGCCGGGCTGGCCGGCGCGCAGCGCGGCCCGGAGCCGGGCCATGGCCTCCGGGCTCTCGGTGCGCCCGAGCAGCCCGGCGGCCATCCGGCGGACGCAGGCGCTCGAATCTCCCAGATGCCCGGCGAGCAGCGCCACGGCGTCCGGAGCGGTGACCGGACCGGTGAGCGCTCGTTCCAGCGAGTGCGCCGCGCCGTCCTCCACCGGCGAGCCGTCCCGGCGGCCGCCGGAGAGCCCGGCCAGGACCGCGTCGGCGGCCAGCGCGCAGGCCAGCGGGTCGGAGCGGCCGAGCGCGTCGAGCAGCGGCTGGAGCTGGGCCGCCGTCGGCCCGGGCACGGTCCCGCTCCGGTGCCGCCCGGCGTGGGCGGTGATGGCCCGGGCGAGGGCCGCCGGAGGAGCCAGGAGGATGAGCCCGAGCAGGGGAAGTGCAGGGGCCAGCCGGGCGACCATCACTCCCTCTGGCCGAGCGCCTCGGCGGCGGCCCTGCGGACGGCCGGGTCCTTGCTCTGCATGGCGGCGATGAGCGCCTGGAGCGCGCCCGAGTCGCGGATGCGCGAGAGGGCCTCCACCGCCTGCTCGCGCACCTCGGCGTTCGGGTCGTCGAGGAGGGGCTTCAGCGCCGAGACGGCGGTCGCCGAGGTCGACGGGTCCTTCAGCTGCCCCAGCGCCGAGGCGGCCAGGGCGCGGACGTCCGCGTTGGCGTCGCGGGTCGCCTCGATGAGGGCCGGGACGGCCTTCGCCGAGCCGATGCGCGCCAGGGCGCGGACGGCCAGCTGGCGCACGCGCGCGTTGTCGTCCTTGAGCGCCGCGGTCAGGGCGGGGAGGGCGGAGGGGTCGCGCAGGTCGCCCAGGGCCCGGACCGCGGTGGCCCGCACCTCGGGCGAGGGATCCTTCACCAGCGCCGACAGGGGCTGGAGGGCGCGCTTGTCCCCGCGGTGGGCGAGGCCGGCCACGGCCTCCAGCCGGACGCGCACGTCGGAGTCGCCCAGCGCCCCGACCAGAGGCTCGACCGTGGCCGGCACGTCGTCCATGCCGGCCAGCGCCTCGGCGGCCTGGCGGCGGACGCCGGGATGGGCATCCTTGAGCGCCCGCGCCAGGGCGGGGACGCTCGCCGGGTCGTCGAGCCGGGCCAGGGCCTCGATGACCGCCACGCGCACCTTGACGTCGGAATCGCCGAGCGCCGCGGCGAGGCCCTCGAGCGCTCGCGGGTCCCGGAGCCGGCCGAGCGACTGGGCCGCCGCCTGGCGGACGCCCGCGTCGGAGTCCTTGAGGGCCTTCACCAGCGCATCGACGGTGGCCGGATCGGCCGCGGCGCTCGGCTTGTGCCCGTGCCGCACGTTGACGCGGACCGCTTCCGCCTGGGCGCGCGCCGCCTCGGCCTCGGCCCGCGCGGACTCGGCCTGCGCCAGGGCACGCTCGCGGGCGGCCTCGGCCTTTCCTTCGGCCTTGGCTCGCTCGAGCTCGGCGCGGGCCCGGGCCATCTCTGCCTGCACCTCGGCGGTGCCCTCCGCCGCCCAGGCCACCGCCACCGGGGCCGGCGGTGCTGGAGGGGCGGGCGGCGCCGCAGGAGCACGGGGTGCGACCGGCGCGACCGGGGCCGGCGGTGCTGGAGGGGCGGGCGGCGCGGCGGGCACCTCGGGGGCCGGGGGGACGGGCGCGAGCTGCGCGACGACGAGCGGCGTCGGGCCCTGCTTCTTCACCAGCGCCCAAACGTGGCGCTTCACCTCGGGATGCGAGTGCACGGGGGCTGCCACGTCCTGCGCGGCGGCGGCCGAGGCGACGGGAGCAGGGGCGGCGGCCGGCGCGGCCACCGGCGCAGGCGTGGCCCGGGCCGTCGCCGTGTCGCCGGCGAGCGCCCACTCCGCCTCGAACCAGCCGATGGCCGGCGCAGCCCGGACGCCCGGGACCAGGACGATGCACAGGAGGAGCACCAGGGCCAGCGCCCCGGCGTGCCAGGAGCGCTTGGGCTCGAGCGCGACGCTCGAGGAGAGCAGGCGCTCCACCCGCTCGACGAGCTGGCTCGGGCGCTCGGCCATCCCGGCCAGCGGGACCAGGCGCTCCTCGCCGTCGAGCCACCGGGCCACCGTCGCCAGCCCGCGGGCGATGGGCAGGCCCGAGCCGTCGCGAGTCGCGGCCCAGTCGTCGCAGAGGTACTCGGCGACCTCCTGCATGTTCCGGCGGGCGACCCGGTTCAGCGGCTGGAAGAAGAGGAGCTGCTCCAGGGTGGTCGCGAGCAGGAGCCAGAGCGGATCCCTTCGCTCCAGGTGGGCCAGCTCGTGGGCGAGGACGCTCCGCTGCTCGGCCGGGTCGAGCTCGGTGAGCACCGCCGCCGGGATGCAGATCTCCGACCAGCCCAACGCCACCGGGCTCTTGAGGCCCTCGGCGGTGGTCAACCGGACCGGGCGCCCGGCACGGGAGTCGGTGCAGAGCCGGTCCAGGGCGGCGCGCAGGCGCTCGTCGGCCACCGGCCGGCGCAGCCCGAGCCGCTCGAGGACCCGCGTGCGCACCACCGCCAGCCGGAGCAGCAGCACCGAGGCCACCGCCACCCAGGCCATGAAGAGCAGCGAGCTCGCCCGCACCTCCGGGATGTCCACCGACGAGGACGCGATGGGAGCCGGCGGCGCGGTGGGAAGCGCATCCCGCTCGTCGCCGGGAAGGGCGAGCGGGGGCAGCACCGGCTCCGGCCCGGGCGTCCCGGGGACGGGCGGGATGGCCGCCGGGTCCTGCACCTCCGGCTCCCGGGAAGGCGGGGGGAGCCCGAGCGAGGGTGCCTCCGCGGCCGGGGACCGGGCGGAGTCGAGCGACAGCCCCCAGGGCGCAAGCCCGGCGGCCATCTGGATGGTGGCGGTGAACAGCGCACCGACCAGGGCCGCCCGCCAGACGAGGTCGCGCAGGCGGAGCGAGCCGAACAGGCCGCTCCTCTGGGCGAGCCAGGCTCCCCCGATGAGCGCCGTGGAGTGAAAGGCGTAGGTGAGCAGCCAGGCCGCGCCGACGGCCGAGAGCGTCTGGCCCCAGCGAACGAGGTCAGCGGTCGTCATCGGTCCCCTCCGGACCCGCCTCGGCGCGGGCGATGAGGTCGCGCACCCGGTCCAGGTCTCCAGGCCGGATGGCCTTCGGGTCGAGCAGATGGCTCATCAAGGCCGAGACGTCGCCGCCGAAGAGCGTGTCGGTCAGCCCGCTCACCATCGACGCGCGCACCTCCCCCTCGGAGACGCAGGCCCGGTAGACGTATTGCCGCGCCCGGGTGGTGTGGGTGACGGCGCGCCGCTTCTCCAGGCGGCTGAGGAGGGTGGCGACGGTGGTGGGGGCGAGCTCCCGCTCGGGGCGGAGCGCCTGGACCACCTCGGCGACCGTCGCCGTCCCCTGCTTCCAGAGGACGCGGAGGATGGCGAGCTGGAGGTCGGTGAGCTGCGTGGCTTCGGTCATGCGGGGCTCCGGGGCTGACTTCGACACCTGTAATACTACGACTGTAGACGTGTCAAGCCACCGGCCCGCGTCCCGGGCCGAGGGAGAGACAGGGAGGGGGTGGGGGTGTTGCCGCCGCTACTGGGCGAAGAGCTGTCCGGCCGGGCCGAGCCAGCGGGACACCAGGGCCGGGGCGACGCCGAGGAGCACCACGGCCACGGCGGTGAGCGCCAGCGCCAGGTCGGTGCTCCAGAGCCGCTCGGGGACGGCCGCCTGCTCCGGCGGCGGGCGCATGAACATGTAGACCACCACGCGGAGGTAGTAGTAGGCGCCCACCGCGCTGGTGAGCACGCCCACCACCACCAGCCCCACCAGCCCAGCGTCGACGGCGCTGCGGAAGACGAGCAGCTTGGCCATGAAGCCGACCATGGGCGGGATGCCTCCCAGGGAGAGCATGAACGCCGTCATCGCCCACGCCCAGGCCGGCCGCCGCTGGGCGAGCCCGCTGAAGCGGTCCAGGTCCCAGGCGAAGCCGCGGGTCTCGTCCTCGCGCCGCTCGAGCGCGCCCACCAGCCCGAAGGCCCCGGCCGCGGTCACCGTGTAGGCCAGCAGGTAGAAGAGGATGGAGCGCAGCACCTCCGCCTGGTCGACCCGCGCCCCGGCCACGAGCACCGTCACCCCCGGGAGCCCGGCCCGCGGCTGAGGCACGAACAGCGCCGTGACGCCGACCAGGAGGTAGCCGGCGTGGGAGATGGAGGAGTAGGCGAGCATCCGCTTCACGTTCCGCTGGGGAAGGGCGAGCAGGTTGCCCACCACCATGGTCAGGATGGCCAGCGTGGAGAAGAGGAGCACCGGAGCGGCCGGCTCGAGGCCGCGGCCGATGGGGACGAAGACCCGCACCAGCGCGGCGAAGGCGGCGGCCTTCACGCCCACGCTCATCAGCGCCGTGACCGGGGTGGGCGCCCCCTCGTACACGTCCGGAGTCCACATGTGGAAGGGAACGGCCGCGACCTTGAAGGCCAGCCCGGCCGCCACCAGCGCCGCGCCGCAGTACACAAGGAGCCGCCTGTCCGACCCGGGATCGGCGAAGACCTGCGCCACCTCGTGCCCCATGGTGGACAGGACGGTGGTGCCGGTGGCGCCGTAGAGCAGGGCGGTGCCGTAGAGCAGCAGGGCGGAGGAGAACGCCCCGAGGATGAAGTACTTGAAGCCCGCCTCGGCCGGCCGGGGGCCCCGGCGCAGGAAGCTGGCCAGGGCGTAGGTGGCGATGCTCAGCACCTCGAGGTTCACGAAGAGGGTGATGAGCTCGCTGGAGATGGCGAGCAGGCTCATCCCGGCGGTGCTGAACAGGGTCAGTGCGTAGAACTCGCCCCGCTCCGCCTGTCGCGAGCGCAGGAATCCGTTGGCCAGCAGCGCCGCCAGGAGGAGCCCGAGGCAGGCCACCGCGGTGAGAAAGCTTCCGAAGGGGTCGAGCACGGCGAAGCCGAGGAACACCGCCCGCGCCGGCTGGAAGGCGGAGCCGAGCGCGATGCCCCCGGCCAGGAGGGCGGCGCCGACGGTGAGCAGGGCCTGGTAGGTGCGCGAGCTGCCCGCGGAGAGGAATGCCTCGGAGACGAGGAGCAGGATGGCGGCGACGGAGAGGACCAGCGCCGGCCAGAGGGGGGTGAAGTCCGCGCCGGCGATGTTGGGCAGGGGAAGCATGTCAGCGGGGCAGGGTGAGCGCGGCCGCCGGCGGGCGCGCGGCGGGCGAGGCTCCCTCCACCGGGAGCACCGCCACCCGGACGTCGGCGTCGCGCACCCGCGAGGCCTCGCGGGTGCCGAGCCGGGCCCGGGCGATGAACCGGTCGGTGGAGGGGGCGATGCGGTCCAGGAGCGGCTGGGGCTGGAGCCCCATGAAGACGACGACGAGCACGAAGGCGGCGGCGGTCAGCTTCTCCCGGAGGTCGAGGTCGCGGAGCCCGGCGTTCTCCGGATGGTTGACCGGACCGAAGAAGACCCGCTGCACCATCCACAGCATGTAGGCCGCGCCGAGGAAGGCGGTGGTGGTGGCCAGCACCGGGAAGCCGATCCACAGCGAGGGCGCGCGGAAGGCGCCGAGCAGGACCAGGAACTCGCCGATGAAGCCGTTCGTCCCCGGCACGGCGATGCTGGAGAGGGTGACCAGGACGAAGGTGGCGGCGAAGACCGGCATCACCTGGCCGATGCCCCCGTAGTCGGCGATGCGCCGGGTGTGGCGGCGCTCGTAGAGGAAGCCGAAGAGGGTGAACAGCGCCCCGGTGGAGACGCCGTGGTTGAGCATCTGGTAGGCGCTCCCCGAGGCGCCCTCGGCGGTGAGGGCGAAGATGCCCAGCATGCACATCCCGAGGTGGGAGACCGAGCTGTAGGCGATGAGCTTCTTCACGTCCTGCTGGGCCAGGCACATCAACGCCCCGTAGACGATGCCCACCACCGCCAGGGCGACGAAGACCGGACGGAGCTGGTAGGCCGCCCCGGGGAAGAGGGGGATGGCGAAGCGCCAGAACCCGTAGGTTCCCATCTTCAGCATCACCCCGGCCAGGATGACCGAGCCGGCCACCGGCGCCTCGACGTGCGCCAGCGGCAGCCAGGTGTGGACCGGGAACATCGGCACCTTGATGGCGAAGGCGACGGCGAAGGCGAGGAACATCCACGGCCCCCAGGCCTTCAATGCCACCGCCAGCGGAGACAGGCCGCCACACGTGGTGGGGTCGAGGCAGGCGGCCAGCTCCCGGTGAGCGGAGAGGAGGGAGTTGTAGACCACCGCGTAGTCGAAGCTCCGGGCGCCGGCCGGCTGTCCGAGGAAGTAGATGGCCAGGATGGCCACCAGCATGAGCAGCGAGCCGAGCAGGGTGTAGAGGAAGAACGTCACCGCCGCGGTCAGCCGGTCCTCCGAGCCCCACACCCCGATGAGCAGGTACATGGGGATGAGCATCGCCTCGAAGAAGACGTAGAAGAGGATGAGGTCGAGCGAGGCCAGCGTGCCGAGCATGGCCGTCTGGATGAGGAGCAGGGAGAGGTGGAACTCCTTGACCCGCTCCTGGATGAACTTCCACGAGCAGAGCACCACCACCGGCCCGAGGAAGCCGGTGAGCAGGACCAGCGAGGCGCTCAGCCCGTCGACGCCGAGGTGGTAGCTGATGCCCAGCTCGGGGATCCACGCCCGGCGCACCTCGAGCTGGAACTCGGGTCCCTTGGGGTCGAAGGCCCCGTAGGCGACCCCGGTGAGAGCCAGGTCGGCGAGCATCGCCACCAGGGTCCAGGCGCGGATCTGCCCCTTCTCGGCGCGGGGCAGGAAGGCCACCAGCGCCGCGCCGAGGAGCGGAGCGAAGACCACCAGGGTGAGCAGGTCTGGGCGGAAGCCGCTCATCGGGCGAGCACCTGGAAGAGGGCGTAGCCCACGCCGACCAGCAGCCCGACCGCCATCACCGCGGCGTAGGCCTGGGCGTCGCCGGTCTGGAGGTAGCGCAGGATGGAGCCGATCCGCGCGGTGACCCAGGCCGTGCCGCGGACGGCCAGGGTGTCGATGATGAACTCGTCCACCACCCGGAACAGCCCGATGGCCAGCCACTTGATGGGCCGGTAGATGAAGGCGTCGTAGAGCTCGTCGACGTAGAACTTGTTGACGGTGAAGGAGCGGATCCCGGCGAGGAGCGCCGGCACGGGCCGGCCGGCCCGGGCCGGGAAGACGCGCTTGTAGAGGACCAGCGCCGCCGCGCCCCCCACCAGCGCCACCAGCCAGCCGAAGACGTAGAGCAGGACGGTGACCGGGGTGGAGGAGGCCGGAACCTCGTGCAGGCTCTCCGCCTCCCTGGCCACGCCGGCGGGGAGGTCGAAGACCGGCTTGAGGAACTCCTCCATCACCGTCACCGGCGGTCCGCCGGGGCGCTGGATGACCCCGGGGATGCCGTGGGTGACGAGGATCACCGACAGGGCGGCGAGGATGACCAGCGGGGCGACCATCACCCAGCCGCTCTCGTGGGCGTGGGGGACCTTGGCCTGCTTGGAGCGCTCGCCGGTGAAGGCGAGGAGGTAGAGGCGGCTCATGTAAAAGGCGGTGGCCACCGCCCCGACCATCCCGATGGCGTAGACCCAGGGGCCGACCCAGGGGGCTCCGGCGATGCGCGCGTGCAGCGCTCCGTCGAGGATGTCGTCCTTGGAGAAGAAGCCGCTCAGCGGGACGATGCCGGTGATGGTCAGGGTGGCGATGCCGAAGCAGGCCGTCGTCCAGGGCATCTCCTTGCGCAGGCCGCCCAGCCGCTTGATGTCCAGCTCGTCGGCATTGCCGTGCATCACGCTGCCGGCGCTGAGGAAGAGGCAGCCCTTGAAGCAGGCGTGGGTGACCAGGTGGAGGATGGCTGCCCAGAAGATGCCCACCCCCACCCCGAGGAACATGTACCCCAGCTGGCTGATGGTCGAGTAGGCCAGGATCTTCTTCATGTCGTCCTGGGCGAAGGCGATGAGGGCGGCGAAGAGCGCGGTGACCGCTCCCACCACGGCCACGGTGGCCATCGCCGCCGGGCAGAGAACGAGCAGGGGGCTCATCCGGCAGAGGAGGTAGACGCCGGCGGTGACCATGGTCGCCGCGTGGATGAGGGCGGAGACCGGGGTCGGGCCGGCCATGGCGTCCGGGAGCCAGACGTAGAGGGGGAGCTGGGCGCTCTTCCCGGTCGCTCCGAGGAGGAGGAGGAAGAAGATGACGGTCAGGGTCCCGCCGTAGGTGTACCCGGCCAGGGGCCCGGAGGGGATGTTCGCCTCGAGCAGGTTCTTGTTGGCGGTCACCGCCGAGGGCGGGAGGACGCGGGCGAACTCCTCCAGCACCTGGAAGTTGAGCGGCCCGGGGTCGGAGACGGCCCGGGTCCAGATGGCCTTGCGCTGCTGCCAGGCGGTCACCGGGGTGGAGTTGGCCGGCGACTGGGCGTAGGCGGTGACGGTGAGGACGATGAGCATCATCGCCATCAGGAAGGCGAAGTCGCCCACCCGGTTGGCGACGAAGGCCTTGCGCCCCGCCCAGGCCTTGGCCTCGTCGGTGTAGTAGTAGCCGACGAGCAGGTAGCTGCACAGGCCGACGCCCTCCCAGCCCACGAAGAGGAGGACCAGGTTGTCGGCCAGCACCAGCGTCAGCATCATGGCCATGAAGAGGTTGAGGTAGGCGAAGAAGCGCCAGTACCCCTCGTCGTGCTCCATGTAGCCGGTGCTGTAGAGGTGGATGAGGAACCCCACTCCGGTGACCACCATGAGCATGGTGGCGGAGAGGTGGTCCACGAGCAGGCCGAAGTGGGCGGTGAAGCCCCCGGCCGAGAACCAGGTGCCCCAGTCCCCGGCCAGCGCGAAGCGGATGGCCGTGCCGCTGGCCGGGGAGAGGGCGAAGACGCTCGGGTCGGCGGCCACCGCCTGGAAGACGAACACCGAGAGGACGAAGCTCCCCAGCACCGTGGCGCAGGCGAGGAGATTGACGTAGGTGCGCCCCAGCGCCTTGCCGAGCACGCCGCACACCAGCGCCCCCAGGGCGGGCAGGGCGATGATCAGCCAGAGCGACGCGGAGAGCGCCCTCGGGTCGGCCCACGCCTTGGTCAGCCAGGAGGTGTCCATGTGGTCGCCGGGGGCCTCAGTACTTCATGGTCCGGATGTCCTCCACGTTCACCGTTCCGCGGTTGCGGAAGACGGCGATGACGATGGCCAGCCCGATGGCCGCCTCGGCCGCGGCCACGGCGATGACGAAGAGGGCGGCCAGGTGCCCGGTCAGGTCGAGCCGGTCCCGGGCGAAGGCGAGGAAGGTGAGGTTGGCGGCGTTGAGCATGAGCTCGATGCTCATGAAGACCACCAGCGCGTTCCGCCGGACGAGCACCCCGAGCATGCCCATGCAGAAGAGCAGCGCCGCCACGAGCAGGTAGTTCTGGATGGCGACCTGGCTGGCGGGGAGGCTCATGGGCGAAGGGTTCCTAGATGCGGGGCTTGGCCACCACCACCGCGCCGACCATGGCCACCAGCAGCAGGAGGGACACGGCCTCGAAGGGGAAGATCCACCGGGTGTAGAGCAGCCCTCCCACCGCCTCCAGCGTGCCGAACCGCGCGGCCTCGGCCGGCTTGCCGACGACCCCGGCGGCCTGCCAGCGCGACAGGGCGGCCACCAGCACCACCAGGAGCCCGGCGGCGGACAGGGCGCCGACCACGCGGTGGAGGCTGACCCGCCGCACCGGCTCGCCCAGGTCGGTGAGCGAGAGGAGCATGATCACGAAGAGGAAGAGCACCATGATCGCCCCGGCGTAGACCAGGACTTGGAGCACGGCGATGGTGTGGGCCAGGAGCAGCACGTAGAGGCCGGCGAGGAAGAAGAAGGTCGCCACCAGCGACATGGCCGAGTTGATCGGGTTCCGCGCGGCGATGACCAGCGCGGCCGAGACCAGGGTGGCCGCGGCGAGCAGGTAGAAGACCACCTCCTGGGCGCTGAAGCTCACGCGGGCAGCGCTCCGTAGTGGCCCCAGGGCCGGTCGCCGAAGGGGCACCGGTGCTGGAAGACGTGCGCCTCGAACTCGCCCCGGAAGCGCGACACGAAGCTGTGGATGGGCAGGGCGATGGAATCCCCCAGCGCGCAGATGGTGTTCCCCAGCCCGATGGGAGGGAAGGGGGCGATGCTGTGCGCCACGTGGAGGAGGATGTCCAGGTCTTCCGGCTCCCCGCGGCCCTCCTCGATCTTGCGCAGGATCCGCGCCGCCCACGGCCCCCCCTCGCGGCAGGGGGTGCACTGGCCGCAGGATTCCTCGGCGTAGAAGCGCGTCACCCGCCACAGGCAGCGGACCATGCAGGTGGCGTCGTCCATGACGATGACCCCGCCGGACCCGGCCATGTTGTCCACCTTCTTCAGCGCCTCGAACTCCAGCTCCACGTCGAGCTCGTGGGCGGCCAGGACCGGAGCGCTCGAGCCGCCGGGGATGACCGCCTTCACCCGCCGCCCGGCCGGCATGCCCTGGCCGTAGCGCTCGTCCTCGATCAGCTGGCGCACGGTGGTGCGCATGGAGATCTCGAACACGCCCGGCCGCCGGACCGAACCGGAGAGACAGATGAGCTTCGTCCCCCCCGACTTCTCGGTGCCGAGCCGGGCGTACCACTCCCCGCCGTGCTCGATGATGTGGGGGACGGAGGAGATGGTCTCCACGTTGTTGACCACCGTCGGGCATCCGAAGAGCCCGACCACCGCCGGGAAGGGAGGCTTGAGCCGAGGCCAGCCCTTCTTCCCCTCCAGGGACTCGAGCATCCCCGTCTCCTCGCCGCAGATGTAGGCCCCGGCGCCGCGGACGACGTAGACGTCGAGGGCGAAGGGGCGCCCGAGGACGCTCTTGCCCAGGATGCCCGCCCGGTAGGCCTCCTCGACGGCCCGCTCCAGCCGCTCCACCTGGAACTTGAACTCGCCCCGCGCGTAGACGTAGGCCGTGTGCGCGCCCAGCGCCCAGCAGGTGATGGCGATGCCCTCGATGAGCATGTGCGGGTCATGCTCGAGGATGTACCGGTCCTTGAACGTCCCCGGCTCCGACTCGTCGGCGTTCACCGCCAGGTACCTCGGCCTGGGGTTGTCCTTGGGGACGAAGCTCCACTTCATCCCGGTGGGGAACCCGGCGCCCCCCCGCCCCCGGAGGTTGCTCCGCTTGACCTCCTCGGTGACCTGGTCCGGGGCCATCCCCAGCGCCTTCTCCAGCGACTTGTAGCCGCCCGAGTCCTGGTAGGCGCGCAGCGTCCAGGACTCGGGCTTGCCCCAGTTCCGGGTGATGACCTTTTCGGCGGCCGGAAGCATGGGGTTCGGGTCCTTCCCTCCCTGGAACTTCAGGACAGCTGGTCGAAGATGGCATCCACCCGGCCGCGGGTGAGGTTCTCGTGGTGGACCTCGTCCACCTGGAGGCAGGGAGCCGTGCCGCACGAGGCCAGGCACTCCGTCTCGCGGAGCGTCCACCGCTCGTTGGACGTTCCGGATTTCAGGCCCAGGCGGTTCTCCAGGTGGACGAGCAGCTCCTCCGCCCCCCGCAGCGAGCAGGAGAGGTTGGTGCACACGTCCACCACGTGCTTGCCCGGCTTGGTGGTGTGGAACATCACGTAGAAGGTGGCCACCTCGTAGGCCCGCTCCGGGGACACCCCCAGGGCGCGGGCGACGAGCACCATCCCGTCCGGGGGGAGCCAGCCCTTGATGTCCTGGAGGAGGCGCAGCGCGGGCAGCATCGCCGCGCCTTTGCGGTCCGGCGGGTAGTGCGCGAGAATCTCCGATAGCTTCGCGTCGAAGACGCGCTGCTCCTCGGCCGAGAAGAAGGGCGACCCCATCGGGGCGGCTTCGTAGGGGCTTTCGAGGGTCCCTGTCAACGATGTGGACGTGAGCATGGAGGACGACGAGAAGCGCGGTGACCCGCGTCTGCCATTCGTCCTGCGCGTCCATTTTCGCGATCGCGCCGAGGCGCTGAGCGCCACCGAGAATCTCTCGCGCGGCGGGCTGTTCGTGCAGACCCGGGCGGCGCTCGGCCCCGGCGACCCGGTGGCGCTGGCCGTCTCCTTCCCCGGGCTGCTCGAGCCCGTTCCCCTCCAGGGCGAGGTGGTCTGGGTGCGCGTTCCCCGCCCGGACGCGGTGGGGGGCTTGGGCATCCGGGTGGCGGATCCGGCGGCCCGCGCGCGCCTCCAGGCGGTGCTCGCCGAGGGCGCTCCCCCGCGGCCGGCCGCGTCACCGGCCGGCTACCGGGTGCTCCTGGTGGAGGACAATCCCCATGTCCTGGAGATGGTCAGCTATGTCCTGAAGAAGCTGGCCAACCAGGAACTCGGGGGCCGGGTGCCCCTGGAGGTCCACTTCGCCCAGGACGGACACGGGGCGCTGGTCCAGCTGGAGCGCCTCCGGTTCGACCTGGTGGTCACCGACCTCTACATGCCTGTGCTGGATGGATTCCAGCTTCTGCAGCGGATGAAATCCGATCCGCGCACCCGGGCCATTCCCGTGGTAGCCATCAGCGGGGGTGGGACGGAGGCGCAGGTGCGCGCCACCGACTTCGGGGTGGACGTGTACCTGGGCAAGCCGCTGAAGTTCGTCCAGGTCCTGGAGACGGTGAAGCAGTTGCTGCGAATCAGCTAACATCCGACGAGTTTTGAGGAACGCCATGAACACGCAGAGGGCGCCCATCACCCGCGACACGGTGAGCGGAGAGGCGTTGTTCATTCTCAAGAATCTCCGGGAGAACAGCCGGCTCGGGCGCTCGAACAAGCTGGCCGACGTCAAGACGGCCCTCGAGCCCGCCGTCTCCCTGGAGTTCGACGCGTACTTCTTCTTCCTCCGGAAGTTCCACTACATCGCCATGGATCGCGAGGCCCAGCTGCGGCTGACCGACACCGGCGAGCGGGTGGTGGAGGGCAACGAGCTGGACCGCTTCAGCGGTGAGGTGGGGGAGTTCTTTTCCGAGCAGCTGGGCTCGTCCGATGAGCCGATCGGGCCCTCGTACCCCGTCGTCGAGGTGGAGCCGGTGGTCTCCATCTCGGAGCACGTCACCTTGGAGAGCTCAGTGTCCCAGCCCCCTCCCTCCTCGAGCACCCCCGCTCCGCGCCCCGCTCCGCGTCGGGCCTCCACCGCGGTCGACGGGCTCCAGGCCGTGGACGGGCGCCCCTCCGCCGCCCCGAGCAAGGCGGGCGACGGCGACCTGCGCTACACCAAGTTCGACGCCATCGGCTCCGGCCCGCTGGGGACGGTCTACAAGGGCCGGCAGAACAGCCTGGGGACGGAGGTGTCGATCAAGGAGCTGAAGGACATCTTCGGCTACTTCTCCTTCCTGCAGCGCTCGGACGTGGTGAAGCGGCTCAAGACCGAGCTCTGCGCCCAGGCCCAGGTCCGCCACCCCGGGGTGGTGACCATCCTCGACCAGAACACCGACGTCGGCCGCCCCTACGTGGTGATGGAGCTCCTGCGCGGCAACCTGCGCGAGCGCCTGGACCAGTCGGCCGGCAAGGGCCTCCCGGTGGCCCAGGCGATGCGGACCTTCCTCCAGCTCGCCTACGGGCTCCGCGCCGCGCATGCCCAGGGCCTCACCCACCAGAACATCAAGCCGGAGAACGTCCTCTTTGACGGCTACGGGAACGCCAAGCTCGGCGACTTCGGCCTGAGCCGGGTCATCGAGATCGAGTCCGGCAAGGGCATGCCCCAGGTCTACGTGGGGACGGGCTCGCTCAGCTACCTGGCCCCGGAGCTGATCGTGAAGGCCAAGGATGCCGGGGCGGCGGCGGACGTGTACGGGCTGGGCATCCTCCTCTACGAGATGCTCACCGGCGGCATCCCCGGCCGGCGCTCGCCGCTCCCCTCCGAGGTGCGCAGCGAGGCGCCGAGCAAGCTCGACCCCATCTTCGACAAGATGACCCACGACCGGCGAGAGGCCCGCTACCCGGACTTCGACGCCATGCTCGAGGAGTTCTACGGCGCCTTCAGCGACGGGGAGTACCTCGGGCGCGGCGACCTGGTCCTCTCCTCCGAGCCGCTGCGCTGACCGACCCGGAGGAGGCCGTCCGCTCCGGGCTGGCCCGCTTTCACCTCGGGGAGTTCCACGGGGCGCACGAGGCCTGGGAGGACGGATGGCGAGCCGCCTCCGGTCCGGAGCGTGACCTTCTCCAGTCGCTGGTCCAGCTCGCCGCCGCTTTCCACCAGTGGAGCCGGCCCAAGCCTGGCGGCGCGGCGCGGCTCCTCGCCCGGGCCCGGGTCCGGCTCGCCACCCTGCCGAGCGCGCTCCTCGGCATCGACGTCGCCGAGCTCGAGCTGCGGCTCGCCGGCTGGGGAGAGGCGGCGGCGCGCGGCGACCCGGTTCCCGCCTCGCCGCGCGTGCCGGACGGGACCTCGGGGCCGCTGCCCGATTCGGCCCGGCGCGCGCGCTGCCCGTACTGCGGCGAGTGGGTGGAGGTGCAGGTCGAGCCCGTGGGCGCAGCCGAGGAGCGCTACGTCGAGGACTGCCCGGTGTGCTGCCGGCCCTGGACGGTGCGGGTGAGCCGCGACGGCGCCCGGGTCGGCGTGGCGCTCGGCCGGGAGGACGACTGAGCGCCCCCCCGGGGGCCGGTCGCACGGGAGAGCCCACCCCGGAGCCGCTCGCCGGAGGCGGCGGGCCCTGCGAGCTCACGACGGATCACGGGAGATTTCGGCCAGTTGAGCCGGGAGGAACCGGCCCAGGGCCGTCGGCCGGGGCAGGAGGGCGCGCCGGCACCGGCCCGGCAATGAACGGCCCCGAAAGGCGTAGTGCACAGTCAGACATGCTGCGCACCGCTGCCCTTTCCGTTCTCCTTTTGGCCGCTCTCTCCCCGGGCGCCGCCCGGGCCCTCGACGTCAGCGCCGACTGCACCATCGACGCCAAGCCGGGCGACGTGGTGGCCAAGGGCCGGGACGTGGTGGTCGACGCCAACAAGCGCGTCAACGACGTGGTGGCCGTCGACGGCAACGTCACCCTCCGCAAGGGCGTCCACGCCAAGAGCGTCATCGCGGTGAACGGCTCGGTCACCCTCGAGGCCGGGGCCAAGGTGACCGGCAGCGCCATCTCGTTCGGCGGGAAGGTCAAGGTCGCCCCCGACGCCAAGGTCGAGGGGAGCCGGCTCGAGCTCGGCGACGGCATCCACATCAAGAACGAGGACGGCAAGGACGTCTCGCTCGACTTCTCCATCGGCGGCGAAGGTCTGGGTCAGCTGCTGGCCGGGAAGATCAGCGGCGCGGCACGCAACTGCCGCATCGTGGAGCAGCCGGACGGCGGCACGAGGTAGCCGCGTCGGCTCAGCGCCCGGGCGAGACCCCGGGAGGCTGGTAGGGCGGGCTGACGACCAGCGCGGGCTCGAGCTCCAGGGCGACCCGCATCTCCGCCCGCGCCTTCTCCGCCCACTCCTCCTGATGGCTCGGGCCGCCTTGCTCGATGAACATCGCCTGGCGCGTGTAGGCGGTGGCCAGCCAGGCATGGGCCAGCGCATAGTTGGGATCGAGCGCCAGGGCCTTCTGAAACTCGGCGATCGCCTCGAGATTCGTCCCGGCATCGGCCCCCTGCTCCGACCTCGCGGCCGCCGCCCACTGCTCGGCCTGGGAAACCCCGCGCAGGTAGTGGTCGTAGGCGTCCGGGCTGGACGTCGAGCCGCGCTTCAGGCGGGTGCCGTCCGCGGTGGTCAGCTTGAGGGCCAGCGCGCTGGCCACCTTCGCCCCCACGTCGCGCTGGACATCGAGCACGTCCTTGGCTTCGAGGTCGTACACCTCGGCCCACAGGTGTCTCTCCGTCCGGGCGTCGATGAGCTCGGTGGCGATCCGGATCCGGCTCCCGACGCGCCGGACGCTCCCGTCGAGGATGGTGGCCACCCCCAGCTCGGATGCGATCTGCCGGATGGGCTTCCCTGCTCCCCGGTAGACCCCGGTGGAGGTGCGCGAGAGGACGCGGAGACCGGGCACCTTGGCCAGCTGGATGAGGATGTCCTCGGTGAGACCGGCGCTGAAGTAGTCGTCGGCCGGGGAGCCGCTGAGGTTGGTCAGCGGCAGGACGGCGATGCTCTGCGGGTCGACGAGCTCGAAGGCGCGGGCCGGTCGGGAGCGGTAGGCGACGATGGCGCCGCCGGCGGCGAGGGCGACCACCAGCCCGAGGACCAGGCCGGTGGCGAGCCGGCGGCCGCGGCGCTCCAGCGCCGGGACGAGCTCGAGCGGGTCCGCGGTCCGCTTCCGAAGGTCCGGCTCCAGCGCGCGCCGCAGCGGCGCCGCCCACCCCCGCGGGACATCCTCGAGCATGCCAGGGTCCGGAATCCGCCCGGTGACCATCTCGTGCGCGACCAGGCCCAGGGCGTAGACGTCCGTCCGCGGGCTCACCTCCGCGCCGGCGCGCTGCTCGGGTGCCATGTACGCCGGGCTTCCGACCACCGCACCCGCCTCGGTGCCAGGCCATCCCGTGTCACCGCCCTCGGTGCGGGCGGGGCGGGCGATGCCGAAGTCCGTGACCACCGCCCGGAGCCGGTCGCGCTCGTGGACGAGGATGACGTTGCCCGGTTTGAAATCCCGGTGGATCAGATCCTTGGTATGGATGGCGGCCAGTCCCCGGGCCATCTGGTCGAGCAGGGGCAGCGCCTCCCGGGGCGAGAGCGGCCCCTTCCGCAGCCGCTCGGCGAGCGTCTCGCCGTCGAGGAACTCCATGGTGATGAACGCCAGCGGCCTCCCGTCCGGGCCGGGGCCCTCGTGAAAATCGAAGAGCCGGCAGACGTGGGGATGGGTCACGGCGCGGGCGAGCTGAACCTCGCGCCGCAGGCGCTCCAGAAGCTCGGCCCCGGCGCCGGTCGAGGTGCGGATCGTCTTCAGGGCGACGGTGACGTGCAGCCGGAGGTCGCGCGCCTCGTAAACCTCCCCCATTCCCCCGCGGCCCACGAGCCGCGCGAGCTTGAACCGTCCGAGCAGGACGTCGCCCGGGCACTGGGGAGAGACGTCGGTGGGTGGCTCCCCCCTCACCGTCCCGGTGACAGGCTCGGTCTCCCGTGAATCGTCGGGCATGGGGCCCCGCGGACGCCGCGGAGCTTAGGCCTCCGCCGGTGCGCGAGCCAGGACCCCGGCCGTCAGCGGACCTCGGCCTTCCACTTCTCCCACCGCGGCCGGAGCTCGCCGACCAGGCGGAGGAACCCGGGGTCGGAGCGGAGCGGGTCGAGGAGCGGGTCGCGGGAGATGAGCAGGTAGCTCGGCATCCCTCCCTGCACCGTCTTCCGCAGCCAGTCCAGCGCCTGGTCGAGGTGGCCGAGCTGCGCCTCCACCGCGGCCAGCTCGTAGGTGTCGTGGTGGTAGGTCGAGGCCTGCTTCGGCCCGCCGGCAGCGGCGATCTCGTCGACCAGCGCCTGCGCCTCCGCCCGCCGCCCTCGCAGCGCGAGCACCATGGCGCGCGCGATGCGGTCGTCCACCGGCTGGGGCGCCGGGACCTCCGGGTCGAACACCCGCTCCACCGGGTCCACCTGGTCGAGCCGCACCAGCGCCTTCCAGGCCCGGCGCGTGGCCTTGGGCTCGGGGTTGAGGGCCCGCGTCCGGGCCACCGCATCCTGCCAGCGGCCGGCCATCTCGTAGCCGGTGGTGACCAGGACGCGGCCGGCATCGCTGAGCGGGTCGAGCTCGAGGCCGAGCTCCACCTCGCGGAGCCCTGCCTCCTCGATGCCCCGGTGCAGCCGGTACAGCCCGAGCAGGCTGTGGCCGAGGGCGGTCGGCTCCAGCTCCTGGGCCTGCTGCACCTCGGCCAGCGCGCGGTCCAGGTTCCACCCACCGAGATGGCTGAACTGGAGCACTCCCTCGGCCAGGTGCGGCAATCCCAGCGAGGACTCGAGCTCCAGGGCCCGGGCCGCCTCCCGGCGGGCGCGCTCGAAGAGCGAGGCGTCGCTGACCTCGTGGTCGGCGGCCAGGTGGGCCAGGCAGTAGGCCAGCCGCGCGTGGGCCAGGGCATAGCCGGGGTCGAGCTGGAGCGCCTGCTCCAGGTCCGCCTCGGCAGCGACCAGGTTCGCCCGCCTCCACCACTGGTCCGACTTCGAGACGCCGCGCAGGTAGTAGTCGTAGGCCTCCGGGTTGGAGGTCGAGCCGCGGCGGAGCCGGGCGTTGTCCGCCTGGGTGAGCTGGAGGGCGAGCGCGGAGGCGACCTTCGAGGCGACGTCGCTCTGGACGTCGAGCACCTCCCGGGCGTCGCGATCGTACGTCTCCGCCCAGAGGTCCTGGTCGGTCCTGGCGTCGATGAGGTGGACGCTGATGCGCACCCGCCCCCCGGCCCGGCGGACGCTGCCCTCGAGCACCGTCCCCACCCCGAGCTCGGCGGCCACCTCGTGCGGGGGGCGGGACGTGCCGCGATAGGCCGACGACGAGGTGCGGGAGATGACCCGCAGCCCCGGCACCTTGGAGAGCTGGGTGAGGATGTCCTCGGCCAGGCCCTCGCCGAAGTAGGCGTCGTCCGGCGAGCCGCCGAGATTGGCCAGGGGCAGCACGGCGATGGAGCGCTGGTCGGCCGCCCGCCGGGGGTGCGCTTCCCAGGGGCGGCCGAGCGCAACGACCACGGCGGCGCCGGCCAGGGCGACGACGGCCGCCGCCCCGAGGCGAGCTCTCCTTGCTCGCCGCCCGCTCAGCGCCTCGACGAGCTCGACCGGGCCCAGGTACCGGCGCGATGGATCCTCGGCGAGCGCCCGGCGCAGCGGGGCCCGCCAGCCTCGCGGCACGGCACCCGGGTCGCCCCCCTCCGGGAGCTGACCGGTCACCATCTCGCAGGCGACGAGGGCGAGGGCGAACTGGTCGGCGCGGGCGGTCACCGGGCCGCCGCTCCTCTGCTCCGGCGCCATGTAGGCCGGGCTCCCGAAGACCACCCCCTCCTCGCCCTCGGTCTCGCCCCCCGCGCCCCCGGCCCGGCGCGCGATGCCGAAGTCGGTGACCACGGCGCGGAGCTCGCCCGCCTCCTGGTGGAGCATCACGTTTCCGGGCTTGAAGTCGTGGTGCACCACTCCCTCGGCGTGGATGGCCGCCAGCCCCTCGGCGATCTGCTCGAGCAGGGCGATGGCCTCCGCCGGTGCGAGGGGCCCCGCCCGCCGGAGCCGCTCGCCCAGAGTCTCGCCGTCCAGGTACTCCATGGTGAGAAAGGCCAGCGGCCTGCCGTCCGGGCCGGGACCCTCCTCGAAATCGAAGATGCGGCAGACGGCCGGATGGGTCACCGTCCGCGCCAGCTGCACCTCCCGGCGGAGCCGCTCGAGCAGGTCCGCCCCGCCGGCGACCGAGGCGCGCACCGTCTTCAGCGCCACGGTCACGTCCAGCCGGAGATCGCGGGCCTCGTACACCTCGCCCATCCCGCCCCGGCCCACCAGTCGGATGAGCTTGAAGCGCTCGAGCAGAACGCTCCCCTCCCGGAGGGCGGCCCCCGGCGTCACCACCGTGGGCCGGGTAGGCGCCTCGAGGAGCGCCTCGGTTTCGCGCAGGTCCTCCGTCATGGGTCGCCCCGCGGGCCTCGCTGGGCGCCCCCGGGCGGCGGGAGCATAGGCGTGGGGCGCGGCGCAGGGCCACGCCGGCTCAGGGATGGTCCGCCTTCCACCTCTCCCAGCGGGGCCTGAGCTCGGTCATCAGCTGCGCGAAGCCCGGGTCGGAACGGATGGGATCGAGCAGCGGATCGCGCGAGAAGAGGAGGTAGTTCGGGAACCCCGACTCGGCGGCCTTCCGGAGCCAGCCGACGGCCTCCGTCGGGTGGCCGATGAGCGACTCGGTGCAGGCCAGCTCGTACATCGAGTGATGGGCCCATTCCCCGGGCTCGAGCGGGTAGCCGCCGGCAAAGAGCTTCGCCAGGAAGGCCGCCTCGTCCTTCTTGCCGGCCACGGCCAGGATCAGCGCCCGCGTGGTGTCGGGGGTCTCGGGGAAGACCTCGTCCGGGTCAGGCGTCTCGGCCAGCGCCACTGCCTCGTCCAGGCGCCCCACCCGGAGCATCGAGGGCAGCCCCCGCAAGCGGTCGCTCGGTCTCTCGGCGAGCTCCCGGCTCCGGCTCAGCGCCTCGTTGAAGCGAGCGGTCCACTCGTACGCCAGCACCGTCACCAGCCGGACCAGCGTTCCCCGCGGGTTGAGCTTGAGAGCCAGCTCCGCCTCGCGCACCGCCGGCTCGAGCCCGACGTGGCCCATCACCGAGGCGGCCCAGATGTGTGCCGAGTCCGGCTCGAGCGCCCGGGCGCGCGCGAACTCCTTCATCGCACCGTCGAAGTCCCAGCCGCTGTACCGGCTGAAGAGGAGCTGGCCCAGAGCGACGTGCGGCAGGGCCAGCCCCGGTTCGAGCTCCAGGGCCCGGTTCACCGAGCTCCGGGCCCGGTCGATCCACTGGGGATCCTCCGCGTCGTTGTACAGGCCGTAGCGCAGGTAGGCATCCCCCAGCTCGGCATGTGCCAGGGCGTAGCCGGGGTCGAGCGCGACGGCGTGCTCGAAGTCGGACATCGCCGCCCGCAGCTCCTTGCCCGACCCGTTCCCGGCATGGGCGACGCCCTTGAGATAGAAATCGTAGGCCTCGGGGTTGGAGGTGGTGCCGCGACGGAGGCGTGCGCCGTCCGCCTCGGTGAGCCGGAGGGCCAGCGCCGCGGCCACCTTCGACGCCACGTCCGTCTGCACGTCGAGCACGTCCCGCGGGTCCCGGTCGTAGGTCTCCGCCCACAGCTGGCGCTCGGTTCCGGCATCGATGAGCTGCGCGGTGATGCGGATGCGGCCCCCCGCCCGCCGGATGCTCCCCTCGAGGAGCGTGCCCACCCCGAGCTCCTGGGCGATCTCCCGGAGCGGTCGGGTGGTTCCCTTGTAGGGCCGGGTCGAGCCGCGGGCGATGACGTGCAGCGTGCGCATCTTGGTGAGCTGGGTGTTGATGTCCTCGGTCAGCCCGTCCCCGAAGTAGTCGCTGTCCGGGCCGCCACCGAGGTTGGCCAGGGGAAGCACGGCGATGGCCAGGCGGTCCGCCCGCGGCGTGCGGCCACGCAAGGCCATGGTGACTGCACCGGCCGCGACCAGCGCCACGGCCAGGGTGACGCCCGCCGCCAGCCGGCGGCGGCGGCGCTTGCCGCCCTCGAGGGTGGCCACCAGCGCCCGCGGGTCGGCGGGTCGCCTCTCCGGATCCGCGTCGAGGGCCCGGCGCAGCGCCGGGGCCCAGGCCCGCGGGACGTGGTCGAGGACCCCGCTCTCCGAGGGAAGCCGGCCGCTCACCATCTCGCAGGCGACCAGGGCCAGCGCGTGGATGTCGGTCCGGGCGGTCACCTCGCTCCCCTGCCGCTGCTCGGGCGACATGTAGGCCGGACTCCCGATGACCGCCCCCTCCTCGGTGCCCACCCAGCCGGTGTGGTTGCCGCTGCCCCGGGCGGCGCGCGCGATGCCGAAGTCGGTCACCACCGCCCGGAGCTCGCCCCCCTCGTGCACGAGCATCACGTTTCCGGGCTTGAAGTCGCGGTGGATGAGCCCCCGGGCGTGGATGGCGGCCAGGCCCTCGGCCATCTGCTCCAGCAGCGGGATGGCCTCCCGGGGAGGGAGCGGGGCGGAGGCGAGTCGCTCGGCGAGCGTCTCGCCGTCGAGGTACTCCATGGTGACGAAGGCGACCGGCTTCTCGTCCGGCCCGGAGCCCTCGTGGAAATCGAAGACGCGGCAGACGTTCGGATGGGTCACGACCCGGGCGAGCTGCACCTCGCGCCGGAGGCGTTCCAGCAGCTCGGGGGCGGCGGTGGACGAGGTCCGCACCGTCTTCAGGGCGACGGTGGCGTGCAGCCGGAGGTCGCGCGCCTCGTACACCTCGCCCATCCCGCCCTGGCCGACGAGGCGGAGGAGCTTGAAGCGCTCGAGGAGGACCTCACCCTCGCGCAGCGTCGAGGAGGACGGCGCGGGTGTTCCCGACGACTGGACGGTGTCGCCCAGGGACTCGGTCTCGCGCACGTTCTCCGGCATGTTGACCCCTGGGCCGCCGCCCCCCGGGCATCCGGCAGCATAGGCGCGGGGCCCCGTGCCGGGCCACGCGGGAACCGGCCCACTCGCCGCTCAGCGGTAGTCGGCCGTCCACCGCTCCCAGCGCGGCCAGGAGCTGGACGAAGCCCGGGTCGGAGCGGACCGGGTCGAGCAGTTCCGCCATCTGCCCGAGCAGGGTGAGCGCTTCCTCGGGCGCCAGGCGTCCCGAGTGGAGTCGCTCGGCCAGGGTCTCGCCGTCGAGGTACTCCATGGTCACGAAGGCGAGGGGCTTGCCCTCGGGCCCAGTCCCCTCGTGGAAGTCGAAGACCCGGCAGACGTTGGGGTGTGTCACCGCCCGTGCCAGCTGCACCTCCCGCCGGAGCCGCTCCAGGAGCTCGGGGAGCGCGGTGGAGGAGGCCCGGACGGTCTTCAGGGCAACCGTGGCGTGGAGCCGCACATCCCGGGCCTCGTACACCTCGCCCATCCCGCCCCGGCCGACGAGCCGGACGAGCTTGAAGCGCTCGAGGAGGAGGTCCCCCTCGCGGAGGGCAGCGTGCGAGTCCGGCGACCCGGAACGCGGGAGGGTGTCGTCGAGCGCCTCGGTCTGCCGGTCGCGGTCGGTCATCCCGCCCCCCGACCGCCGATGGTAGCTCAGCCCGCCTTCTTGCTCATCGCCAGCGGGACGCGGAACACCTCCAGCACCTGGGCCACGTCCACCGGCTTGGCGAGGCAGGCCACCGCCCCGGCCTTGAGCGACTGCTCGACCATCTCCGGCGTGTGGCGGCCGGTCATGGTGATGAGCCGCACCGCCTCAAGGTTCTTGCGCGCCTTGATGCGCCGGCACACCTCGAAGCCGTCCACCTCCGGCATGTTCAGGTCGATGAGCAGGCCATGCGGCTTGAGCTCGGTGACGAGCAGGAGCGCCTCCACCCCGGAGGTGGTGGTGGTCAGCTCCACCTGGCTCCCGTGGGCCTTGAAGGCGCGCTTCAGGGCGTCGAGCACCGGCTTCTCATCGTCCACGGCCAGGAGCCGGACCGCCGAGCTGCCCAGCTCCTCGGGAACGGGCATCTGGTGGGCGATGAGAAAGGAGCGGAGGTCGCCCCCGCGCACGCGGCGGTGACCACCCGGGGTCCGGAAGGCGATGAGGATTCCCCGGTCGATCCACTTGCTGACCGTGGAGGGGTCTACCTGGAGCAACCGGCTGATGTCATGGGTCGTGTAGAGCGTGTCCGTCATGGCCTCGACCCGTCCTGAAACCTGGACTGCGCGGGCATCCTGCCCCCAAGCCCTGGGGCAGGGAAGGCGAATTTCTGCTTTTCCCTGGCCTGGGCGTGGTCGGCCCGGACCCGGGGCTCACGCCTCCGCGCCGAGCGCCCGGCGGATGGCCCGCACCTCTTTCAGCGTGGCCTCGAACATCGCCGGATCCAGCGAGCAAGGTCCGTCGCAGGGCGCGCTGTCCGGAGATTCGTGCACCTCGGTGAAGAGGGCGTCGACGCCGGCCGCCACCGCCGCCCGGGCGAGGACCGGAACCAGCCGCCGCTCGCCCCCGGAAGCGGTGCCCGCCGCCGAGGGAAGCTGCACCGAGTGCGTGGCGTCGAAGCACACGGTGAGGCCCGCCTCGCGCATCTGGTGCAGGCCCCGCATGTCGACCACCAGGTTGTGGTAGCCGAAGCTCGCCCCGCGCTCGGTGACCAGGACGTTGGCGTTCCCCGCCTCGATGGCCTTCCGCGCCGCCTGGACCATGTCCAGCGGGGCGACGAACTGGCCCTTCTTCAGATTGACGCCGCGCCCGGATCGCGCCACGGCCACCACCAGGTCCGTCTGGCGGCAGAGGAAGGCCGGTACCTGGAGCACGTCCACCACCTCGGCCGCCGGGCCCACCTGCGCCACCTCGTGCACGTCGGTGAGCACCGGCACCCTCACTTCCTGCCGGACCTTCCCCAGGACCCGGAGGCCCTCCACCATCCCCGGGCCCCGGAAGGAGGCCCCGCTCGTCCGGTTGGCCTTGTCGAAGCTGCACTTGAAGATGAAGGGGAAGCCGAGCCGGCCGGCGATGGCGGACAGGAGGCGGGCGTGGCGCAGGGCGTGCTCCTCGGACTCGATGACGTCCGGTCCGGCGATGACCAGGAGGGGCTGCCCCGGGCCGACGGCATGGCCGCCGAGGCGGATCATCTCCGCGCGCCGTCCCGGTGATCGAGCGCCGCGCGGACGAAGCCGGAAAAGAGCGGGTGCGGGGCGAAGGGCTTGCTCTTGAACTCCGGATGGAACTGGCAGCCGACGAAGTATGGATGGTCGGGCAGCTCGACCATCTCCACCAGGTTGAGCTCCGGGTTGTGTCCGCTCACGCTCAGCCCGGCCTCGGTCAGCCGCGCCCGGTAGAGGTTGTTCACCTCGTAGCGATGGCGGTGGCGCTCGCTCACCTCGTCCTTCCCGTAGAGCTTGGCCGCCAGCGAGCCACTCTTCAGCACGCAGCGGTAGGCGCCGAGCCGCATCGTGCCGCCCTTGTCCTGAACGTTGAGCTGGCTCTCCATGAGCGAGATGACCGGATGGGGCGTCCGCTCGTCGAACTCGATGGAGTTCGCCCCCTGTAGCCCGAGCACGTGGCGGGCGAACTCCACCACCGCCATCTGCAGCCCGAGGCAGATGCCGAAGAAGGGGACCTTCTTCTCCCGCGCCCAGCGGATGGCGTCGATCTTCCCTTCCGTCCCGCGCACGCCGAACCCCCCGGGGACGAGCAGGGCGTGCACGCCGGGGAGGAGGTTGGCCGCGCCCTTGGCCTCCACCTCCTGGCTGTCGAGGTAGATGAGCTCCACCCGGCAGTCGGCGGCGATGCCTCCGTGCTGGAGGGCCTCGTTCAGGCTCTTGTAGCTCTCCTTGAGGTCGGTGTACTTGCCGACGATGGCGATGCGGACCTCGCCGCGCGCCGGCCGGTAGACCTTTTCCAGGATTTTCTCCCAGCGCTCCAGCCGCGGGGCGCGGGACCAGATGTTGAGGATCTCCGAGAGCCGCTCGTCGATGCCCTGGCGGTGGAGCTCGATGGGGAGCTCGTAGATGCTCTTCACGTCCGGGCTGGTGAACACCCCGGCCGGATCGACGTTGCAGAACATGGCGATCTTGGCCCGCATCTCGGCCGGGACCTCGCGGTCGGTGCGGCAGACCAGGACGTCGGGCTGGATGCCGATCTCCCGGAGCTTCATCACCGAGTGCTGGGTGGGCTTGGTCTTCACCTCGCCGGCGGCGGCGATGTAGGGCAGGAGCGTGAGGTGGACGTAGGTGGCGTTCTGCGGCCCGACGTCGTAGCGCATCTGGCGGACGGCCTCGAGGAAGGGGAGGGACTCGATGTCGCCCACCGTCCCGCCCACCTCGACGATGATCGCGTCGTGGCCCTCGGCGGCGGCCAGGATGTTGGCCTTGATCTCGTCGGTGATGTGGGGAATGACCTGCACCGTCTTCCCCAGGTACTCGCCCCGGCGCTCCTTCTGGATGACCGAGTTGTAGACCCGCCCGGTGGTGAAGTTGTTCAGCCGGCTCATGTGGGCCGAGGTGAAACGCTCGTAGTGACCGAGGTCGAGGTCGGTCTCCGCCCCGTCGTCGGTGACGTAGACCTCGCCGTGCTGGAAGGGGCTCATCGTCCCCGGGTCGACGTTGATGTACGGGTCGAGCTTGCAGAGGGTGATGTCCAGCCCGCGGTTCTCGAGCAGGGCGGCGATGGAGGCGGAGGCCAGCCCTTTGCCCAGGGAGCTCACCACGCCGCCCGTCACGAAGATGAACTTGGTCTTCTTGGAGCGCATGGGGAATCCTGAATGCCGTAGAAGGCACGCCCGGGTCAATGACGCCCCTCGCGTCTCTCACCAGAGCCTGACGTCCGTTCGAACCCGGGCGGAGTCGGACGGTGACGGCGGACGGCGCGGGTCAGACCCCCCGCTTTCGCGCGGCGAGCTCGGCCTCCGCCCGCGCCAGATCCGCCGGCGTGTCCACGCCGATGCTGGCCGCCTCGGTGCGCAGGCAGCGGATGCGGATGCCGTGCTCCAGGGCGCGGAGCTGCTCCAGCGACTCGGCCAGCTCGAGCGTGCCCGGGGGGAGCTGGGCCAGCCGGAGCAGGGTGGGCCGGCGGTAGCCATAGAGGCCGACGTGGGCGAAGCGGGCCACCCGCCCGCCGCCCCGGTCGAAGGGGATGTCCATCCGGCTGAAGTAGAGGGCGTCGCCCCGGGCATCGGGAACCACCTTGACCACGTGCGGGCTGAGGCGCTCGGCCGGGTCCTCGAGCGGGCGGACCAGGGTGGCCATCTCCACCCGCACGTCGGCGAAGGCCTCGACCAGGAGGCGGAGAGCGTCGGGGTGCACCAGCGGCTCGTCGCCCTGGAGGTTGACCACCACCTCCGGTGCCTCGGGAGGAAGCCGCGCGGCCACCTCGGCCACGCGATCCGTGCCGGATCGGTGCGCGGGCGAGGTGCGCTCCACCTCTCCCCCGAAGCCGGCCACCGCCTCGGCGATGCGGTCGTCGTCGGTGGCCACCAGCACCCGCTCGAAGGCGCGGGAGGCCCGGGCCGCCTCCACCACGTGCTGGATGAGCGGGCGCCCGGCCAGAGGAGCCAGCGGCTTGCCGGGAAAGCGGGTCGAGCCCCACCGCGCGGGGATGATGGCCAGGGCCCGCACCGCCACGTCGACGTCGAGGGGCATCGTTCCCGCGCAGGGTAGCATTCCCGCGGCCCGTGCCAGCCCCCCGGGGAGTCTCCTATGGTGCGAGCCGTGCCCGGGCGACCCGAGGTCGGCGTCGAGGTGAGGGAGGCGTCCGGCGGCGCGGTGCTGGCGCTGTCCGGGGCGCTCGACGTGCAGAGCGCGGCGGCGGCGCGCCGGACCATCGCCTCCCGCCTGGGGACCGGCACCTTCACCCGGGTGGAGGTCGACGCCAGCGGCATCGAGCACGGCGATGCCTCGGGCATGGTCATCCTCTACGAGCTCGCCCAGGGGCGCTTCACCCCCGGCGTCCGGGCCGTCGTGCGCGGGCTCCGGCCGGAGCTGGAGAAGCTCCTCGCCGCCTTCCCCCCTCCGGCCATGGCCGAGGGGGCGCGCGACCGGCCCAGGCCGCTCTCCGTCCCGGTCGAGGTGGGACGGGCCACCCTCGGCCTTCGCCGGGACGTGGTCGAGGTGGTCCGATTCCTCGGCCAGATGACGCTGGCCATGGGCGGCATCGTGCGCCGCCCGCGCGGGCTCAGAGTCGGCGAGCTGGCCCGGGTCTTCGAGAAGGCCGGCGCCAACGCCTTCGGAATCGTCTCCCTGATCAGCCTCCTCACCGGGCTGATCATCGCCTTCGAGGCGGCGCAGCCGCTGAAGCAGTTCGGGGCGCAGATCTACATCGCCAACATGATCGGCCTGGTCATGGTGCGCGAGCTGGGTCCGATCATGACGGCCATCGTCTTCGCCGGCCGGTCCGGCTCGGCCTTCGCCGCCGAGCTGGGGACGATGAAGGTCAACGAGGAGCTCGACGCCCTGCGGACGATGGGCCTCGACCCGGCGCGCTTCCTGGTCGTGCAGCGCGTGCTGGCCGGCACCCTGGCCATGCCGCTCCTGACCGCCTACTCCATGGCCATGGGCATCCTCGGCGGGGTGATCGTCACCCGTCTGATGGGATTCCCGCTGCCGCTCATCTGGCAGCAGCTCTCCGGTGCGCTCGGTCTGAGAGACATCCTCTTCGGCCTGACCAAGGCGGTGGTCTTCGGAACGGTGGTCGCCGGGCTGGGGTGCTACCAGGGGGTCCACACCCGCCAGGGTCCGAGCGCGGTGGGCGACTCGGCCACCCGGGCGGTGGTGGCCAGCATCCTGATGATCATCGTCGTCGATGCCGTGTTCTCGGTCATCGCCTACCTCCTCCACGTATGAGCGCGCCCGCGGGAGCACCGGCCATCGTCGTGGAGGACCTGACCATCGGCTACGGCGAGCGCATCGTGCAGCAGTCCCTGCATTTCGAGGTCCGCCGGGGAGAGGTGTTCGTCATCCTCGGGGGCTCGGGGTGCGGGAAGAGCACCCTCCTCAAGGTGATGATCGGCCTCGCCCCGCCGCTCGGGGGGCGCGTCCTCTTCGACGGGGTGGACATGGTCACCGCCCAGGGGGCCGAGCGGCTCGCCCTCTTGCGCAAGTTCGGGGTCATGTACCAGAGCGGGGCGCTCTTCGGCTCGATGAACCTCCTGGAGAACGTCCGTCTCCCGCTCGACGAGTTCACCCGGCTGGAGATCGAGGAGCGCCACCTGGTGGCCCTGACCAAGCTCAACCAGGTCGGACTGCTGGAGGCCGCCCGGCGCATGCCCGCCGAGCTCTCCGGGGGGATGCAGAAGCGCGCCGGCATCGCCCGGGCGATGGCGCTCGACCCGGGCATCCTCTTCCTCGACGAGCCCTCGGCCGGGCTCGACCCGATCACCTCCGCCGGGCTGGATCGGCTGATCCGCGAGCTGTCGCGCAGCTTCGGGATCACCTTCGTCGTCGTCACCCACGAGCTGCAGAGCATCTTCGCCATCGCCGACCGCTGCATCATGCTCGACGCCAAGCGCAGGACGATCATCGCCGAGGGGAAGCCCGCCGACCTCCGGGACCACTCCCGGGACCCGGCGGTGCGGCAGTTCTTCCGGCGCGAGGCGGAGCCGGAGGCGGAACGGGGGACCGGATGAGCGAGCGAGCCCACGAGTTCAAGATCGGCATCTTCGTCCTGGCCGCGGTGGGGCTGATCATCGCCGGCCTGGTCGCCTTCGCCTTCAGCCGCGACGTCGAGCCGATGTACCACTTCGAGACCTACGTCCCCGGCGACGTGGAGGGGCTCTCGGTGGGCTCGGCGGTCACCCTGCGCGGGGTGAACGTGGGCCAGGTGACGGCCATCCGCTTCTCGTGGATCGAGTACCCCCCCGGCCATCCGGGCTCGGTGGTCATCCGCTTCGACATGGCCCGGTCCATGGGGCCGGTCCAGCTGGACGGCGACCCGGCCGTCTTCCTGAACGATCGCGTCTCCAAGGGCCTGCGCGCGGTGGTGCAGGGCCAGGGGATCACCGGGACCAGCATCCTGGCGCTGAAGTACGTCGACCCGAAGAAGTACCCGCCGCTCGAGTTTTCCTGGACGCCGAAGTACCCCTACATCCCCTCCGCTCCCAGCGAGTTCAGCCAGATCCTGGCCGCGGTCAACGCCACCCTGAGCAGCATCGAGAAGATCGACTTCGAGGGGCTGGGCCGCACCGTCCAGGGAAAGCTCGACGACCTCGACGTGCGGGCCATCTCGGTGGAGCTGCAGCAGCTGGTCCTCGAGTCGAAGACCACCGTCCGGGACATCCGCAGCCAGCTTCAGTCGATGCATCTGGACGAGGTGGGGAAGAATGCCAACCAGCTCCTCCTCGGGCTGCAGGACACCAACGTGCGTCTGGAGCGGACGGCGAACCGGCTCTCCGGGGTCGACTTCCGCAACCTGAACGACACGCTGGCCGGCACCCGGGAGGCGACCCGCGAGCTGAACGAGGTGCTGGACATCCTCAAGCGCTACCCATCCGGCTTCCTCTTCGGAGATCCACCCCCGCCGGCGCCCGTCCTGGGCAAGGAGAAGAAGTGAGCGCGCGAGCGTTCCCGATCCCCGCGGCGGGCCTCCTGCTCGTCGGCCTGGCCTGCGTCTCCAAGCCGGCGGTGGGGCCGCAGATCTACGCCATCGATCCCCCGCCCATCCGGGCGCCGCCGTCCACCACCGGGGCTCGCGTCGTGGCGTTGAGCCGGGTGGAGGTGGCCCCGCAGTTCGCCGGCCGGGCGCTCACCTACCGGTCCGGCCCGCACAGCTTCGAGCGCGACCCGTACGCCGCGCTGGCCGCCTCCCCGCGGGAGCTGGTGCTCGCCCTGCTCCGCGCCTCGCTGGCCAACGCCGACTTCGTCCGCGAGGTGGTGGAGCCGGGCGGACCGGTGGCTCCCGACGTCCTGGTGGAGGCGTACCTGAGCGACCTGGAGGGGGACTTCACCGTCCCGGACAAGCCGGCCGCGGCGGTGGCGCTGGAGATGGTCATCCTCCCGGTGCCGCCCGCGCCCGAGCCCATCCTGCCCGTGCTCCGCAAGGTCTACGCGCGCCGGCTCCCGCTCGCGGAGAAGTCGGCCGGCGCCGTGGCCGACGCCTGGAACCAGGGCCTGAACGGCATCGTCGAGGAATTCCTGGCCGACGCCCGGGCGGCGCTGGCCTGTCCGCCGCCTGCTCCAGCCGGCGCTCCGCGCTGAAAATCGGACCGACGCCGCCGGGCGGCCCGTGCTAGAGAACGACGTTTCCCCGGCCGCCGCGGGCTCGTTTCCGGACCTGCACGTCGAAGGCACCCGCACGGGGGGCGGCCGTCTCACCACACTCGAGGAGGAAGCATGCTCGCAAGAAATGCAGCGCTGGCCCTTCTGTTCGTCGCCGCTCCGGGATTTCCCGCGCTCGCGCAGGCCCCGGGAAACCTTTCCGAGATCAACTTCGAGCAGCCCAAGCCCGGGATGACCAAGCAATACGAGGCCGGCCGCAAGAAGCACATGGCCTGGCACAAGGCCCAGAAGGACACCTGGGCCTGGTACGTCTGGGAGGTGCTGTCCGGCGAGAACGCCGGCTCGTACATCATCGGCACCTTCCAGCACACCTGGAAGGACTTCGACGGCCGGGAGAAGATGCTCGGGGCCGATCTGGCCGACTACGAGGTCAACGTCGGTCCGTCGACGGCCCACACCACCGTCCGGTACTACGCCGAGCGCCCGGACATGAGCCTGTCGCCCACCACCGCCGCCAGCACTCCGGCGCCGATGATCTCGGTCAGCCTCTTCTTCATCAAGCCCGAGTCGGGCAACGACTTCGTCGAGGCGGTGAAGAAGATCAACGAGGGCATCAAGAAGACCAACTACCCGGTGGCCGGGCCGAGCCGCTGGTACCAGCTGGTCAACGGCGGCGAGGTGCCGCTCTACGTCCTGGTCGGAGACCGGGCGAACTGGGCCGCCTTCCAGCCCAACGACAAGACGCTCGATGCCATGATGGAGGAGGCCTACGGCAAGGAGCAGGGCGCGGCCATCCTCGCCTCCGGACGGAAGGCCATCCGGATGCAGACCGTCTCCGCCCACAAGTACCGGCCCGACCTGAGCTACATCCCGGCCAAGTAGCGGCCGGCCGTCAGCCGAGCACGGCGAGCAGGTCCCCTGCCTGGACCCGGCCCTTCAGGGAGGGGACCAGCTCTCTCACCGTGGCCGCGCGCGGGGCGCGGACCACCGTCTCCATCTTCATCGCTTCCAGGGTGAGCAGCGGCGCCCCGGCGGCCACCGCGTCGCCCACCCGGGCGTGGAGGGCGATGACCGTCCCGGGCATCGAGGCGCCGACCTGGTCGGCATTGCCCTTCTCCGCCTTCCGGGCCTCCTGGACCAGCGGCGCTCGCGCCCGGTCGCGCACCACCACCTGTCGCCCGTGACCGTTGAGCTCGAAGTAGACGGTGCGCATCCCGTTCTCGTCCGGCTCGCCCACCGCGGAGAGCGCGATGACCAGGGTCTTCCCCGGCTCGAGGTCGACGAACACCTCCTGCCCCACCTCCAGCCCGTAGAAGTAGAGGGGGGTGTCGAGGATGGAGACGTCCTCGAAGCGGGCGTAGGCGTCGAGGAACTCGTCCATCACCCGGGGGTAGAGCGCCGCCGAGAGCGCCTCGTCCCGGCGCGCCGGCCGGCCGGTCCGCTCGGAGAGCTTCGCCCGGACCGCCTCCAGGTCCATCGGCGGCAGGCTCGCCCCGGGCCGTCCCACCACCACCGGGAGGCCCTTGAGCACCGCCCGGCGCAGGTCCTCGGGGAAGCCGCCCGGGGGATTGCCGAGCTGACCCTGGAAGTAGCCGACCACGCTGGTGGGAAAGTCCAGCCGCTCCGCCTCGGCCAGGACGCGGGAGCGGGTGGCGGCCACGGTGGCGTCGAAGGTCGGGCCCTTCACCAGGAGGTCGTTCTTGAGGAGGAAGATGGCCAGGTCGCCGACCATCTTCGAGGAGGGCGTCACCTTGGGGATGTCGCCGACGAGCATGTTCACCACGGCGAAGGCGTCCTTCACGTCGTTCCAGCGCGGGAGGAGCCCCAGCTCGGCCACCTGCGGCCGGAGGTTCGAGTACTGCCCGCCGGGAATCTCGTGGTAGTAGACCTCGGAGGTCGAGCTCTTCAGGCCGCACTCGAAGGGGCTGTAGGGCTCCCGCACGTCCTCCCAGTAGTTGGCCAGCGGCTGGAGCAGCTTGTTGGTGATGCCGGTGTCGCGCGGGTGCCCGCGTAGCGCCGAGACGAGGGCGTTCATCGAGGGCTGGCTGGTCAGCCCGGCCATCGGCGCGAAGGCCACGTCGACGATGTCCACGCCATGGTCGATGGCCACCTGGTAGGCGGCGCCGCCGTTCCCCGAGGTGTCGTGGGTGTGGAGGTGGATGGGGAGGTGGGTCGCCTCCTTGAGGCGGTCGATGAGGAAGGCCGCCGCCCGGGGGCGGAGCAGCCCGGCCATGTCCTTGATGCACAGGAAGTGGGCGCCCATGTCCTCGATGCGCCGGGCCAGGTCCGCGTAGTAGGCCAGGTCGTACTTGGGGCGCTTCTCGTTGGAGACGTCGCCCGTGTAACACATGGCCACCTCGGCCACCTTGCCGGTGCGGAGGATGCGCCGGACGCTGACCTCCATCGATTCCAGATCGTTGAGCGAATCGAAGACCCGGAAGACGTCGATGCCCGCCTCGGCCGCCTCGTCGACGAAGGCCTCCACCACGTTGTCCGGGTAGCTGGTGTAGCCGACGGCGTTGGCGCCGCGGAGCAGCATTTGGAGCAGGAGGTTGGGCACCGCGGCGCGCAGCGCGCGGAGGCGGGCCCAGGGATCCTCGTTGAGGAAGCGGTAGGCGGTGTCGAAGGTGGCCCCGCCCCAGCACTCGAGCGAGAAGAGGGCCGGGGCCAGCCGGACGGTGGCCGGAGCGATGCGCAAGAGATCCGTGGTCCGGAGCCGGGTGGCGAGGAGGCTCTGGTGGGCGTCCCGCATGGTGGTGTCGGTGAGGAGCACCCGCTCCTGCGCCTTGACCCACTCCGCCAGGCCTCGCGGGCCCTTCTGGTCGAGGATCTGCTTCGTCCCGGCCGGGGGAGGCCCCGGGGGAACGGCCGGGACGCGGGGCGGGGCGAATTCGCGGGACCGGCGCCGCAGCGCCCGCGGGATGGTGGGGTGGCCGTTGACGATGACCTCCCCCAGGTACTGGAGCAGCTTCGTCGCCCGGTCGCGGCGGGGGGCGAACTGGAAGAGAGATGGCGTCTCCTCGATGAAGCGGGTGTACGTCTCGCCCCGGAGGAAAGGCTCCGACTGGAGCACGTTCTCCAGGAAGTGGAGATTGGTCTTCACCCCGCGGATGCGGAACTCGCGCAGCGCGCGCTGGCCCTTGCGCACCGCCCCCCGGAAGGTGGGCGCGTAGGCGATCATCTTGACCAGGAGGGAGTCGTAGGAGGGGGAGATGACCGCGCCCGGGTAGCCGTTCCCGCCGTCGAGCCGGATGCCGAATCCGGTGGCCGGACGCCAGGCCTGGATGGTCCCCGAGTCGGGGAGGAAGTTGTTGGCCGGGTCCTCGGTGGTCACTCGGAGCTGCACGGCGAAGCCGCGCGGCTGGATGGCGGACTGACCCTCGATGCCGATCTCCGGGGAGCTCAGGGGGTAGCCCTCGGCGATGCGCAGCTGGGCCTGGACCAGGTCGACGCCGGTCACCTGCTCGGTGCAGGTGTGCTCCACTTGAAGTCGGGCGTTGACCTCGATGAAGTAGATGTCCTCGCCGGCGACGAGGAACTCCACCGTCCCGGCGCTGGTGTACTCGGCCGCGCGCATCAGCTTCAGGGCGGCGTCGAAGAGGCGCTGGCGGACGGAGTCGGCCAGGTTGGGCGCCGGCGCGATCTCGATGATCTTCTGGTAGCGGCGCTGCACCGAGCACTCGCGCTCGTGCAGGTGGACCAGCGCGCCGTGCAGGTCTCCCAGCACCTGGACCTCGACGTGGCGGACCCGGGGGAGGTAGCGCTCGAGGAAGACGGCCGGGCTCCCGAAGGCGGCCTGCGACTCGGATCGGGCGGCGGCCAGCATGCGCTCGAGCTCGGGGGCCTCGCGGACCACCCGCATCCCGCGCCCCCCGCCCCCGTGGGCGGCCTTGACCAGGGTCGGCCCGTTCTTCTCGAAGAAGGCCCGGGCGGCGGCGAGCATCTCCGCCTCCGAGCCCTCCAGGGTGGCCCCCGGCACCACCGGCACGCCGACGCGCGCGGCCAGCTGCTTGGCGGCGACCTTGTCCCCCATCAGGCGCACCACGCCCGAGCGCGGGCCGATGAAGCGCACCCCGCGGCGCTCGCAGGCCTCGGCGAAGTCGGCGTTCTCGGCGAGGAAGCCGTACCCGGGATGGATGCCGTCGGCGCCGGCGGCCTGGGCCACGTCGAGGATCTCCTCGATGCCCAGGTAGGCCTCCACCGGCCGCTTCCCGTGGCCGACGCGGTAGGCCTCGTCCGCCTTGTGCCGGTGCTCGTTGACCCGGTCCTCGTCGCTGTAGATGGCGACGGTGCGGATGCCGAGCTCGCTGCAGGCGCGGAAGACGCGGATGGCGATCTCGCCGCGGTTGGCGCACATGACCTTCTTCAGGGGGACGATGGGCACGGCGGAACCTCGGCGGTGGCTGGCCGCATGCTACGCTTTCGAGGATGCGGCGCGCTGGGCAAGGCAGGCGGGCGAGGTCGCCGGCGCCCCAGGGGCCCCCGCGCGGCCACGCGGGTCTACGGCGCAGCGCCAGCGCCGGGGGTGCCCGTCGCCGTGAGCTCGAGCGGATCGCGGCCATGACCCCCCTCGAGCGCGTCGTGCTCGCGCTCGAGCTCGGCGAGCGCGACCGGCTGATGCGCCGGCGCACGCAAGCTGGCGCAGGGTCGCCAGAGGGCTGAGTTCATCTTTCCCGATTCGGAGGACCCGCTCGGCGGCGTGATGAACGTCGAGGAACGGTCCCGGTCCGTCCCGCACCCCGGCGGTCACGCCCGAGCAGCGGACTGTGCTGCCGCCGCCTCCTCCCTCGTGGCAGGTTGCGGTCATGGCCCCTGTCCCTCCTCCAGGCATCGAGATCAGCACCGACCCGGGGCGCCTCGACGTCGGGCTGATCCACGACTTCCTCCGCGGCTCCTACTGGTCGCCCGGCATTCCGCGGGACATCGTCGAGCGCGCCATCGAGAACTCGCTCTGCTTCGGGGCCTACCAGGGAGCCCGCCAGGTGGGCTTCGCGCGGGTGGTGACCGACCGGACGACCTTCGCCTGGCTGTGCGACGTCTTCGTCGTCGAGGGCCACCGGCGCCGGGGCATCGCCGACGCCCTCGTCTCGACGGTCATGGCGCACCCCCAGCTCCAGGGTCTCAGGCGCTGGAGCCTGGCCACGCGCGACGCCCACGCCCTCTACCGCCGGCACGGCTTCGCACCGCTCGAGAACCCGGGCCGGATGATGGAGATCCGCCGGGGGGACATCTACCTCGAGGCCGCTCAGGGCAAGCCGCAGCCGTAGACGATCTGCCCGGCGTCCATTCCCGCGTCGGTGCCGCCGTCGGCCGGCGTCCCGGCGTCCACCACTCCGCCGTCGGGGAGCAGCACACGCTCCACGCACTTCTCCGGCCCGCCGTCGGCCACGCAGGACTCACCCAGGCACTGCGGGATGGAGCAGTCCTCGGGTGCACACTGCCCGGTCGGGTAGCAGTACCCGGACCCGCCGTCGGTCGGCACCACGCACCACTGCCCGCCCCCGCAGTCGGCGGCCACCGCGCAGGCGAAGTGGCCCGTGTCCGGGTCGATGCCGAAGCTGCAGCGGGCGAGCCCGGCCAGAGCGGCCGCTCCGACCGCCAGCCAGACCACCGAGTGCCCCGGCCGATGCATCCGGCTAATGCTCCACCCGACCGCGAATCGAGAAGACCCGGTGCGCTGCGGCGGCGCGCGGTGGGGCCTGACGGAAAGGCGGGCGATACGTCCTCGTCGGCGGCCTCGTCCGGCTCGGCTCCCCGCGCTCGTCGACCGCCGGACGAAGCATCAGAAGCTCCCCGAGACGGCCAGCGAGACACCCTTCGGCCCCACCCCCACCGCCGCGCGCGGCGCCTCGGCCGGGGCCGAGCTGGCGATCCAGGTGAGGATGCCCCAGGTGAGCAGCCCCGCCCCGGCGATGCCGAAGCACACGTTGGCCCAGGTGGCCTGGTTCTGACCGCTCACCGCCTGCGAGTAGCTGCCCTGGTAGGTGTTGCGCGCCGGGTTGTAGCCGGCCTGGAGATCGTTCGCGGTGTTGTTCGACGCCACCGCGAGCCACGTCCCGGCCACCGCCGCCCCCACCCCCACCCCGAGCGCCACCCACCCGGCGACGGGCACCCGGAAGCCGCCTCCCCTGGCCGGCGCCGGCTCCTGGCTCGGCGGCAGGGCCAGCGCCGCCGCCCCCATCCCGGGCACCGCCACCAGCCGGACGATGTCACGGGTGGTCTGGCCCGGCTCCACCGACACCAGCCGCTCCACCGGATAGAAGCCCTTGGCCTCCACGCGGATCTCGTGCTTGCCCGGAACGAGCGTCCGGGTGACCGGCGTCTTTCCCCAGGGCTCTCCGTCCAGGGTCACGTCCGCGCCGGGGACGGCCGTCTCCACCACCAGGGTGCCCTTCGAGTCCGCCTGCCCGCGCAGGAAGCCGGGGATGGCCTCGCCCACGTCCGCCTGGAGCCGCCGCGAGGCGATGAGGATGGCGCGGTCGACCTCGGTCACCACCGCCGGCGGGGTGAGCGAGAGGAGCCAGAGGTGGACCAGGTAGTGCGTCTCGTCGCGGGAGAGCGTCCCCACCACCGCGCGGCCCACGGGAAGCCCGCCCAGGAGCGCGGCGACGCAGCCCGGGGAGCCGCCGCACTGCCTGAGGGCCAGGGCGTTCTTCGAGCCGAGGAAGGTGTCCACCTCCTCGGGCGACACCACCTTCGTTCCCTGGGCCCGGGCGCCGTCCACCACCTGGCGGGTGATCTGCTCGGCCAGCCCGAGCATGGTCGGCGGTGCGCTGACCTCGACCACGGCCAGTCCCTGCGACGGCGCGGCGGCCGCGGAGGTGACAAACAGCGAGAGCGCCGCTAGGACCTCCCTCGGCATGGCCGAGAGGATAGACGAAGTCGCCGGGGGCGTCGTGGAGGTGGCCTTCACCGTCGAGCCGAACTACGACGGTTGGCGGCTCGACGTTTACCTCCGCGAGAAGATTCGCCGGCTGTCTCGCACGCGCGTCCAGCGCATTCTCCGCACGGCGGTGGTGTGCGACCACCCGCTCAAGCCGAGCACCCGCGTCTGGCCGGGCCTCACCTTCCGGCTGCGCCGCCGCTCGCTCGCCGAGCCTCCGACCCCGGACGCGGTCCGCGAGACGTACCGCGACGAGGCGCTGCTCGTGCTCGACAAGCCCGCCGGGCTCCCCATCCATCCCACCGCGCGCTACCACCACGGGACGCTGGTGGCGCTGCTCCGCCGGCGCCACGGCCCGGACTTCCACGCCCATCCCGCCCACCGGCTGGACCGCGAGACGTCCGGGCTGCTCGTCTGCGGCCGCACCGCCGAGGCGTCCCGGGCGCTGATGCGCGCCTTCCAGGGCGGCCGGGTCCACAAGGAGTACCAGGCCATCGTCGAGGGCTGGCCGGGCGAGGACGGGTTCACCGTCGACGCTCCGCTCGCCGAGGGCACCTCGGAGATCCGCATCGCCGTCCGGGTGGATGCCGCCGGGCGGCCGGCCCGGACCCGCTTCCGCGTCGAGCGCCGCTTCCTGCGCGAGGGCGAGCGCTTCGCGCTCCTCCGCTGCTTCCCGGAGACCGGGCGGCAGCACCAGATCCGCGCCCACCTCAAGCTCGCCGGACACCCGCTGGTGGGGGACAAGATGTACGGCCCGGACCCGGGCTACTTCGACCGGTTCAGCCGCCGCTGCCTCGAGCCCGAGGCCTGGGCGCGGCTGCGCCTCCGCCGGCACGCGCTCCACGCCTCCCACCTCGCACTTCCTCATCCCCTCACCGGCGACCGGGTGGCCTTCACGGCGCCTCTCGCCGAGGACCTGGCCGGCTTCCTCCCCCGGGTCGGCGGTGACGCGGCGTCGGCGGATGACCCACCCGCCTCCGCCCTCGACCTCCGTCGTCTCGCGCACTTGGGGTGAACGGGCCGGGCGTGGCACGTGCGGTGCTCCGGTGTAGGCAGGAATGGCCGCCGAGGACGAAGCCGAAGTTGCGACCCCGGCCGCCGTCCGCCATCCTGCCGGCGACGCCGTGACCTCGAAGGGCAGCCAGCCGATGCTGAAAGGCCGGTACGACGAGGGGCCCGAGGCGCGACGCGACGAGCCGCCCCAGGTCCTGGTCGTCGACGACGAGCCGGCCAACGTCCGGCTGGTGCAGGCCTACCTCAAGGCGGAGGGGTTTCGCGTCCTCGGCGCCAACGGCGGGCCGGAGGCGCTGGAGCGCGTGGAGCAGGGAGGGGTGGACCTGGTCCTGCTCGACATCCGCATGCCGCACATGGACGGGTTCGAGGTCTGCCGGCGGCTGCGCCAGAACAAGGCCTACGCGCGGATGCCGGTCATCTTCCTCACCGCCGAGTTCAACGACGCGGACAGCGAGCTGAAGGGCCTGGAGGCCGGCGCCGACGAGTACCTGCACAAGCCCATCCAGCGCCGGGCGCTGGTGGCCCGGGTGAGGAACCTCATCCGGCTCGCCGACGCCGAGCGGGATCGCCGCCTGGTGGCCCAGCTGGCCCAGAGCGAGAAGCTGGCCGCCATCGGGCAGATCGCCGCCGGGGTGGCGCACGAGATCAACAACCCGCTGGCCTTCATCCTCAGCAACCTGACCTCGCTCCGGAACTACGTCGACGACGTGAAGCGGATCATCTCCGCCTACCGCGAGTCTCCCGTCCGGGGTCAGGAGCTGGAGCGGAGCATGGGCTTCCGCGAGACGCTGGCCGACATCGACGCGCTGATCAACGAGACCGCCGAGGGCGGGCAGCGGGTGCGGACCATCGTCCAGGAGCTGAAGACGTTCAGCCGTGCCGACGAGAACCAGGTCCTCGAGCCGGTCGACCTGGCCGACATCGCCGCCTCCACCCTGCTCCTCACCGAGCGCGAGCTGCAGAGCCGGGCGCGGGTGGTGAAGGACCTCCGTCCGGCCCCCATCGACCGGGCTCCCAAGGGCAAGCTCCACCAGGTGGTGATGAACCTCCTGGTCAACGCGCTCCAGGCCCTCGACGACCGCGACCCGCGCCAGCACGAGATCCGCGTCTTCACCGGCCTCGACGGGCGGGAATCGGTGCTCAGCGTGTCCGACACCGGGGTGGGCATCCCCGAGGAGCAGCAGGCGCGCATCTTCGAACCCTTCTTCACCACCAAGCCGGTCGGGGTGGGCACCGGCATCGGCCTCAGCGTGTGCGTGGCGGTGGTGCAGAAGCTGGGCGGACGGATCAACGTCCAGAGCCGGGTGGGCCAGGGCACCACCTTCGAGGTCCGGGTTCCCACCCGGGTCATCGCCGCCGTCTAGTCCCTCACACCTCGTCCCGGGCGCGCAGGGCGCCGGCGCTCACCGGCAGGGCGGCGCGCTGCGCGGTGAGGGCGGCGTGCTCCTCGCGCGAGGCGAGCAGCTCGGCGCGGGGGGCGCGCTCGGCCATGAGCCGGGCCGCCGCCACCGGGACCAGCGGCCGCACGAAGAGCTTGAGCACCGGGACGAGCTGCAGCGCCCGGGCCGCGGCCAGCCCGGCGAACTCCGCCGGCTGGGCCTCCACCGCCTCGGCCGGGGAGAACACCGCGCGGGTGAGCCGGCTCCACAGCCGCTCCAGCCCGCGGGCCAGCCAGCCCAGCACCGGAAGCGGCGCCAGGTACCGGTGCCAGAGTCGGAGGAACCAGGGCGGCCGGGCCACCCCCTCGCGCTCCCAGGCCCGGGCGCTCTTGCTCGCCGTCCACACCACCCACCAGTAGGCCGCCCAGCCGGCGGTGAGCACGCTGGTCAGCGTGGCGCGGTGGGGGAAGGGGAGCGCCAGGAGCGCGAGCAGGGCGGTGCCGGGCAAGAAGACCATCAGGCTCCGCGTCCGCTGCTTGAGCTTGCGGCGGATCCACCGGACGTTGATGCGGACCCGCGGTACGAGCGGCGGATCCTCGGGGGCGACGCCCAGGAGCAGGCTGGCATCCCGGGCGATGGCGGCGTGGTAGTCGCGTGACAGGGCGATGACCGCCGCCTGGACCAGGCTCAGCGTTCCGTAGATGGAGAGGAAGAGGGCCAGCGCCGAGTCCCAGAAGCCTGGCCGGGTGCGCTGCTCGAGCACGTCGAGCTCGGCCCCGAGACGGATGAGCTGGGCCCGCTGGTCGTCGGTGAGCGGCATCTTTCGCGCGGAGCGCTCCAGCGCGGTGAGCTCACGGTCCAGCTTCCGGCGGGCCTCCTGGAACTCGGGGTCGCGCCGCACGGCGGTGGTGTCCGCCTCCTTCCCCAGCTCGGCGATGGCTGCGCCCAGCGCGCCGGCGGCCTTCTGCAGCTTCGTGCCGCTGTCAGCCTCGCGGGCCGCGTCGTCCTCGTCCACCTCCAGCGCCTCGTCGTCGTCCCCGTCCTCGTCCTCCGTCTTCACCGCTGGAGCAGGATGCGTCGCCGGTGGAGCCCGGGAGCGCGTCCTCGGCACCGGGGCCGTCGCCGCGGTCACCGGCTCCTGACTGCCGGCGGACCGGCCAGGTCCGGAGCCCGTGGCCACGCCGGGCTTGGACGCCTCCACCTGCTGCACCCTGGCCAGCGCCTTCCGGACCCGCTCCTCGCGGAGGTCCTCGGACGACCGGCGCGCGGTGGAGAGCGAGACGCCGGCGGCGGCCACCGTCACCAGCGCCTGGGCGATGCACACCCGGAGGTAGCGGCGCCAGGCGATGCGGTCGCCCCGGACGGCCCGGAATGCCTCCCACAGCTCGGCGAAGCCGTGCCTGAAGCGGCGGCTGAGGGAATCCAGGGTCTTGGCGTCCAGGGGGCCCACGGTGCTTACACGACGGCAACGATGCACCGATTTCTCGGTGACGTCATGCCACCGCCCCGAGCGACGGCCAGGCGTCACCGGGCGGCCCCGTTGACCGCTGCGTGCGGAGGCAGGCAAGGTCCCTGTCGACCGTGGCCCGCCCGTCTCGCCTCTCCGGCGCCGCTCTTGGGGTGCTGTTCCTCGCCGTGCCGGCTGCGGGCGCCTCGCTGCCCCCGGCGCGCAGCGTGCTCGTGCTCTACGGGTTCGATCCCTTCGCCCCGGCGGTGGTGGCCTTCGACACCGCCCTGCACACGACCCTGCTCGCCGAGGGCCCCCCGGAAGTCACCATCCACAACGAGGTCCTCGACCCGGAGGTGGTGGGCGATCCGCTCCTCCAGCCCAAGCTCCGCGCCTGGTACGTCGTCCGCTACGGCGCACATCCCCCGGAGCTGGTGGTGGCGGTGGGCGAGATGGCGCTCCAGTTCGCGCTCGAGGGGCGAGCGGAGCTCTGGCCCCAGGCGCCGGTGGTGTACAGCGGCGTGGACGAGAAGGTGGTCGACCGGCTCCAGCCTCCCCCGGACGTCACCGGCGTGCTGCGGCGGCCGGGCGTCGGCGAGACGCTCGAGCTCGCCCTGCGCCTCCTCCCGGACACGCGCCGGGTGGCGTTCTTCGCCGGCACCGCCCCGGTGGACCGGGCGGTCGAGGTCGGCACCCGGGCCGAGCTCGAGCGCGTCGCCGGGGCTCTGGAGCTCATCGACCTGGCCGGCCTGCCGCTGCGCGCCATGGAGGACCGGGTGGCGCGGCTCCCGCCCGAGACCATCGTCTTCGGCGTGACCCTCTTCCGGGACGGCACCGGACGGAGCATCCGCGGCACCGAGGCCGTCCATGCGCTCGCCTCCCGGGCCGACGCCCCGCTCTTCACCACCCACGCGCACCTGGTCGGTCTGGGCGTGCTGGGGGGCTGGGTGACGGACTACGCCCAGGTGGGGGAGCAGACCGGGCGGCTGGCGGCCCGCGTCCTCGGGCGCTCGCCGGGCGCCGCGCTCCCGCCCCGGGAGGTCGCCCCCATCCACCCGGCGGTCGATGCGCGGCAGCTCGCCCGCTGGCACGTCCCGGAGTCGAGACTCCCCCCCGGGACGGAGATCCTCTTCCCCGACACCTCGCTCTGGGGCCGCCACCGCCGCACCATCGTCTCCGTGCTGGCCGTCCTCCTCCTCGAGGCGTCGCTCATCGCTTTCCTCCTCGCCGAGCGCCGCCGCCGCCGAGCGGCCGAGGCCGAGTCGCGCGCCAGCCAGGAGCGCATCGCCCACATCAACCGGCTGGGGACCATCGCCGAGCTCTCCGGCTCCCTCGCCCACGAGCTGAGCGGCCCGCTCGGCGCGGTGGTCAACAATGCCCGGGCGGCGAGGCGGCTCCTCCTCCAGGACTCTCCCGACCTGAAGGAGGTCCGCACCAGCCTCGGGGACATCGAGAGCGCCGCCGACCGGGCGGGCCAGGTCATCGGAAAGCTCCGCAGCGTCCTGCGCAAGGACGAGTTCCGGCCGGGCAGGCTCGACCTGGGCCGGCTGATCCAGGATGCAGTGCGCCTGGTCCGCAGCGAGGCCCTGCGGCGCCGGGTGACGGTCCAGGTGGCGGCCGGCGAGAACGTTCCCCCGGTCCTCGGGGACGAGGTGATGCTCCTCCAGGTCCTCCTCAACCTCCTCCTCAACGCCCTCGACGCCGTGGCCGAGCAGCCGGCCGGGCGCCGCTCGGTGGCCATCGCCACCGCGGCGCGCAGCGGGGCGGTGGAGGTCAGCGTGGGCGACTCGGGGAAGGGAATCCCGGCCACCGCGCTGGAGGGCGTCTTCGAGCCCTTCTTCACCACCAAGCCACACGGGCTGGGGATGGGCCTGGCCATCTGCCGGTCCATCGCCGAGACCCACGGAGGCCGCATCGTCGCCGAGAACCGGCCCGGGGGAGGAGCGGTGGTCCGGCTCACCCTTCCGGCGGCGCCCGGCCAGGAGGCGGCGGCGTGATCCCCTCCGACGCCAAGGTGTTCGTCATCGACGACGACCAGGCCTTCGCCGCCTCGCTGGCCCGGCTCCTGGCCAGCGCCGGCGTCTCGGTGGAGACCTTCGGCTCGGCGCGGGAGTTCCTCGCCCGGGCCGCCGCCGAGGGACCGGCCTGCGCCGTGGTGGACCTGCGCATGCCGGAGGTGGGCGGCCTCGAGCTCCAGGACGAGCTCGGGCGCTCGGCCCGGAAGCTCCCGGTCATCTTCGTCAGCGGCGCGGGGGAGATCTCCGAATCGGTGAAGGCGATGCGCAAGGGAGCCATCGACTTCCTCACCAAGCCGCTCGACGAGGCCCACCTCTTCGAGGCCATCGAGCGCGGCCTGGCCTCGGACCGCCGCGAGCGCGAGGAGCGAGCCCGCCGCGCCGATGCGCGGCAGCGGCTGGCCCGGCTCACCCGGCGCGAGACCCAGGTCTGCCACCTGGTGGCCCAGGGGCTCCTCAACAAGCAGGTGGCCGCCGAGCTCGGGCTGAGCGAGCCCACCGTCAAGGCCCACCGGCAGCAGGTGATGGCCAAGCTCCAGGTCGATTCGGTGGCGGCCCTCGTCCGCCTGGTCGACCTGGCCAAGGACTAGCTCGCCGGCTGAGGCGCGGGGCTGGTCCCGCGCAGGCGGTCGGCCTCGGGCTCCTCGGTGAAGCGCGTCCACTGCTGGTACATGACCGGGAGGAGGAGCAGCGTCAGGGCACAGGCGGTGAGCGTTCCCCAGACGATGACCACCGCCAGCGGACGCTGGGTCTCGCTGCCGATGCCCCGGCTCAGCGCCGCCGGGACCAGCCCCAGGGCGGCCAGCGAGGCGGTGATCAGCACCGGCCGGAGACGCTCCCGCGCGCCCTCGAGGATGGCGATCTCCAGCCGGTCGCCCCGGCGGCGCCGCTCGGCGATGGCGGACATGACCAGCACGCCGTTGAGCGACGCCTGCCCGATGAGGGCGATGAATCCCACCGCCGCCGAGACGCTCAGGGGGAAGCCGGCCGCCCACAGCCCGAACACCCCACCCATCAGCGCGAAGGGGACGTTGAGCAGGGTGAGGACGGCGAGCGGCAGCGAGTCGAAGGCCTTGAAGAGGAGCCCCAGGGTGACGAGCAGCGCCACCGGAACGACCAGCGCCAGCCGGGCCATGGCCCGCTCCTTGTTCTCGAACTCGCCGCCCCACTCGATGGACATCCCCGGGCCGAGCGGCGCCTCGCGCTCCACCCGCTCGCGCGCCTCGTTGACGAACCCGCCCATGTCCCGGCCCCGGACGTTCATCCGGATGCCGATGTAGCGCCGCCCGTTCTCCCGGTTGATGCTCGCCCGGCCCCGGGCCGTCTCCACGTGGGCCAGGGTGCCGAGCGGGACGGTGACGCCGCCCTCCACCGGCACGCGGAGCTGGGCGATCTTCTCCAGGTCGTCGCGGTCGGCGGCCGGCAGCCGCAGGACGACGTCGAACTTCCGCTCCCCCTCCCAGAAGTCGGACACCGGGCGTCCGCCGAGCGCCGTCTGGAAGACGTGCTGGAAGTCACCCAGGTCCATGCCGTAGCGGGCCAGGGCGATGCGATCCGGCTTCACCCGGATCATCAGGGTGGCGGCGCTCTTCACGATGCCCAGGTCGGCCGCGCCGGGGACCCGCCCGATGGCCGCCTTGACCCGCTCCGCCTGCGCCTGGAGGGCGACCAGGTCCTCGCCGTAGAGCTTGACCGCGATCTGCCCCTGCTGCCCGCTGATGCTCTCGTTGACGTTGTCCCGGATGGGCTGGCTGAAGTTCACCTCCACCCCGGGGACCTCGTCGATGCGGCGCTGGAGCTCGTCCACCACGTCGCCCAGGGTGGGGGTCTCGCGCGGCCACTGGTCGGGCCGCTTGAGCCGCACGAAGAACTCGAGGTTGTTGGCCAGCTTGGGGTCCGTCCCGTCCTCCGGCCGGCCGAGCTGGGAGAGGGTGGCCTCGACCTGGGGGGCGCCGGCGATGAGCTGGGCGATGCGCGGCACCAGCCGGCGGCCCTCGGAGAGCGAGGCGTTGGCCGGCAGGGTGAAGGTCATGTAGAGCGCGCCCTCGTTGAGCTCGGGCAGGAACTCGCTCCCCAGCCGCGGCAGGAGCCAGCCGGCCAGCGCCAGGCCGAGGCTGGTGAGGACGATGAGCAGCCAGGGCCGCTGGAGCGCGAAGCGCAGCGAGCGGTCGTAGCTCTGGGCCGCCAGGCGCAGGACCGGCGACTCCCCGTGGCGCGGGGCCTGGCGGTAGACGAGCGAGGCCAGCACCGGGACCAGGGTCACCGAGAAGAAGAGCGCCCCGCACAGCGCCGCGACCACGGTGTTCGCCATCGGCGAGAAGATGCGGCCCTCGACCCGCTCGAGCATGAAGATGGGCAGGTAGGCGGCGATGATGATCAGCAGGGCGAAGACGGTGGGCCGGACCACGCTCCGGGTCGCCTCCCGGATGCCGTCCTCCACCGTCTCGTCCCTCCGGTGGAGGGCGAGCCGGGCCAGGATGGCCTCGATGATCACCACCCCTCCGTCGACGATGACCCCGAAGTCCACTGCGCCCATGGAGAGGAGGTTGGCGCTCATGCCGCGCAGCTTGAGGTAGATGAAGGAGCTGAGCAGCGAGAGCGGGATGAGCAGGGCCACCACCAGCGCCGCCCGCAGGTCGAGGAGGAAGACGAAGAGCACCAGGGTGACCAGGGCCGCCCCCTCGAGCAGGTTGCGCCCCACCGTGGTGAGGGTGGTTCCCACCAGCTCGGTGCGGTCGTAGAAGGGAAGGAGGCGCGCCCCCTCCGGCGCCAGGCGGTGGTCGATGTCGCGCACCGCGGCGCGCACGCGCGCCAGCACCTCGGAGGGATTCTCCCCGCGCCGCATGAGCACCACGCCCTGGATGGTGTCCAGGTTCTCGTCCCGGCTGACCACCCCCTGGCGAGGAGCCCAGCCCTCGGAAACGGCGGCCACGTCCTTGAGGAAGAGGGGCGTGCCCTCCTCGGTGCCCAGCCGGACGGACTTGAGGTCCTCCACCGAGGAGAAGAGGCCCTCGCTGCGGATGACCAGCTGCTCGGCGCCGCGCTCCAGCACCCCGCCGCTGGCGTTGACGCTCCCGTTCTTGATGCCTGCCTCGAGCGCGGCCAGGGTCAGCCCGTGGGCCGCCAGGCGCGCCGGATCCGGCTGGACGTGGATCTCGCGCTGCAGCCCTCCGATGCTCACCACGTCGGCCACGCCGTTGACCCGGAGGAAGGCCGGCCGGACCACCCAGTCTTGCAGCGTGCGGAGCTTCATCGGGTCGTTCCGCGCCCCGACCAGCGTGTAGCGGTACACCTCGCCGATGGGCGTGGCGTAGGGGCCGAGCTGCGGGACGATGCCCTCGGGCAGGTCCGCCTCGCGGAGCCGCTCCAGCACCTGTCCGCGCGCCCAGAGCCCGTCCACCCCGTCGTTGAAGGTGAGGGTGATGTAGGAGAGCCCGAAGAGCGACAGGTTGCGGAACCGGGAGAGCTGGGGGATGCCGTTCAGCGCCCGCTCCAGCGGAAGGCCGATCTGCCGCTCCACCTCCTCGGCCGGCTGGCCGGGGAAGAGGGTGATCACCTGCACCTGGGTGTCGGTGGGGTCGGGGAAGGCCTCCACCGTCAGGCCGCGGAAGGAGAACCAGCCCCACAGCGCGACCAGCGCGGTGAAGGCGAGCACCGCCCCCTTGTTGCGCAACGAGAACTGGACCAGCGACTCGAACATGGGTCCTAGTTGGCCAGGTCGATCTGGTTGAGGAGGAGGATGGCTCCCTTGCTCACGTAACGGGTGCCGGGCTGAAGTCCGCTCCGCAGCTCGACCTCCCCCTCCCGCTGTCGCCCCGGGGTGACCGCCATCCGCTCGAGCTTTCCCGTGCCCCGGGCGACGAAGACCATCGAGCGCTGGCCTTCGGTGACCACCGCCTCGGCCGGGACGCGGACGCGCTTCACCGACGGGTCGGGCTGGAGCTCGACGTCGACGAAGGAGTTGGGCCGGAGCGCCCGGTCCTCGTTCTCCGCCCGGATGCGGAGCTCCACCGTGCGGCGCTTGGCGTCCACCACGTCCGAGACACGCTCCAGCACGCCGGCCCGGTGGATGTTGCCGGCCTGGGTGTGGACGGTGACCGGCGCGCCGGCGGTCAGGTCGTAGGCGTCCTGCTCCTGGAGGTCGGCCACCACCAGCACCTCGCCCAGATCGGAGATGCGCAGGAGCGGCTTGTCCCCGCCGGCCTGCACCTCCTGGCTGGCGACCACGTCCAGGTCGACCACCGTCCCCGAGCGGGGCGCGACCACCCAGAACAGGTTGTCCGACTCGGAGGCGATGCGCAGGGAGGCGCGCTTGGCCTGGGCGGCCCGGAGCGCCAGCTCCGACTCGCGCAGCTCGGCCTCGGCGGCCAGGGCGTCCTTCTCCGGCGCCGCCTTGAGCTCCACCAGCTCCCGGGCCCGGGTGGCCAGCCGCTGCTTCACCTGGACCGCCTCGCGGGCCGAGGCGAGCTCCTTTTCCAGATCCGCCCAGGCGCCGCTGCGGACGCTGAACAGCCGGTCGCTCTCCTTCACCTGATCCCCGAGCCTGACCAGGACCCGCTCCACCCGCCCCTGGAGCGGCGTGCCGACCGAAGCCGTCCGCTTCTCGTCGAACTGCACCCGGCCCGGCGCGGGCAGGGGCGGAAGGGCGGGCGCCTCCCGCGCCACCGCCAGCTCGACGTACTTCCACTGCGGCGCGTTCTCGGCCAGGGTGAGCGAGTCTCCCTGGACGCCGATGCCCGGGGGACGGGGGGGCGGCGGGCGGGGGCGCTCGAGGAACGCCCAGCCGAGGGCGAGCAGCCCCACCGCGACCAGGGCCGCGCCGGCCACCCGGGGCGGCGTGGCCCTCCGGCGAAGGCCGGCCAGCGTCGCCAGGACGGCGGACGTCGGCTCAGGGGACATGGGGCGCCGAGTCGGGGAACGGGGGAAGCTCGCCGGCGGCACGCGAGCGCGCCACCGAGAGCCGGAAGGTGAAGAGGTCGAGGTCGGCGGCGTCGAGCTGAAGCTCGCCCAGGGTCCGCCGGGCGAGGAGCAGGTCGGGCAGCGGCGCGCCGCCCCGCTGGACCGCGCTCTCCAGCCGCTCCACCACCTCGCGCGCCAGGGGCACGGTCCGGTCGCGGAGCCGGATGCGGCGGTCCATGGCCGCCTCCCGCTGCGCGGTGAGCGCCGTCACGTCGCGCTGCGCCTGCGCCAGGAGCAGCGAGCGGGCGCTGGAGGCAGCGGTGGCGGTGGCCGTGGCCGCCTCGGCGTCGGCCTGGCCGTGGTCGAAGAAGGTGAGCGGGAAGGAGATGCCGAGGAAGAGGCTCTGGTGCTGGTTCCCGGCGATGGTGAACTGGTCGAGCAGATACCCGAAGCGGAAGGTGGGATCGGGGATCCAGCGGTTGTGGGCCAGGGTGAGCAGGGACTCGGCGCTCGCCTCCTGCGCGGTGAGCGAGCGGAGATCCGGCCGCTGGTCGAGCACCGGCGGCCGGAGCGCGCCGATGCCCAGCCGCCCGTTGAGGTAGGCGGAGGCCTCGGCCGGGGAGTCGAAGGGGAGGCAGGTCAGGCCGACGGTCTGCGAGCAGACGAGCAGCGCCGCCGACAGCTTCTCGCGCTCCTCGCCGAGGTTGGAGGCGAACTTCTCCGCTTCCAGATCCGCCCGGTCGGCATCCAGCCCGGCGATGTCGCCCTTGGCCGCGCGCTGCCGCTGGAGCTCGGCCAGGCGTTCGGCGTTGGCCACCGTCTCGGCCAGGGCGGCGATGCGGATCTGCGCGGTGGCGATCTCGGCGATGCGCTCCTGGAGGTCGAACCACCGCTGGCGGAGGAGCTCCAGGGCGTCCAGTGCCGCCGCCTCGCGGGCGCTGCGCGCCGCGGCCTCGCGCGGGGCGCGCTTGCCAAGCTCCACCAGCTGGTTGAGGGTGAAGGTGTAGTTGGGCACCTCGGTGAAGCGGTCCAGCCCGGGGGGGTTGGTCGGCCCGATGGGGAAGGTCGCCCAGAGGAAGTCGAAGCCGGGGTTGGGCCAGACCTTGGCCCGGGTCAGCTCGGCGCCGGCCAGCCGCACCCGGAGCTGGGCGGCGACCAGGTCGGGCGAGCGCGCCCAGAGGAGGGCGGTGAGGTCGGCGTCCCCGGGAGGGTGCGAGAGGTTGAGCGCGGCCGGGCCATCCGCCCGCGCCGCCATGGCGACGAGTCCGACGAGGAGGCAAGCAATCTTCACGGCGAGAGGAAGGATAGAACGCAATCCGCGTGCCTCTCCTGTGCGACAGGAGCGCCACCGCCGTCCGATGCAAGGGGATTGCACCGGGCCCGGCCCCGGTGTCGGTTTCTTGAATCCCGGGGGCTAGTCCTCGATGCGCTTGAGGAAGGTGGGGTAGGAGAGGCCGAGCGCCTTGGCCGCCTCCACCCGCCGGCCTCCGAGCTGCTCGAGGACGTGCCGCGCGTAGCGCCGCTCGAGCTCCTCCATGGCGATGGGCGCTCCCCCCACCACGAAGGGGCCGGACCCGGGCGGCATTCCCGGGATGGGCTCGGGCCGTCCGTCGAGCACCGGCAGGTCCAGCTCCGGTCCCGGCTCGAGCACCAGGGCGCGCTCGAGCACGTTCCTGAGCTCGCGAACGTTCCCCGGGAAGGGGTAGCGGAGGAGCCGCTCCCGGGCCACGCTCCCGAGGAGCGCTCCCTTGCGCCCCAGCTCGGCGGCCAGCTCGGCGAGGAGCGCCTCGGCCAGGGGAACGATGTCCTCGGGCCGGTCCCGGAGCGGCGGCACGTGCAGCGCGAAGACGCTGAGCCGGAACCAGAGGTCCTGCCGGAAGCGTCCGGCGCGGATCTCCGCCTCCAGATCCCGGTTGGTGGCCGCCACCACCCGGGCGTGGCTCGTCTCCTCCGAGCTGCTCCCCACCCGCCGGTAGCGCCCCGAGTCGAGGAAGGTGAGCAG
>DASPUU010000138.1:0-15005 GCA_035622755.1 Myxococcaceae bacterium
AAGGCGGCGCGGTCGCTCGGCGTCCCGGCGGTCATCGTCTTCGGCATCCCCGACCGCAAGGATGCCGAAGGGTCGCGCGCCTATGCCGCGGACGGCATCGTGCAGCGGGCGCTCCGGGAGCTGAAGTCGGCGGTGCCGGAGCTCCAGCTCGTGGCCGACGTCTGCCTGTGCGAGTACACCGACCACGGCCACTGCGGGGTGGTGGCCCGGGGCGAGGTGCAGAACGACGCCACGCTCCCTCTCCTGGCGCGCATGGCCGTGACCTGCGCGCAGGCCGGCGCGGACATCGTCGCTCCCTCGGACATGATGGATGGGCGGGTGCGGGCCATCCGCCGGGCGCTCGACGAGTCCGGGCTGGCCGAGACGCCGGTGCTCGCCTACTCGGCCAAGTACGCCTCCGGCTTCTACGGCCCCTTCCGCGAGGCGGCGCAGAGCACGCCGCAGTTCGGGGACCGGCGCGGCTACCAGATGGACCCGGGCAACGTCCGCGAGGCGCTCAAAGAAGTGGCCCTGGATCTGGAGGAGGGCGCGGATGTGGTGATGGTCAAGCCGGCGCTCGCCTACCTCGACGTCATCGCCCGGGTGAAGGAGCGCTTCGACGTCCCGGTGGCGGCCTACAACGTGTCCGGCGAGTTCTCCATGCTCAAGGCGGCCGCCCGCGCCGGCTGGGTGGACGGCGATCGCCTGATGCTCGAGATCCTGACCTCCATCAAGCGCGCCGGCGCAGACCTCATCCTCACCTACCATGCGCTCGAGGCGGCGCGTCTCCTCGGCGGGTGACGCCTCGAAGCGACGGCCGGCGCCCGGGGGGGACTTCTTGCAGTCGAAGGAGCGGTGGGGAAGACTGCCGGTCCAGGGACCGATGAAGCGGCCGCGCCGCAAGGCTTCGAAACCTCCATCAGCCCGGCGCGGTCCTGGAACCCGGGAGCCGGCGCTGGCCTACAAGGTGGTCGAGCTCTCCACCGTCGACGAGGGGACGCTGGAGCACACCGTCAACACCTGGGTGCAGCAGGGGTGGTCGGTGGAATCCGTCCACTTCGCCATGCGCGAGTCGAGCAAGCGCCCGGCCATGGCCTTCGTCTTCTTCACCCAGGCAAGCCCCGCCGTCCGGGGGGTCGCCCCGCCCCCGCCGGCCGAGCCGCGGGGCGTGGAGGGTGCCTGGGCACGTCTGGCGCAGCTGGCCGCCGGCGGGGAGCAGGAGCCGTGACCGGTTGGGGAGGGCGCCAGGGGGGCGCGGTGCTCAAGCTGGTCCCGGACGGGGCCGAGCCCGAGTCCCCCTATCCGCGCTGCTCGCGCGTCCTCCGCACTCTGGCCCGGGCCGCGGACGTGGGCCTGGCCTACGGCCTGGCGCTGGCCGCCGGCCGTGCCGGCCTGGTGGTGGCGCTGCTCTACCTGCTCCTGGCCGACGGCATCTTCCACGGCCAGAGCGTGGGGAAGCGCATCTTCGGGGTGAAGGCGGTGTTTCTCCCGCTGCGGACCGGAGCCCGCTTCCGGGACAGCGCCCTGCGCAATGCGCCCCTGGCGCTGGTGGTGGTCCTGAGGATGATGCCCGAGCCGCTCGGGCTCCGCGCCTTCCTCGGCGGCCTGGCGGTCATCGGCGGGGTGGAGGCGTGGAAGTGCTGGCGCGATCCGCTCGGCCGCCGTTTCGGCGACGTGTGGGCGCAGACGCAGGTGGTCGACGGGCGGGTGGTCTCGGGAACCTCGGTCGAGGCGCAGCAGCCCACCGGCGTGCCGGCCGGGCCGGGCCGCTGGAGCCGGACCGGGGACGCCCGGCAGCACGGTTCCTAGCGAGGGAGGCAGCATCGGTGCGCATCGCGCTGACGTACAACCTGCGGCTGTCGGACGCCGAGGAGGAAGCGGAGTTCGATACCGAGGAGACGGTGAACACCCTCGCCGGCGCCATCGAGCGGCTCGGGCATCGCCTGGAGCGCGTGGAGGTCTCCGGCCCGGCCTCGCGCATCGTGGCGCGGCTGGAGGCGTACAGCCCGGATCTCATCTTCAACACCGCCGAGGGCCGGCGGGGTCGCTTCCGCGAGGCCTTCTACCCGGCGCTCTTCGACGAGCTGGGCATCCCCTACACCGGCTCGGACGCCTACGCCCTGGCGGTGACCCTGGACAAACAGCTGACCAAGCTCATGCTGCGCGAGCACGGCGTGCGCACTCCCGGGTGGCAGTACGTGGAGCACCCCGGGGAGCTGAACCCCCGGGCGCTGCACTTCCCGGTCATCGTCAAGCCGAACTTCGAGGGATCCTCCAAGGGCATCACCCAGGATTCGGTGGCGGAGACGGTGGAGGAGCTGGAGCAGAAGACGGCCCACGCCCTGGAGCGATACCCGGCGGGGGTGCTGGTCGAGGAGTACGTCGCCGGTCGCGACATCACCGTGCCCTACCTGGCGGCGGTGCAGAACGATTTCGGCGGCGTGCTCACCCCGGTGGAATACGTCATCGATCCGAACCTGGGGGGAGGCCGCAAGTACGCCATCTACGACTACCTGCTCAAGACCACCCACGACAAAGCGGTCACCGTCCACGCTCCGGCCAAGCTGAGCCCGGCGATGACCCAGGAGCTGCGGGAGACGGCCCAGAAGGTCTTCCGGGTCTGCGACTGCCACGACCTCGGCCGTCTCGACTTCCGGCTGAGCGATGCCGGCGTGCCCTACTTCCTGGAGATCAACGCCCTGCCCAGCCTCGAGCCGGGGGCGGGGATCTACGCCGCCGCGGCGCTGGAGGGCCTCCACCTGGACGGGGTCATCGACTCCGTCATCGAGAGCGCAGCGAGGCGCAGCGGGATCAAGGACAGCCCCCGGCGCCAGGGCAAGCCGACGCGCAAGTCGGGTCCGCTCCGGGTCGGCTTCGCCTACAACGTCAAGCGCATCAAGCCCACCCCGGACGCCCAGGAGGACAGCGAGGCGGAGTACGACGCGCCGAGCACCCTGCAGGCCATCCGCGAGGCGATCGCCTCCTACGGCCACGAGGTCGTCGACCTGGAGGCCAACCAGGAGCTCCCCACCGTCCTGGCGGTGACTCCCATCGACCTGGTCTTCAACATCGCCGAGGGCTTCAAGGGACGGAACCGCGAGAGCCAGGTGCCGGCCCTGCTCGAGCTGCTCGACATCCCCTACACCGGGTCCGACCCGGCCACGCTCTCCATCGCCCTGGACAAGGCGCTGGCCAAGCGGATCGTGCGCCAGCACGGCATCCAGACGCCGAACTTCCAGCTCATGGTGACCGGCAAGGAGCGCCTGTCGCGCGAGTTCACCCGGTTCCCGCTCCTGGCCAAGCCGGTGGCGGAGGGCTCGAGCAAGGGGGTGGTCTCGAGCAGCGTCTGCCACACCGAGGCCGAGCTGCGGGAGGTGGTCCGCGAGGTGGCCGGCAAGTACCAGCAGCCGGTGCTGGTGGAGGAGTACATCTCCGGCCGGGAGTTCACCGTCGGGCTTCTCGGGGAGCGCCGGCCCAAGGTCCTTCCGCCGATGGAGATCGTCTTCCTCGACCAGGCGGAGGCGCACCCCGTCTACAGCTTCCAGCACAAGCTCGAGTGGAACGACCGCATCCGCTACGACGTGCCGGCGCGGATCGAGCCCAATCTGCTCGAGCGGCTGCGCACCATGGGACGGGCGGCCTTCATGGCGCTCGGCTGCCGGGACGTGGCCCGCATCGACTTCCGCATGGACGAGCGTGGGCGATTCTACTTCCTCGAATGCAACCCGCTCCCCGGCCTGACCCCCGGGTGGAGCGACCTGGTGCTCATCGCCCAGGGCGCGGGGATGGACTACCGGACGCTGATCGGCGAGATCCTCTCCGGGGCCATCCGGCGCTACAAGGAGCGCGAGCAACGCAAGGCGGCGGACCGGGAGGCGCCGGTGGCCGGCAACGGCAACGGCGGCCACGGGCTGTCCCTGGTGAGCGAGCTGGCCGGCGAGGTGCGGGACGCCAAGGGGTGAGGCCGGATCTCGACCGCTGCGCACGGGTCCGCGAGTAAGCTGCACCGCCGGCATGGTTCAGACGCCACCCGAGCCGCGCGTGCGCGCGCGCACACTGAGCCTGCCGCTCGGACGGTTCCGCCCCGGGCGGCACAACGCCATCACCGACGTGGAGGGGGTGCTGGTGGGCCACGCCACCATCGTCCGCGGGGAGGGCCGACTCCGTCCGGGCCAGGGGCCGGTCCGGACCGGGGTCACCGCCATCCTCCCCAGCCACGGCAACGTGTTCATCGACCGCCTGCACGGCGGGAGCTTCGTCCTCAACGGCGCGGGCGAGGTCTCCGGGCTGACGCAGGTCATGGAGTGGGGCCTCCTGGAGACGCCCATCCTCCTCACCAACACCATGTCGGTGGGCGCGGTCTCCGACGCGGTGGCGCGGATCATGGTCGAGCGCTACCCGGGCATCGGGGACGAGCACGACGTCATCATCCCGGTGGTGGGGGAGTGCGACGACAGCTGGCTCAACGACATCGCCGGCGCGCACGTCCACGAGGAGCACGTGCGGGCGGCCATCGCCGGTGCGACCTCGGGTCAGGTGGCCGAGGGAAGCGTCGGCGGCGGGACGGGGATGATCACCTGCGACTTCAAGGCCGGCATCGGCACCAGCTCGCGCAAGCTGCCCGAGTCGCACGGGGGCTACACGCTCGGCGTCCTGGTCATGTCCAACTTCGGCAAGATGCACAACCTGCGAGCCGGCGGTCTGCCCCTCGGCGAGGTCCTGGAGGAGCGCTTTCTCGGCGTGCCGCGCCGGGAGGACACCCCGGGGAGCATCATCGCCGTGCTGGCCACCGACGCCCCGCTCCTGCCGAACCAGATCTCCCGGGTCTGCAAGCGGGTGGGTCTGGGCATCGGGCGCGTGGGGAGCTACGCCGCCCACGGCTCGGGGGAGATCGTCATCGGCTTCTCCACCGCCAACGTCATCCCGCGCCGTACCCAGAAGATGGTGACCAAGGTGAAGCTCCTCCTCGATCAGCGCCTCGACCCGCTCTACGAGGCGGTCATGGAGGCCACCGAGGAGGCGATCCTGAACTCGATGTGCATGGCCGGTCCGATGACCGGCATCAACGGGAACACCTGCCCGGCGCTCCCCCTGGACGAGGTCCGCCGCTTCGTGGAGCTCGTCCAGCCACTCCTGGGAAGCCGACGCCGGACGGGCGCGCCGGGGCCGGCATCCCCGGGGCGGGAAGGGACGGTGACCGCGGCCGACGCGCTGCCCAGCGCCGTGCGGAGCGCCGAGGGGATCCCGTTTCCCACCAAGCCGGCCCCGAGAAAGCGTTGACATCGCCTGGGGGGGCCTCACTCCGGGCTCGCCGGGGCACGCCGGCCTCTGCTAGAGGGTGCCCCCCTCAGGCCCACAGGGGAACCTCGGACATGGCACGCAGCCGGAGCAAGCACCAGCGCAAGCGGATGAAGATTCGCCAGGCCTGGAAGAAGAGACGGAAGACCCGAAGGAAGGCCGCCGCATCGACTGCCGCGCCGAAGTCGCCGGCGGCCAAGACGTAGGCGGCGGTCACCCCGGGGCTTCACTCGGAGTGACGCTGCGCGTCAGCCCTTCTTGCCATTTTGCCGCGCCGCGTTATGATGGCGGCGCGAAGGGCGGCGCTGCTCTCACTTCCGCCCAGAGGATCCGGTCATGGCAAAGGCGAACGACGTGCAGGGGTTCGTGAAGGGGCAGCTCACGGTGGCGCAGAAGCGCCTCGTGGCCTTCGAGGCCGAGGCGGAAAAGGTTCTCAAGAACCTCATCGCCCGGGGTCAAGAGTCTCGCAAGGAGCTCGATGGTCTACTCGAGCGTCTCGGGTCGGCGGAGATCAAGATTCTCAACGCCACGCTTCGTGACCTGGCCAAGCGCGCCCAGGAGGTGTCCCAGGAGGCCCGCAAGCGGCTGGAGGAGTTCCAGGACCGGCTTCTGGAGGTCGCCGGCTTCGCCAGCCAGAACCAGGTGAAGGCGCTCAACCGGCAGCTGACGAAGCTCTCGCGCCGGCTGGACACGCTCTCCGGTGAGAAGCCGGACGTGCGCGCCTAGCAACACAGGCTTGCACGGCATGAGACGGGAGGGTCTCCAGTAACCCTCCTGGAGCGGGCAGTTTCGGGCGTTTACCCAGGCTGTACCTTATACTTCCATCGCGTCTTGTGACCTGGGCTCATCGAAAGGCCGGCTCGGGGCCGGCGAGGCGCGTCCGGGAGGCTCCGCCGTGAACGGTGAACCAAAGGAAAAACGGGGGCTTGCCGATGCGCTCGAGCGCATGTGGTCCCAGGCCCTGGTCGCCGTGTCCTCCGCCGAGGAGGAGGCGGCCCAGCTCGTGCACCGTCTCCAGTCCGTTGCGGGTTGGAGCCAGGACGAGGTGCGCCGTCAGGTGGCCGAGATGACGGAGCGCATCGCGACCCAGCGCGGAGCGCTGGAGAAAGGGATCGAGGACGGCGTGAAGCGTGCGGTGGCCCGGCTGCGTGTACCGCGGCGGGAACAGATCCAGGCCCTGCAGGCCCGGCTGGAACGGGCCGCTGCACGGTTGGATCGCATCGCCGAGCGGCGCCCTCCCACTCGCTGAAGAGCCCAGCCCCCCCGGGGGGGGGCGGTCTTCGCCTGGCACTCCCGAACCACCCCATGCGGCGACTCCTCTCACAGCTTCACGCCCTCTCGTCGCGCTGTGCGGTGCTCCCGCTCGTGGGCGGCGTGCTGCTGCTCGGCGCCGGGCGCATCGAGGGGGTCCTCCGCCTGCCCCCGCCCGCGCCGCGGGTGGAAGTTCCGCTCGCCCCGGCCCCCGACCAGTCGCTCATCGACTCGGTGCTCGCCAAGCGGGCGCCCGAGCTCGGGCTGGCGCTGCGCAGCCAGGTCGGCCGGGCCATCGCCGAGGAGGCGCATCGCGCCGGCTACGACCCCCTGCTCGTGCTGGCCATCATCGACGTGGAGAGCGAGTTCGACGAGGGGGCGGTGAGCGCGCGTGGAGCCCGTGGGCTGATGCAGATCCGTCCGAGCACGCTCCAGTTCATTGCCGAGCGCGAAGGGCTTCGCCTCTCGCCCGACGAGGTCGCCTCCGACCCCGCGCTCTGCGTGCGGCTGGGCATTCGCTACCTCAAGTCGCTCCAGGACAGGTTCGGCGGAGATCTGGAGCTGGCCCTCATGGCCTACAACGCCGGGCCGGACCGCATCCGCCAGGCCCTGCGGGCCCACGACCTCGATGCCTTCCGCTTCTATCCTCGCCGGGTGAAGCGGGACTTCGTCCGCTTCCGGACGGGCGAGGGATTGATCGGCGACTGGGCGCTGGCCGTCCGCGAGCGGTAGGGCCCGGCCCACCCGGTGTCTTGCAGCCGCCCGCGGGGCGTGGCATCAGGACGTCCAGGGTCTTCCCCGCATCTCGTGTTCACCCTCGACGACACCGTTCGCAGCCTGGACGCCTCCCGCGAACAGGTGGCGGCGCTGTTCCAGAGCATCAACGCGCCCCACGTCGCCATTCCCGGCCGCCGCGCCGGGCCGGCCCAGGCCTTCATCGCCTGCCTGCGCGGAACGCAGGGATTCACCGTCACCGTCTACCTCTGGTTGAGCGAATCCCACGACTGCGCCGTCTACCTCACGGAGCGCGTGGCACAGACTCCGGAAGACTACCGCACCCTGCAGACGGACGCCCTGGGCTTCGTGGAGTCGATGGGCTTCATGATGGACAACCTCAACTACCGTGCGCTGGCCCCGGACCGTCAGATGGAGGTGCTGGGATCGCTTCCCATGTACCGTGCACGGACCGGAGCACCCACCTCCTCGCCCGGCGATCGGGCGCCGCTGTCGCCGGTGGCGCGGCTGGCCCGGCTCTTTTCGTCGTTCTAGACCGTGGAACGCCTTCGCTCGAAGCTCCCCCGGGCGCTGCTCGGGGCCGCGTTGCTCGGCGCCGCCTGCCAGCACGGGCCGGACGAGAAGGCCCAGCGCGCGGCCGAGATCCACAACGACCTCGGCGTCGGCGCCCTGAACCAGGGCGACTACCAGACGGCCTATGCCGAGTTCCAGCAGGCGGTGGCGCTCGACGACCGCCTCGCCGAGGCCCACAACGGCCTCGGACTGGTGCTGCACCTCAACTACCAGAAGCTCGGCGATGCGGAGACGCACTACCAGCGGGCGCTGCAGATCCGCCCTGCCTTCCCCGAGGCGCACGTCAACCTCGGGAACCTCTATCTCGACGAAGCTCGCTACGATGCCGCCATCGCCCAGTACGAGCTCGCCCTCAACGACATGCTCTACCGCACGCCGCACTTCGCCCAGTCGAACATGGGCTGGGCGCTGTACAAGAAGGGCGAGACGGAGAAGGGGCTGGAGTCGGTCAGGGCCGCGGTCACCTCCGCTCCCAACTTCTGTCAAGGCTGGCGCACGCTGGGGATGATCTACGAGGGGATTGGCCAGGCGGAGAAGTCGTGCGACGCCTTCGCCCAGTTCGCCGAGTCGTGCCCGGCGGTGCCCGAGGCCCACCAGCGGCTGGGGCTGTGCCGGGCCAAGCTGGGCCGCACCGAGCTCGCCCGCCTGAGCTTTGCCATGTGCGTGGAGAAGGCCACGCCGGGCTTTCTCCGCGACGACTGCGTGAGCTACCTGGCCCGGCTGGGAGGTCCTCCCAAGCCGGCGCCCCCGCCCCCGGCGCCGAACAAGTAGGCAGGGGAGGGCCCATGGAGCGCTGGACCGACGAGGCGCTGGTCCTGGGAACGCTGGACTACGCCGACGCCGACCGGCTGGTGACCCTTTTCACCCGGACGCGCGGCAGGCTCACCGCCTTCGCCGCCGGGGCCCGCAAGAGCCGCCGCCGGTTCGCCGGGGCGCTCGAGCCGTGCACGCTGCTCCGCGCGCAGCTCGTCGCCCGGCGCGGCTCGACGCTCCGGCTCGACGGGGTGGACGTCGTGCGCGCGTTTCATCGCCTCCGGGACGACCTGCCCCGCCTCGGCCGCGCCCTCTACGCCGTCGAGCTGTGCCGGGAGCTGGTGCGCGAGGAGGAGCCCCACCCGGAGCTGTTCGACGCGGCCCGGACCTGGCTGGCGGAGCTGGAGGAGGGGGCGGCCGGGCCGACGTCCCTGCTCGCCTTCGAGCTCCGGGCGCTGGCCCTGGCCGGGCTGATGCCTCGCTTCGACGCCTGCTGCCTGTGCGGCGGCGAGCCAGGGCCGGAGCCCCGCTTCGACCCCGGCCACGGCGGTACGGTCTGCCTCCGCTGCCAGGGGAGGGCGCCCGGGGCGGCACGGGTGCCGCCGGAGCACCTGCTGGCGCTCTCCGCGCTTCAGGCCGGGGCCCGGACGCCCCTTCCGCCCGCGGTGCGGGCCGCCGCCCGGGGGCTCCTCAACGCCTTCATCGCCCACCAGCTCGGCCGGCCCTTGAAGGGCGTCGAGTTCCTCCGCCAGCTGGGGGTGGACTGACCGCTCAGGGGAAGGGCACTGCCGGGCAGGTGCCGGAGAGCGGCGCGCAGGCGTTGAAGTAGACGTAGGGCTGCCCGTCGGGGCCGCTGCAGAAGCCCTGGGCCACGTCGTTCACCGGCTGGAAGGTCAGGCACTGCACCGGGGTCCCGTCCGCGGGCGGCGGGCAGTCCGAGTTGGATTGGCACCCGAAGATGACGCCCCCGCAGTCGAAGCCGCTCGGGCAGTCGGCGTCGGTGCTGCAGGTGGTGCCGCAGAAGGAGTTCTGCTGACCCTCGCTGATGAAGGTCAGGCAGTTTCCCGCCGACCCGCAGTCCGGGTTGTTGAGGCACGGCTGGCAATCGGTGCGAGCGGGATTGATGCCGCAGGCCCCGTTGGAGGTGTTGCAGAACTGGTTCACCGGGCAGGAGTTGTTGATCAGGCAGTAGGGCTGGCAGCTCCCCAGGACCGGGGGAGTCACCCCGACGTTGGAGCCGACGCAGGAGGGCTTCGACTGCGGGGGGGTAGGCGGGGTGATCGGGCAGTCCCCGTTGATGTAGCAGCCGCTGACGCAGGTCCCGGACTGGCAGATGTCGCCGAACGGGCACTCGGCGTCGGCCACGCATGGACCCTGCGGGATGCAGATGCTGGTCAGGGTGTTGCAGAAGGAGCCGGCCGGGCAGTCGATGTTCGAGGTGCAGCCGGCCGCGGACTGACAGAAGCCGAGCCCGTTGCAGTAGTTGCCCGCCTTGCACCCCAGGTCGTCGAGGCACTTGCAGGCGCCGGAAGTGGTGTCGCAGAAGTTGTGGGCCGGATCGCCGCAGGCCGTGGGCTGGCTCGGATCGCACACGCAGCGCTGCGCCGCCGAGTCCTGGATGAAGCCCGCCGGGCAGCAGGAGTTGCCCACGCAGACACAGGCCCGCACCGAGGAGTTGTAGGCGTAGTCGGGCGGGCAGCAGGAATCCTTGGCGCAGACGCAGGACTGGCGCACGTCATCCCAGACGTAGTCCACCGGACAGCAGCTGTCCGCCTGGCAGACGCATTCCTTCGTCCCGGCGTCGTAGGCGAACCCGACCGGGCAGCAGGCGTCGGCGGCGCAGCGACATCCCTGCGCCACCTGGTCGAAGACGTAGCCGCCCGGGCAGCAGATCTGACTGCCGCAGTCGCAGCTCGTCTCCGCCGCCTTCCACACGTACTCCGCCGGGCAGCAGGTGGTGTCGTGGCAGACGCAGGCCTGGCTCTGCTGGGAATAGCCGTACCCGGCCGGACAGCAGCTGTCGCTCCGGCACTCGCAGGTGCCCGCGTTGCACACGTAGCCGGCCGGGCAGCCCTCGTCGGTGGCGCACTCGCAGACCCCGGAGTCGAGGTCGTAGCCCTCGGGGCAGAGGCCTCCCAGCGCGGTTCGCCCGCACCCCGGATGCAGCAGGGCCAGGGCCGCCAGCGGGGCGAGGAGCGACAGGATGCGCAGGTTCCGGAACACGTCAGTTGGCGATGGCGTAGAGGATTTGAATCTTCGCCCCGGGCGGCGGGATGTAGCCGCCGAGGAAGGTGATGCTGTTGGTGCTCGCCTGGTACTGCCAGCCGTTGACCACGTCCTGGGGGATGACCACCCCGTTCACCGTGACGGACAGGGTCCCCGCGGCCGGCTTGAGGGAGAGGGGGAAGACGCGCCGGAGGGTGTTCAGCGCCTGGACGATGCGGACCAGCGTGTCCTCGAAGCTCGCATCGCAGATGCTTCCCACCACGCCCCCGGTGGGGAAGGAAACCGCGGCATAGCGGGCCGCCGCCGGCGCGTGGCCGCCGAGCTTGCCGACGTCGGTCGCCGGGGTGCAGCCGTCGGGGAGGGTGCCCCCGATGGTGGAGAAAGTGACCAGGCGCTCGTTGCCCGCTCCCTTGGCGCCCCGGTAGAAGCGGACGTAGTACGAGGTGTCGCCGTAGCTCTTGTCCTCGCCGTTGGTCACGACGATGAAGGCCAGGGCGGCGTTGGGCCGGATGAAGCCGTCGTTCGGCCCGCCGGTGCTGGTGTTGGGCGGGGTGACGCCGAGCTCGCCCATCCGCAGGCCCTGGTCCCACCGCACCCGCGAGACGGCATAGGTGGTCAGGTCCTGGAAGACCGCCTGGGGGTTGGCGGTGGCGTTGGTGATGATCTGCACGCTGCCGGTGGCCGGCGAGCTGACCTTGAGTCTTGCGCCGTCGCTGGAGTTCAGCGAGGTGACGCCCATGTGGTAGCTGCTCTGGACGTTCTGCAGCTCCTGGAGGAAGCGGGCGAAGTTCTGACCCAGCACCAGGCGCTCGTTGGCCATCGACCCCGAGGAGTCGATGAGCCAGAGGATGTCCACCACCCCGTTGCCCTGGACGAAGAGGTCGGTCTGGAACGAGGCGAGGGCGAGCGGATCGGCGAGCACGACCTGGCCCACCGTCTGGCGGTTCACCACCGGCGGGAGCAGCTCGATGGGAGAGAGCTTGGGAGGGGCCACCCGGGGGACGGCGGGCCCGCGGGCGTTCTGGCTCCCGGCGTTGTCGCACCCCGCCTGGACGAGCGTGAGGGCAACCAGGAGACCGAGCGAGGAGGCACGCGCCATGAACCGAGTTTGACGGAGCATCCCGTAGCCGTGTTCACGTCGCAAGCTTCCGTGCGAGTTGGTGTAACCTCGGTCCGGTCCCCTGTGGTGATGCGACCCCTCCTGCCGCTCCTGCTCGTGGTGTCGGTCTCTCCGGCCTGCAACTGCAGCAAGTCCGGGGCGGACAACCCCACCCCGGTCACCCTCCAGTTCACCAACACCACCCAGGCGCCGCTGTTCATCGACGCCACCGACTCCACCTACGGCATGGTGGTCGCTCCCAACGGGGCCACCGCCGACACGCCTCCTTTCCTGGAAGGGCTCCCCTCCGACTGCTCCTGCTACGCCTGCGAGCTGATCTGCAACCCGGGCGGCTGTCCCGGCCAGCCCTGCCTCCCGCCCACCACCACCAACCCTCAGGTCCAGATGCTCCCGCCGGACGCCTCGGTGCAGCGGCAGTGGTCGGGCGTCTACTACAACGACTCGAACCAGAGCTGCGGCGCCCTGGTGGGTGGGCAGGCGTGCCTGCAGCGCACCAACGACTTTCCCGACGACACCTTCACCGCCCGGATCTGCTACGGGCTCTCGGTGGCCGGGGGCGCCGCGGCCGATGCCGGCGTCCCCTTCCCGGGCGCGGTGCCGGCCGAGGAGCAGGTGTGCGCCTTCGCCAGCTTCCAGCCCCAGCAGGGGACGGTGCTGCTCGTCCCGCCGCCGCCGCAGCCCTGCACCGTGGACGCCGGCGCGTCCGCCTGTCCGTCCGGACAGCTCTGCTTCTCCGGCCTGTGCAGCAGCGGCTGCCCGCTGAACAACTTCCCCCAGTACGGCAACGGCTACTACGTGAGCGTGAGCGCCCCGTCGGGGGCCTTCTTCGTCCAGACTCAGACCACGGCCGCCACGACCTGGACCGGCACCGGCATGCTCACCGGCGTCACCTACCTCGTGGGCGGCACGACGATCCTCGCCCTCAGTCGCTCGCCCGGTCTGAGCGGCACGGTGGACTTCACCCTCCCGCAAGTCGGCAGCTGCTGCCTCGAGGCCTACCATGCGGATCCGGTGAACGGCGAGACCTTGCAGGTCACGGTGATCGAGGCTCCCCCGGCCAGCGGCAACCGCGCCGTCGTCGTCCGCGACGGGGCGGGCCAGCTGCTCCAGGTCGCCGACATGGCGATGAATGCGCCGGTCCTCGACGCCACCCAGACCGCGCCCTTCACCGTCACCCCGCTGAACGATCCCCAGGGGTGCAGCTCGGCCGGGCCGAGCTGCAAGGCGTTCTTCTCCCGGACCGAGTTCACCACCCCGGAGGGCGCGGCGCCGGCCCTCGACCCGGGCGCCGTCGCACCGGTCACCACGTCCGGCGCCAACTTCCAGGTCCTCAACGTCACCAACATCAACTACCAGGCCACCTCGACGACGGGCGCGCCCTGCTCGGACCTCACCGAGCTCACGCCCTACGTCATCATCAACAGCCGTCCGTGAGCCAGAAGTCGCCTTGACGCGCCCGGTCAGCGGTCCCTAAGGTCCGCGGCCCCGCCGCCTTGTATTTCCAGGACCTCATCCTCGCTCTGCAGCAGCACTGGGCAGGGCAGGGGTGTGTCCTCGAGCAGCCCTATGACCTGGAGGTCGGCGCCGGCACGATGGCCCCGGCCAGCTTCCTGCGGGCCCTCGGGCCCGAGCCGTGGAACGTGGCCTACGTCCAGCCCTCGCGCCGGCCGGCCGATGGGAGGTTCGGCGAGAACCCGAACCGGCTCTTCCAGCACCACCAGCTCCAGGTCCTGCTCAAGCCGTCGCCCAAGAATGTCCAGGCGCTGTACCTCGACTCGCTCCGGGCCATCGCCATCGACCCGCTGGCGCACGACATCCGCTTCGTCGAGGACGACTGGGAGTCGCCCACCCTCGGCGCCTGGGGGCTGGGCTGGGAGGTGTGGTGCGACGGGATGGAGATCACCCAGTTCACCTACTTCCAGCAGTGCGGTGGCTTCGAGTGCCGACCGGTCTCGGTGGAGCTCACCTACGGGCTGGAGCGCATCGCCATGTTCCTCCAGGGGGTGGACAGCGTCTTCGACCTCGCCTGGGTGAAGGGCGTGCGCTACGGCGAGCTCTTCCACGAGAACGAGGTGGAGATGAGCACCCACGCCTTCCGGGCCGCGGACGTGGGGACCCTGCTCTCGCTCTTCGAGGCCCACGAGAAGGAATGCCGCCGGCTCCTGGATCAGGACCTGCCCCTGCCCGCCTACGACCAGGCCCTGAAGTGCAGCCACCTCTTCAACCTGCTCGACGCGCGCGGGGCGATCTCGGTCACCGAGCGCCAGGGCTTCATCAAGCGCGTCCGCGACAATGCCCGCGGCTGCGCCGAGGGGTTCCTCAGGACGCGGGAGCGGCTCGGCTATCCGCTCACCCGCACCGTTTGGACGGTGGGCGAGCAACCGGCGCTGCTCGAGGGCGTGCCCGCCTCGGCGGCCTGGAAGGGCATGACCTTCGACCGGGGTGCCGGGGCGGAGCGCCGTGGCTGAGGATCTCCTGCTCGAGGTGGGGACCGAGGAGCTGCCCGCCTCCTTCGTCGTGCCGGCGCTCGAGGACCTGACGCGCGGGCTCGGCGAGCAGCTCGGAGCGGCGCGCCTCGCTCACGGAGCCCTGCACGCCTCGGGGACCCCGCGGCGCCTGGCCGTCCTGGCCGAGTCGGTGGCCGAGCGCAGCCCCGACGTCCGCCGCGAGGTGCTCGGCCCGCCGGTGAAGGCCGCCTTCGCCGCGGATGGAACGCCCACCCGGGCGGCGGTGAAGTTCGCCGAGGGCCAGGGGAGGACCGTGCGCGAGCTCCGCCGGGTCCAGACCCCGCGGGGGGAATACCTGGCCGCCGACGTGGAGGAGCGCGGGCAGCCGGCCTCGGAGCTTCTCCCCGAGGCGCTCTCCCGGGTGGTTCATGCCCTGGCCTTCCGCAAGTCGATGCGCTGGGGGGACGTGGAGCAGGCGTTCGCCCGCCCGGTCCAGTGGCTGGTGGCGCTGCACGGGTCGGAGGTCGTGCCGTTCGTCTTCGCCGACGTACGGAGCGGCCGCGAGACCCGCGGGCACCGCTTCCTCGCCCCGGAGCCGCTGCCTCTCGCCCACGCCCGCGACC
>DASPUU010000139.1:0-8984 GCA_035622755.1 Myxococcaceae bacterium
CGCCCGGGGGCAGACGGAACGAGCACACGGTCGCGCACCAGGCGGAAGCCGGCCAGCTCCGGCGCCCCCTCACCGTAGACGTGGGTGACGAGGTAGCACGGCCCGCTGCGCGTCACCCAGAGCGTCCGGCCGGTGGAGAGGTTCGAGACGCCCCGCAGCTCGCGATCGGCGGTGTAGAGGAAGGCGAGCAGGTCCCCGCGGACCACGGTCAGCTGGTCGGCGCCGTCGTCGTCGAAGTCGACCCGCGAGAGCCCCCCGCCGAGCGCCTCGACGCGGAAAGCGTAGTGGCGGCCCTGGGAGGCCCGCTCGGAGGTGAGCTCGCGCGCCTCCGCCAGGTAGGCCACGTAGGGCCTGCCGCACGCCGGACAGGTGCGCCGGTGGATGGCATAGGTGGGGGAGAGTTGCGCCTCCTCCACCCGCCGACATCCCCACTGGGGGCAGGAGAGCCGGGCGCGGAGCGTGGGAGCCGGCCGCGGGTCATAGCGCGAGGTCCCGGACACGGCGTTCCACACCGGAAGCTCGACCTCCTCCTCGCGGACGAAGACCCGGCGGGCGGCACGGGCGCGCCGCTCGAGCGTGCTGGCGCGGGCCCAGGCACCCTCGGCGCGCTCGAGCTGCCCCTCGGTGACCAGGCAGAGCGATTCCAGGTGGGCCTCGAGCGCCTGGGTGAGGCTGGTGTCCGCCGCCGAGGCGGCGCCGGTCTGCAGCAGCGCCCAGCCACGGGCGAGCAGTGCCTCGCCGTCGGGCAGGAGTGCGGCCGCGCGCGCCCGCGAGGGGTCCTGCGCGCGCCGGTAGAGGGGCGGCTCGGGCACCCGGGCCACCCACTCCGCACAGTCGGACCGGTAACGCTCCAGCGCCGGTTCCACGGCCGGGGGCGGGCCCAGCGCCCGGGAGCGGGCAAGCACCGCGCTGAAGAGCTCCTGGGGCTGCACGCGCCTTCCATAGCGGCCACGGCCTGGCCTTGTCATCCGCAACCCCCCGGGAGAACTTGTGTAGGACTTCGGAGTTGATGTAGGTTCATGTCGGAGGATATCGGATGGGACTCCTCAGGCGGCTGGGCTGGGCGGCGGGGCTCGTGGCCCTCGGTGCGGTCCTGGCCACGGTTCAGTTGGGCGGGCGGACTCCGCTCCGGCACCTGGAGGACGCGGTGACCGGGCCGGTGTGGCGCGCGGCGAGGGCCGGCGCCGAGTCGCTCTACGATCGGGCGCGGACCGTGGTCGGCGTGGGCAAGCCCGTCGAGCACCACTCACCCGAGGACCGCGAGGCCCTCAACAAGCTCATCGCCAAGCGGGCGCAACCCTGAGCCCGCTCGCTAGCGCGGTCGCTCCCCGGTCACCGCCCGGGCCAGCTGCTTGAAGGCGGCGGCCCACAGCTCCGCCTCGCGCCGGGCGAGCCCGCCGCGCTCCAGGGCACGGAGCATCTCGTCGAGAACGGGCTCCGGGTTCTGCGCGTTGAGGGCATCGGCGGCGAGCAGTGCTCGGCGCATCCGTTCGCGCAGAAGGTCGACGAGCTCGCGGGGCGCCCCGGGGCTCTGGGCCGGCTCGACCTGCTCGGCGCCGTCCGCTCGCGCGACGAGGTAGAGGAGGACGGCAGCCGCCGCCCCGAGGTTCATCGACGGCTGTCGCGCGCCGGTGGGGATGACCGCCACGTCGTGACAGAGCGCCAGCTCGGCATCGGAGAGCCCGCGGCGCTCGCCGCCGAGCAAGAGCGCCACCGGGCCACGCGCCGCAGCCGCCCGGAGGCGGCGCACCCCCTCCTCGGCATCCAGGCTCGGCCGCCGGGCGAGCTCGCGCCGCGAGGATGTCCCGAGCACGTAGACGCACGGCGCCAGGGCCTCGCCGAGCGAGCCGGCGATCTTCATCGTGTCGAGGACGTGCTCGGCGTGGACGGCCAGCCTTCGCGCGTCGGCGAGCTCCGTCGTCTCCGGCTCGGCGAGCCACAGGCCCGTCGCGCCGAAGTTGGCCATCGCTCGCGCCACCGACCCCACGTTGTCCGGCGACTGGACCTGGTGGAGCACCACCCGGAGTGTGGCGCGCAGCGACATCTCGGGGGTGGAGTCTACTTTCCCCTCCCGAGGAGTCGTTGGTAGATTGGAGGTTCGAAGCGATGCGCCTGCGCGTCCCCATCCTGGCCCTGCTCGGGCTCACCCTCGCCGGCTGCGGCGACCTGACCTCGCCGGTCCGGAGCCAGACGCCGCGCGCGGCGCTGCTCCAGACGCCGGAGCAGGTCGAGCTGCTCGCGCCCGGCGTGCGCCAGGAGCTCTACCGGTCGCTCGTCCGCGACAGCGCCCAGGAGCAGCTCGGCGCCGCCGACGACGCGCTCTCCCTCTTTCCCTTCGTTCAGAACGGGGAGCTCAGGTGCGCCCCGCCGCTCGAGGGCCGCGGCGACCTGTTCGAGGTCCCCGACGCCGGCGACCCGGCCAGCCTGGTCTTCGAGGGCGAGCCCTGGTCCGACGAGCGCCGGGACAGCCTGCAGGGCCTCTCCGAGCGGGAGGCGGCCGAGCTGGTGGCCCGATCCCTGGCCGGTCGATGGAGCCTCCATCCGCCGGGCGCCCTGCGCGTCTACCGCGCCGACGGCGTGCCGTACGCGGCGGCCTATGCGGACGGAGCGCTGCGCTTGAACCCGGTCCTCCTCTACCTGGTGGCCGCCTCCGAGGGCCGCTAGCCCGCCAGGGGCCATGTCCGACCCGGCCCTCCGCGCCCAGCTCGACCACACCCTCTCCGAGACGCGACTCGACGCGCTGGGGAGCCGCTACCGGGGTAAGGTGCGCGACGTCTACCGCGCCGGAGACCGGCTCTTCCTCGTGGCCACCGACCGGCTGTCTGCCTTCGACCGCGTGCTGACCACCATCCCCTTCAAGGGAGAAGTGCTCAACCGGCTGGCCCAGTTCTGGTTCGAGCGAACGGCCCACGTCGTGCGGAACCATGTGCTCGATGTCCCGGACCCCAACGTGACCGTGGCTCGGGCCACCCAGCCCTTCGCCATCGAGGTGGTCGTCCGGGGGTACCTGACCGGAAGCCTGTGGCGAGACGTGCAGAAGGGTGCGCACGCCGTGTACGGAGTGCCCATCGCGGCGGGGATGCGGAAGGACGAGGCCTTCCCCACGCCCATCCTCACCCCGTCCACCAAGGCCGCCCCGGGCGAGCACGACGCCCCGCTGAGCGAGGTGGACGTCCTCCAGCGCGGGCTGGCGACGGAGCGCGAGTGGGGGGCCATCCGGGAGGCGGCCCTGGGCCTCTTCCGCGAGGGGCAGGCCTGGGCCCGCACCCGGGGCCTCTTCCTGGTGGACACCAAGTACGAGTTCGGGAAGGTCGGCTCCACCCTCTACGTCATCGACGAGATGCACACCCCGGACAGCTCGCGGTACTGGCGGGCGGCGGAGTACGAGGCACGGCTCCGGAAGGGCGAGGACCAGGCGATGCTGGACAAGGAGACGGTCCGGCAGTGGCTCATCCGTGAGAAGGGCTTCTCCGGTCACGGCCCGCTCCCGGTCATCCCCGAGGAGATCCGCATCCGGACGGCGGAGACCTACCTCGCCGCCTATGAGGAGATCACCGGTGCGGCCCTCCCCCTCGTCGTCGGCGACGTCGAGGACCGCATCCGGCGCAACCTGACCACCCACGGGTACCTGGCCTAGGCGCGTCGCCCGCGCCGGGGTGGCGCCGAGGCGACTTGTCCGCTCCCGGGCGCGAACGTCCGGCCGACCTCGCCCCGGCACGCTCGGCCGCAGGAGACGACCGCTCGGCGCACGGGATGCCCCGGGGTCAGTCCGGAGAAGTGAGTCCAGAGCGACCCCGTTCAGCGTGGACGTTGTCCCCGTCGGCCGGGCCAGGCGCACACCCCTCTCCCAGCAATTCCAAAAACTTGCGAGTTGGCGCGGCCCCTGCATCGTACCGCCTGCGTCGGGCCGGATGACCCGGTTCGCAGGAAAGGAGGACGGTCCATGCGCGGCGTGATCACCAACCGGGAAGTCCTCCAGAACCTCGGCCTCATCTACCGCGAGTTCGGAGTCGCCTGCCTGGCCCGCTGCCTCTGGGTGGTCGTGACGCGCAAGTCCACCACCTTCCTCGAGGTGGTGCTCCCCCGCCGCTGAGTCCCGCCGGGCTCAGGTGCGGCCGAACACCCGCGCGAAGATCGCATCGACGTGTCGCAGGTGGTAGTCGGGCGAGAAGCACGCGGCGATCTCCTCCGGCGTCAGCACGGCGGTGAGCTCCGGATCGGCCAGCAGCGCAGTCTTGAAGTCGACGCCCTCCTCGTACATCCGCATCGCGTTGCGCTGGACGAGCACGTAGGCCCGCTGCCGGTCGAACCCCCGGCGCGCGAGCTCGAGTAGGATGCGCTGGCTGTTCACCACCCCGCCGAGCAGGTCGAGGTTGGCCGCCATCCGCTCCGGATAGATGCGCATCTGCTCGACCAGGCCGGCGAAGCGGTGGAGCATGAAGTCGAGCAGGGTGGTGGCGTCCGGGCCGACGATGCGCTCCACCGAGGAGTGGGAGATGTCCCGCTCGTGCCAGAGCGGGACGTCCTCCAGGGCGGCCAGCGAGTAGCCCCGCAGCACGCGGGCCAGCCCGGTCAGGTTCTCCGAGAGGATGGGGTTCCGCTTGTGGGGCATCGCCGAGCTGCCCTTCTGGCCCGGCGCGAAGGGCTCCTCCACCTCGCGCACCTCGGTGCGCTGCAGGTGCCGGATCTCGGTGGCGAACTTCTCCAGCGAGCTCCCGAGCAGGGCCAGGGCGGAGAAGTACTCGGCGTGCCGGTCCCGCTGGAGAATCTGGCTCGAGGCCGGCGCCGGCTCCAGCCCGAGCGCCCGGCAGGCGTGCTCCTCGACGGCCGGGGGAAGGTGGGCGAAGGTTCCCACCGCGCCCGACACCTTGCCCACGGCGATGGTCCTGCGGGCGGCGCGCAGCCGCTCCCGCCCACGCCGCAGCTCGTCGTACCAGATGGCCAGCTTGTGTCCGAAGGACATCGGCTCGGCGTGGATGCCGTGGCTGCGCCCCATCACCGGCGTCCGCTTGTGCTCGAAGGCCCGCGCCTCGACGGCGGCCATGGCCCGCTCCAGGCCGTGGAGGAGCAGGTCGGCCGCATCGCGGAGCACCAGTCCGAGCGCAGTGTCCAGCACGTCGGACGAGGTCATCCCGAAGTGGAGCCAGCGCGCGGACGGACCGATCCGCTCCTCGAGAAAGGTGAGGAAGGCGATGACGTCGTGGCGGGTGCCCCGCTCGATCTCCTCGATGCGCCGCACGTCGACGTCGCCGAACTCCCCGGCCCGGGCCCGGCAGTCGGCCAGGGCCGCCGCCGGGGCAATGCCGGCGGCCACCATGCCCTCCAGGGCGGCCAGCTCGACGTCGCGCCAGCGGCGCAGGCGCGCGGACGCGGTCCACAGGGACGCCATCTCCGGCCGGCTGTAGCGAGCGATCATCCGCCTCTCTCCTAGCTCGGGAGCCGGCGGGCGGACCAGACCTTCAGCGCGCCCGGAGGAGAAAGAGCGCGCCGAGCATCCCCACCACGAAGAAGGCGACCATCCAGATGAGCGCCCTCCCGATCCAGCGCTCGTGCCCCGACAACGGGGTCGGGGCGCTCACCGGCGCGGGACGGACGCGGAGCGGCCTCGGGGGCGACCCCACCGCCAGGGAGGGCGCGGTGGGCTCCTCGGAGGCGGACATGAGGGCCAGGCGCTCGCGCGCTACCCGGTGCTCGGCCACCCGGGCGGCGAGCTCCGCCTCCGGGGAGGCCTCGACGCCGCCCGAGCTGGCCCGGGCCTCCTCGGCCTGGATCTCCGAGACGAGCTCGGCCAGCGCGGCCCCCGGGCTCCACAGCCCTCCCTGGTGCCCGCGTCCGGGGGCCTCGCCTGGGGGCGCCGGAACCTCTCCTGCCCGGGGCGCCGGCATCTCCTCGGCCGGAGGCGGCCGGGCCGCATCCGACCCGGGCAGCTCGGCCTCCTCGAGGCCAGCATCCGGCCGGTCCGGCGCGGGGATGGGCGCCACCGTGTGCAGGGCAGCGACCGAGGCGGGCACCGACTCCAGCGGTCGGGGGAGGGGCACCGGGGCCGCCGGCGATGGCGGGACGCCCGGTGGCTCGCTGGCCGGCATCTCGTCGACACCCGGCCCGGCGTGGGCCACCGCCACCGCGGCCTGCACGCCGGTCCTCCGGGCCCCCGGACCCCAGGTCCCGATGGAGGGCACCACGGGCCGTGCGACGGCAGCGAGGGACGGGCGCTCGGCAGCGCGGCCGCTCCCGGCGGGCAGGGGTAGCGAGCGAACCGGGGGGAGCGGGGGCGGCACGGGCGCGGAGGCGCCGGGCGGCGAAGGGGCCTCGGGCTCGGCCGCCGGAGCGGGTGGCTCGGCCCTGGCCGGGGTCTCCGCCGGGCGCTCCTCGTCCGCCTCGCTCCAGAGCGTCTGCTCGCCCGCCGCCTCGAGCCCGTCCTGCGACGGGCTGGATGCGGGTGCCCCGACCTCCGTCCAGACCTCCGCCGGCACGGCGGGAGGCGGCTCGCGCGCGGGCGCCGCGGGAGCCTCGGGCCCGGAGATCGAAGCGGCGGGCGCGGCCGTCGCACCCGCTGCCGCGAGGAGCTCGGCGGGAGACGGGGGCGGCGGCACCGACGGCTCGACCGCGCTCGCGCCCGCAGGCTCGGGCGGAGAACCGGACGGAGCAACCGGCACCGCCGCGGCCACGGCGGCGGGCGGAGGCTCCGGAGCGGCCTCGCGGGCCGGTTCCGCTCCGGCCTCCCCGGCCGGGGCCTCGACCACGTCCACCACCTCGAACCCTTCCTCGACCACCTCGTCGGCGACCGCGGGTCCCCCCTCGGCGAGCACGGCGAAGGCGTCGAACATCTCGCGCACGCTCCGGAAGCGGCCCTCCGGCCGCTCGCTCAGCGCGCGGCGGTAGAGCCCCTCGATGGCGTCGGGAAGGCCGGGGTTCACCAGCCGCAGCTCGGGGATCTCGTCCTCCGGGGTGAGGCCGGTGAGCATCTCTCCCAGGAGCACGCCGAGGCTGTAGACGTCTGCGCGCGGGTCCAGCTCCTGCCCGGCCAGGTACTCCGGAGCCAGGTGGCGCTGAGCGGACTTCAGGCGCTCCGCCTGGATGAACGGAGGGCGCGGGACGCCTCCGGCGACGCCCCAGTCGGTCACCTTGAGCATGTCGGGGAGGACGAGGATGTTCTCCGCCTTGAGGTTGCCGTGGGCTCCCGTCGGGTGGGCGGCCTCGAGCGCGGACATGAGCTGTCCGAGGATGGGCTCCACCTCGTCCAGGGCGAAGGTCTGCCCCTTCGCCAGCCGCGAATCGATGATCCGCCGCAGCGGAAGGCCGTCGAGAAAAGTGTAGGTGAAGTACGGCCACCCCTGGTCATTCCCCACGTCGTGGAGGCGGGTGAGGGATGGGTGGAGGAAGCGGCGCGCCGGCTCGAGCACCCGTGCGAACCGCTCGCGCTCCTCGCCCGTCTGGACCAGGCGTGGATGGATGAGCTTCACCGAGACGTCGATTCCCAGCTCGCGATCCTGGGCGCGAAGGACGAATCCGAGCGGGCCGACGCCCACCGCATCCTTGATCTGGTAGCGCCCGGCCATCAGCTCCCCCTCGCGATAGGGGGCCCCCGCCAGCAGGGCCGGGTTCAGCTTGCGGCGAAGCCCGGTGGCCCCGGGCATGCGCACCGTTCCCACCTGGCGCTGCCCGCACGTCCCGCAGCGATCAGCGCTGTCCGGGACATGGCTGCCGCAGCGGTAGCAGAGCACCGGCCGAGTTTAGTCGACCCATCCCACTGCGCCACTCGAGGGCCGGCGCGCTAGATACCGGTGGAGCCGAATCCACCATCGCCGCGCGTGGTCGGAGGGAGTACCTCCACCTCCACCAGCGCAGCGCGGACCACCGGCGAAATGATCAGCTGGGCGATGCGCTCGCCGCGCCGGAGGCTGAAGGGAGTCGAGGACAGGTTGGCGAGGATGACCTGCACCTCGCCCCGGTAGTCCGCGTCGATCGTGCCCGGCGAGTTGAGGCAGGTGACGCCGTGTCGCAGCGCCAGCCCGGACCTCGGGCGAACCTGGGCCTCGAAGCCGGGCGGAAGCGCGATGGCCAGGCCGGTGGGGACGGCGCGGCGTTCCAGCGTCTGGAGGACCCATTCGCCCTCGATGTCGGCGAGCAGGTCCATGCCCGAGGCGCCCTCGGTCTGGTAGCGCGGGAGCGGAAGGGGCTCCGGGCCAGCCCGCACCCGCCGCACCTGCACCGCCACGCGGTCCATGGCCGAGGTCTCAGGCCTTGGCCTGCGGCTCCCCGGGCTTGGAGCCGGCGAGCGCCTGACCTCCCTCGGCCCGCTCGGCCATCGCCTCCTTGCGGGAGAGGCGGATCTTGCCGGTTCGGTCGATGCTGATCACCTTGACCATCACCTCGTCGCCCTCCTTGAGGACGTCGGAGACGCTCTTCACGCGCTTGTCCGAGAGTTCGGAGATGTGCACCAGCCCGTCGGTGCCCGGGAAGAGCTCCACGAAGGCCCCGAACTCGGCGATCTTCCGCACCGTGCCGAGGTAGATCTTCCCCACCTCCGCCTCGCGGGTCAGCGCCTGGACCATGGCGATGGCCTGTTGAACCGCCTCGGCGTTGCTGCTGGCGATGTCCACCCGGCCGCTGTCCTCGATGTTGATGCTGCAGCCGGTGCGGGCGATGATGTCCTTGATCACCTTGCCCCCCGGGCCGATGACGTTCTTGATGAACTCCGGTCGGATCATCAGGGTGGTGATACGCGGCGCGTAGATGCTGATCTCCGGGCGCGGCTTGTCCAGCGCCCTGAGCATCTCCCCGAGGATGTGCAGCCGGCCCCGGCGCGCCTGTTCCAGCGCCCGGCGCATGATCTCCGTGGTCAGCCCGGTGATCTTGATGTCCATCTGGATGCTGGTGATGCCCTTCTCGGTGCCGCACACCTTGAAGTCCATGTCCCCGAGGTGGTCCTCGTCCCCGAGGATGTCGGAGAGGATGGCCACCTGGTCCCCCTCCTTGACCAG
>DASPUU010000140.1:0-6159 GCA_035622755.1 Myxococcaceae bacterium
GGCGCTCGCCAGCGCCACCCGGTTGACGCGCGACTGCGCCTGCCAGAGCAGGAGCCCTCCGCCGAGGAGGAGCAGCGCCACGCCGGCGGCGAGGACGATGCGGATCCGCCTCGTCCCCATCTGCGCCTCGGTGGCGGTCTCCGACACGCGCTGGCTGACCGCCCCCTCCGCGCTCGGGGCGCCGATGTCTCGAGCGTCGCTCACAGACCCTCCGCGATGGCACGGCCGAAGGCCGCCCGGGACCTGGCCAGGTCGAACTGGCCGAGGGCGAGCTGGATCTCGGCATCGGTCCTCAGCGCCTCGGCATCGGCGAGCTCGACGGATGTCCCCAGCCCGCCCTTGAAGCGCGCGTCGGCCTGGGCGTAGTTGGCCCGGGCGGCGTTGACCGAAGCTTCCAGGCGGGGCAACGCCTCGCGCGCCACCGTCACCCCCACGTAGGTGGTTTCCACCCGGGCCACCAGGTCCTGGCGGACGAGCGCCGCCTCCTCGCGACGCACCGCCTCCCGCTCCCTCGAGGCCTCTCCCCGCGCCCACAGCGTGCCCTCGAAGATCGGCCAGCTGAAGACGATCCCCACCTGCCAGTTGGGTACGTTGGGAATCCATCCGTTGCCGTCGGGGATGCTGCCGCTGGTCGGGGTGCTCCCTCCCGCGCGGGCGTTGATCGTCCCGGCGAGGAGGAGCTCCGGACGGAGCTGGGCGAAGGCGGCGCGCGTCTCCTCTTCCTGAGCCCGGATCCTCTCGATGGCCGCCTGGAGCTGGGGCTCCTTCTCCAGCGCCCGCTGCACCGAGGCGTCCAGGGTGGGGAGGCCTCCCGGCACGGGAGGAGCCTCGGCGATGTCCAGCGCCGGCTCCGCGCTCCCCACCGCCGCTGCCAGCACGGCCTGGGCGATGCGCACGTTGCCCCGCGCCCGGATGCGTCCGATGTCCAGCCGGTCGAGCTCGGCCTCGGCCCGGGTCTGCTCGATGGGCGAGCGGAGCCCGGACGCCACCCCCATCCGTGCCAGATCCCGGTGGACGCGCGCTCGCTCGTAGGCATCCTCCGACGCCCGGAGCACGGACTTGGCGGCATAGACCCCGTAGTACGCCTCCTCCACCCCGTATCGAATGTCGAGGCTCTGCGCCTCGGCGCTGCGCCGCTCGACCGAGACGAGCGAGTCGGCGGCGGAGATCTCCCGGGAGATCCGCCCGAAGTCGAACACCTCCTGGAGCAGGCCGAGGCCGGCGAAGGTGGAGGGTTCCGGGGACCAGCTGGCGGTGGACCCGGTGCGATCCACCGTCCCTCCGACACGGGGAGTCGGGACCGGAGCGACGCCGAGGTACGAGGCGGTGGTGTTGTTCGCCGTGCCGCCGATGAGCTGGGCGGTCAGGCCGAGCGACGGCAGCCACTGCCCGCGCGGGATGCCAACGTCGGCGATCCGGGCCGAGACGCGGGCCAGCGCGGCCCTCACCGCCGGCTGGTGCTTGAGCGCGTACCGCACCGCCTCGGCGAGCGTCATGTTCGGCATCCCGGGAGGCTCGGCGCCGGCAGGCGGCATGGACCCGGACGGAGTTCCTCCGTCAGCCGACGGGGGCGGAGGTTGCTGCGCAGCGCTCGGCCCGGCGGTCACGACCCCTGACAGCAGCACCAGGAGGCACACGCTGCGGGCGCGACGGAGAGACACGCTGGCCATGGTGGGCCCTCCGGATGAGCAAGCTTTGGGCCAGTCGAGGATACTGGGGGCCGAGGCAGCAGAGGGCTGGCGACGAGGAGACTTTCCCGGTGAAGGGGGAAGGATTCCTCTTCGCAGCGCGTTGTCCCTCCGCGTCCTCCCGGAACGCCATGGCATTCGCCTTGCTCGACAGAACGCCAGGATGGTCGACCCCGTCATCACGTCGGTCACCGGCGGGACCGGCCGGCTGCGTCCTCCCACCTCGCCCGAGGCGCAACCGGCGATGAGGCGCGCGCGGCTGATCCTGGCCATGGTCTGTGCGCTGGCCGCGGTCCTCGCCGTCGCCGTCTGGGACGAGCGCCGCGAGGCGCGCGCCGCCCTCGATGACTTCGCTCAGGAGCAGACGGCGGTGGCCCGGAGCGCGGCGGCGGCTCTCGTGGCCCGGGTACAGGGCCGAGCCTGCGCCGAGCGCGAGAGCCCGTGCCTCGCCAGCGCCCTTGCCGCGATCGACGAGTCGGCCAAGCAGCCGGGAACGGTGGTGGTCCTGGTCCGCCCGCCGGGCGAGAAACGACTGCTCGACACGCATGCTCGACCCGCTGGAGCGCCTGCTCTCGAGGCCGCGCTCGACGGCGGACGCAGCTGGGTCAGCCTCGGCCGGGAGGAGTCCGCGGGCCTTGGCCTCCCGCGGCGCACCTCGCTGGCCGGCCTGGCGAGAATGCCCGATGCCGCGGGCCGCACCTGGTCGGTGGCGGTGGTGGCCACGGCCCAGCGGGTGCGAGACCGCGAATCCCGGGCCCTGTGGCGGCTGGTCCTCGGGATGGCGCTGGCGTCGCTCCTGGTCGGGACCTTCGGCGGGATGGCGCTCCGCGAGCAGCGACGAGAGCTCGAGCTCCAGCGGACGGTGGCCGTGGCCGAGGCGGTCCATGCGCGAGACCGGCGCCTGGTCGAGGCCGACAAGCTCGCCACCCTGGGCGCCCTGGCCACCGGCATCGCCCACGAGGTCTCCACTCCCCTGGGCGTCATCATGGGGCGCGCCGAGCAGCTCCTTCCGCGGACCGAGCCCGGGTCGCGATCGCACGGAGCCGTTTCCGCCATCCTCGAGCAGGCGGAGCGCATCTCACGCATCATCCGCGGGTTCCTCACGCTGGCGCGCGGAGGCGCGGCGTCATTGACCCAGGTCGACCCGGCGGCGCTGGCCAGGTCCGCCCTGGAGCTGGTCGAGCACCGCTTCGCGCAGGCCGACGTCGCCCTGGTCTTTCACCGCCCGGAGCCCGGCCTGCCGCCAGTGGCCTGCGACCCGGCCCTGTTCGAGCAGGTCCTGGTCAACCTGCTGCTCAACGCCTGCGACGCCTGCACGGCGGGGGGCAAGGTGGAGCTCCGGGTGGAGCAGCGTCATGACCGGGTGGCATTCCTCGTCGACGACGACGGGATGGGGATCTCCCCGGAGCAGGTCAAGCGGTGCCTGGAGCCGCTCTTCACCACCAAGGCACCGGGGAAGGGAACCGGTCTCGGACTGACCATCGCCAGCGAAATCGTCAAGCACCATCACGGGACGATCTCCTTCCAGCCGCGCGCCGAGGCCGGGCTCGGACCGAAGGGGACCCGGGTGCGGGTTGAGATCGCCGCCGTGAGCGGGGAGCGCCGTGACGCAACGGGATGAGAAGGGCGCCCTCCGGGCCCGGGTGCTGGTCGTCGACGACGACCTGGCTCTGGCGGAGACCGTCGCCGACGGGCTGGTCGAGCGCGGCTACCGCGCCGTCCCGGAGGGCTCCAGCGCCGCCGCCGCCCGGCGTCTGGAGCACGACGGAGACATCGACGCGCTGGTCACCGACCTGCGCATGCCCGGGCTGGACGGCCTCGGACTGCTGGCCCTCTCGCGCCGGCTCGACCCGGCGCGGCCGGTCATCGTCACCACCGCCTACAGCGCGGTGGACTCGGCCATCGAGTCGATCCGCCAGGGCGCGTACCACTACCTGACCAAGCCCTTCAAGGTGGATGAGCTGGAGCTCTTCCTGCGCCGGGCGCTGGAGGAGGCACGGCTCCGCAGCGAGGCGGTGGTGCTGCGGCGGGCGCTTCGCGAGCGCTTCTCGCTGGCCAACGTGGTCGGCGACAGCCCTCCGATGCGGGCCCTCTTCGACCTGGTGGAGCGCGTGGCCGATGCGGAGGTCCCGGTGCTGCTCACCGGCGAGACGGGGACGGGGAAGGGCCTGGTCGCGCGCGCCCTCCACGCCCTCGGGCGGCGCTCGAGCGGACCCTTCGTCACCATCAACTGCGCCGCGCTCCCGGAGAACCTCCTCGAGTCGGAGCTCTTCGGCCACGTGAAGGGAGCCTTCACCGGCGCCACCTCGCAGCGCACCGGACTGTTCGAGGAGGCGCAAGGGGGAACGCTGTTCCTCGACGAGATCGGGGACATGGACATCGCGCTCCAGGCCAAGCTGCTCGACGTCCTGGAGAGCGGGCAGGTGCGGGCGGTGGGGGCGAACCGGGCGCGGGCGGTGGACGTGCGGGTGGTCGCCGCCAGCAACCGGAACCTCAGGGAGATGGTCGCCGCCGGCCGGTTCCGCGAGGACCTCCTCTTCCGTCTGGACGTCGTCCGGCTGGCCCTCCCCGCTCTCCGCGATCGGCTCGAGGACCTGCCCATGCTGGTCGAGCACTTCCTCCAGGCGGCGCGGGCGCGCCATCCACGTTCGCCGGTGGAGCGGTTCTCGCTCGAGGCGCACCGCCGGCTCGCCCGCCACGGCTGGCCGGGAAACGTGCGCGAGCTGGAGAACCTGGTGGAGCGGGCGGTGCTCCTCGGACGGACGGCCGAGGTGGCGGCCGAGGAGCTGGCGCTCGAGCCGGCGAGGGATGCGGAGCCGGGCCGGGTGGAGTTCCAGGGGCCGGTGCTGCCCCTGCGCGACGTCCAGCGGCGCTACGCCGCCTGGGCCCTGCACCGGGAGGGCGGACGCCGGCTGGCCACCGCCGAGGCGCTCGGGGTGGACCGGAAGACGCTGGCACGGCTGCTCGAGGCTTCGGGCGAGGACGTCGGGGACGGCGGCGAGTGAGAGCGGAGGGAATCGAACCCACAACCTATGGATTAAGAGTCCATTGCTCTGCCAGTTGAGCTACGCTCCCGGGTGAAACGGGGTCGCTCTCGTATCCCCTGGGAAGCGGTGAAGTCAATCGCCGCCGGGCTCTGGGAACCAGCCGCTCGGGTCCCCGGGTGGGCTGCTCGACCTCCGGCCGGCGACTAGAAGATGTACCAGGCGGAGAACTGGAAGCGGTAGTTCTGCTGCGTGGTGCTGTGGTCGCCGTAGTAGTTCTTGAAGTAGGCGTAGGCGCCCGCCAGCCGGACTGCCGAGGTCACGTCCCACCAGAGCGCGGCCTCGTACCAGACGAGGCGTGTGAAGACCGAGTTCTCTGGCACGCCGGTGTAGTACGGGTTGGTGTAGAGGGCGCCGCTGGTCGCCTTGTAGCTGTCGCCGGACCAGGTGTTGGAGTAGGTGCCGGTGACGAACACCTGGCCGGTGCCCGGCAAGTAGTACTGGAGCCCCACGATGTACGACTGCCAGCCGACCGTCGAGAGATTCCCGGCCTTGTCGAAGTACAGGTTCCCGGCGTCGAAGCCGCCGTTCGCCGAGAACGCCGCGTACTGGGTCATCGTCTGGCCGGAGCCGGCCGGGACCGAGGCCGGGAACTGACGCACGCCTCCGGTGAAGCTGGTGTAGAGATCCGTGATGCCCGAGCCGTTCACGTACTCACCGGTGAGGGTGAGAGCATTGCCGTGATGCTGGCGTGAGGCTCCGAGCAACGGGATGAGCGCATCGAGCGCGAACCCACCCGAGGACGTGCTGATCAGAGCCTTGCCGTTGGTGGCGTAGAGGGCGGGCACTTTGAACCCGCGGATGATGCCCGAGATGCCGATGCCGGCCGGCACCAGGCCCGAGCCGCTCCCACCGGTCGTCTTCCAGCCCATCCAGCCGGGGAAGAAGAACCGGATGCCGCCCTGCCCGTCCGGGTACTGGCCGTCACGCTGCCAGGGGCGGAGGGCGGCCGCGGCGATCTCCATGCCGAAGCCGTCGCCGAACTTGAGGGTCTTGCTGATCCGGACCTGCGGCGTGCGGGAGTAGAGCTCGCCCGGGACGCCCTGCAGCTCGACGGTGGCCGGCTGGAAGATCGACTGCCATCCGAGGAGCTCCCAGTACTGGCCGAACATGAAGTCGACCACCGGGGTCTCCAGCGTCAGCTCGGCGTGCCGGATCCGGAACGTCGGATTGTTGAAGTAGGCAGCCTCGGAGACGCCGCCCGTTGCCTGCGAGGCGGCCGGCGGTTGGTTGCCGAAGAAGTCGCACTCGATCATCGCGCTGGCCCGCATCCCGGCGAATTCCGGAGCGGCGAACCGGAAGCCGACCCGCGTGTTCCGGATGGTGAACTGCGTGCGGCCGTGGCCCGCCGTTCCTCCCGGACTGCTGGGAAGCGCGAGGACGGGGTTCCCCGGGATCTCGGTCATGCTCTGGGTGTTGTCGTGGAT
>DASPUU010000141.1:0-5415 GCA_035622755.1 Myxococcaceae bacterium
CGTGAAGCTGACCGGGGATCAGAGAAAGCAGATCGAGGAGTTCCTTCTCGCCATGGCTCAGTGAGATCTCTTGAGATCTTGAGGAAGAAGCCGTAGGCCCGGTGGGTTCTCTGGGAAGCGAGCGCAAGGCGCGGGGACTCCTCCCGATTTCAGCTTTCAGCCCTGTGGGCAGTGAGGCCTGGGTCCCTGTGTGGAAATCCGACCCCGTGTCCTGTCCCGTTCCGGGGGGTTCAGTTCCGGGCTGAGCACCACAGTTCGGTCGACAGGAGTCGAGCAAGTGTCACGCAGGCAACGAGACGGCGGCGCTCGCAAGTTGCCCACAAGTTGAACGCGGGAGGTCAGGGCACGCCGAGCTTGGCTTCGAGATCGTCGAGCTCCTTGCGCACGGCGGTGTCGGTCTCGCGAAGGCGCTCCACCTTGCGCACCGAGGAGATCACCGTGGAGTGGTCCTTGTTGAACCGCGCGGCGATCTCGGGAAACGAGCTGCGGGTCAGGCGGCGGGCCAGGTACATCGCCACCTGGCGCGCGTGGGCGAGCTGCTTCGTCCGGCGGTCGGCCCGGAGCTCCTCGACGGCGACCTTGTAGTAGCGCGCCGTCTCGCGCTGGATCTGCTCGATGTCCACCGGGCGATGCGTGGGGAGAATGTCCCGCAGTACCTGGGCGGCGAACTCCTCGGTGATCGGCTGCCCGGTGAGGCTGTGCACCGCCGAGATCTTGACCAGCGCGCCTTCCAGCTCGCGCACGTTGCGCTGCACGTGGCGGGCGATGAAGTGACAGACGTTGTCCGGCAGCTCGAACCCCTCCAGCTCGGCCTTCTTCTTGAGGATGGCGAGCCGCGTCTCGTAGTTCGGCTCCTGGATGTCGGTGATCAGCCCCTGCGTGAACCGGCTCCTCAGGCGCTCCTCGAGACCGGGGATCTCCGCCGGCACGGTGTCCGAGGTGAGGACCATGGCCTTGGACATCTCGTGCAGGGCGTTGAAGGTGTAGAAGAATTCTTTCTGGGTTTCTTCCTTCTTGCCGAGGAACTGGATGTCGTCGACCAAGAGGACATCACACTCCTCCCGGAACTTCCGCCGAAAGTCGGACATCCGGTGATCCCGGACGCTCTCCACGAACTCGTTGGTGAACTCCTCGGACGACAGGTAGATGATCCGCGCGCTGGGGTTCCTGCCGAAGATGGCGTTGCCCACGGCGTGGAGAAGGTGGGTCTTCCCCAGGCCGGTCCCGCCGTAGATGAAGAGTGGGTTGTAGGCCCGACCCGGGCTCTCGGCCACGGCGGCGGCAGCCGCCGCCGGGAGCTGATTGCTCTCTGCGACGACGTAGTTGGTGAAGGTGAAGCGGTCGTTGAGGCGGGGCGGGCGGGCCGTCGAGCCGCTGCTCTCGCGCACTGGAGGAAGGGCAGTCGTCGCGGCGCTGCTCTCGATCACCTCGTAGCCGACCCCGGTGGGGCTGCCTAGGAGCCGCTGCAGCGCCTCCTCGAGGAGGGTCCGGTAATGGTCGTCCACCCAGTCGCGAAAGAAGCGGTCCGGGACTCCGAGGACCAGCTGCCCGTCGCGGAGGTCGAGGGCCTGCATCCGCTCGAGCCAGGTGAGCGCGTAGTTCTTTCCGTCCTCGCGGAGCATGGTCAGCGCTTGGGACCAGAGGTGCTGGGCGCTGGGAGAGCCTGTTGACATCTCCGCGGGAGCTGACAAGAGGGATGCCTCGCGGTGGGCGGTGGACGGGGCTCGCGAGTTTTACGATCGCCGGGCGCAGGAGGGGCGAGAAAAAAACTGAAGCACCCGCTGGCCGGCGCCGGTCCCCACGTTGACTCGCGTGCCCGCTTTGCGTTAAGGCGCGCCGCCTCCCGGGGACGGAGCTGGACCTTGCCCAAGCGGACCTATCAACCTTCCAAGCTGCGGCGGAACCGCACCCACGGCTTTCGCAAGCGCAATTCCACCCAAGCCGGACGGGCGGTTCTGAAGCGCCGCCGTGCGAAGGGGCGGAAGCGGCTGGCCGTGTCCGCCCCGAAGAAGTAGCTCGGGTGAGACGGGCCGCCCCGGAGGGCTTTCCGCGCGCGGCGCGTCTCCGCAAGCGGAGCGAGTTCCTCCGCGTCCAGCAGCGTGGCAAGAAGGTCGTCGCCGGACCGCTGGTCGGGCTCGCCCTTCCCTCGGGGGCCTCGACGGCGCGGCTCGGAGTGACGGTGTCCAGCAAGGTGGGAAATGCGGTGATCCGCGCGCGTGTCAGGCGTCATCTTCGCGAGTTCTTCCGGCGCCACCGGGCCGGCTTGCCGCCGCTGGACCTAGTGGTCATCGCCCGGTCCGAGGCGAGCCGGGCGAGCGGCGCCGAGCTGCGAGCTGCTTTCGCCGCCCTGCTCTCCTCGTTAGACAGGAACTTCGCTTGAAGCTCCTCGCTCGGCTCCTGGCCGTTCCCATCCACCTCTACCGGTGGCTCGTCTCGCCGCTGCTCCCGCCGGCCTGCCGGTTCTACCCCTCGTGCTCGGCCTACGCCGTCGGGGCGCTCCAGGTGCACGGCCCGATCCGCGGGAGCTGGCTCGCCCTCCGCCGGCTGGCGCGGTGTCACCCGCTGAATCCGGGCGGCCTGGATGAGGTCCCGCCCCCGCTGGGAAGGACTTGACCCCCGTGGAGACCGACACCCAGCAGAAGCGATTGATGGTGGCGCTGATCGCCAGCTTCGCGCTCACCGCCGTCTACATGCTCTTCAATCAGGGCGGGCTCCGCCCGTCGCCGGCACCGGTGGACGCCGGGGCACCGGCACCGGTGGCGGTGGAGAAGCCTGTCCCGCACGTCGAGACGCCGGCCGCCGCGCCCGTTCCTCCGGCGGCGGCAGCGCCGTCGACGCCGGAGCCGCCTCGCCTCCTCGTCGAGGTGGACCGCCCGCGTGTCCGCTACCGCTTCAGTTCCGAGGGCGCCGGGCTCGTCTCGGCTCTTCTCGAGGGGCCGAGGATGCGCGAGGTGCGCCGGCTGTCCATCCCGGAAGGCTTCGCCCTTCTCTTCGGGAAACAGGTTCCGCCGGCGCCGCAGATGAACCTTGCCGAGCCGGTGGCGGGCGCTCCCCTGCCGCTGGCCGTCGAGGTGGCCGGGTCGTCGCCCGTTTCCCCTTCCCTTCCCTACCAGGTCACCGCCCAGGGCCCGCTCTCGCTGACCTTCGTCGGACGGACCGGGGCCTGGGAAGTGACCAAGCGGGTGGTCTGGAGCCAGGAGGGGCTCGAGCTCAACGTGGCGGTCACCCTGCGCAACGTCTCCGGTCAGCTGCTCGCCGGTGAGCTGGGGATCCACCAGTCGCGGGCCATCGATCCGGCGCACGAGGAGAAGCCGAGCCTGTTCGGGGGCGTGGGAAACCTGTCGGACGCCGCCTGCCTGGTCAAGGATTCGCTCGAGAAGCTGTCACCCTCGGACAAGCTCGAGACCAAGGATCACCCGGGAGCGGTCTCCTGGTTCGGAGTCAACCAGCAGTACTTCCTCTCCGCCATCTTCGTGGTGGGCGGGGCGCGCGAGGGCCGCTGCGTGGTCGTGGCCAGTCCCACCGCCCGAGCGGCCAGCGCCTGGTTCCCGGTGCAGGTCGCACCGGGCGAATCGGTGACGCAGGTCTTCGGCGTCTACTTGGGCCCGAAGGAGAACGAGCTCCTCGCCTCGGTGCCCACCCTGCCCGAGAACCGGGCCAGCGCCTCCTGGTCCCCCCGGCTCGAGCGCGCCGTGGACTTCGGCATCTGGGCCGTCATCTGCAAGCTGATGCTCGTCGTCCTGCGCTTCTTCCACGGGCTGATCGGCAACTGGGGCGTGGCCATCGTCCTGCTGACGGTGGTGGTCAAGGTGCTGCTCGTCCCGCTCACCCACCGGATGATGGTCAGCCAGGAGGCGATGAAGAAGCTCCAGCCCCAGCTCGAGGCGCTGAAGACGAAGTACCCGGACGATCGGGAGAAGCAGCAGCGGGAGATGATGCGCGTCTACCAGGAGGCGGGCGTCAACCCCTTCGGGAGCTGCCTCATGCTCCTGGTCCAGCTGCCCATCTGGGCGGCGCTGTTCACCACGCTGCGCAACAGCTTCGAGCTCTACGGAGAGCCGTTCGTCCAGAATTTCCTTCCAGACCTGACATTCAAGGATCCGACGTACCTGCTCCCCCTGCTCCTCGGGGTCTCGCAGATCATCACCGGGCTGCTCCAGCCGATGGCGCTCGACGCCGCGCAGCAGCGGATCATGGTCTGGTTCATGCCCATCTTCTTCACCGTCATCATGCTGAATTACCCGGCCGGGCTGCTCCTCTACATCTTCACCAACAACGTGCTCACCGTGGCCCAGACGTACGTGCTGCGCAGGTGGCTCCAGCGGCGCACGCCCCCGGCGCAGCCGGTGGCTGCCGGCGTCCCCCCGCGCCGCCCGGCGGTGGAGAAACGCAAGTGACCGACCCGGTGCCCGGTCCTGACCGCGCTGCCCAGGCCGCCTCGGTGCTCGCCGAGCTGCTCCGCCTCGCCGACGTGCCAGCGACGCTGGACGTCCGCGACGGACCGGATGGAGGCATCAGCATCGCCGTCGCGCTCGGCTGCGAGGTGGCAGGGGTTGCCCCGGGCCGCCGCGGGACGTTCGTCGATGCGCTGCAGTTCCTGGTCAACAAGCTCACCCATCGACCGGGGAGCGAACGTCGATGGGTGGCGCTCGGCGTGGGCGAGCATCCGGCGCCCCGTCCACCGCGGCAGGCGCGGCCCGCCCCGGACGGTAACGGTGGCACGCGCCCGTCTCCGGCGCAGCGGCCCCCGGCGTCGGCCCGTCCGCCGCCCGAAGCACCGGCTCCGGCCGTCGAGCGCCCGGCCCCGCCGGACGAGTCCTCGCTGGAGGTGGCCGAGGACGAGGAGCTCTCGGCGTCGGCGCGCGCCCTCGCCGAGGCGGCGGCTCGCACCGGGCGCTACTACGGCATCGTCGCCCTCTCACCCGAGGAGCGCGCCCGCATCGTCCGGGCGGTAGCCGGAGTGGCGGGCGTGCGCGCCTCGGCGGAGGGCGAAGGGCTGCTTCGCCGCCTGGTCCTCACGCCCGAGCGCCCGACGCCGATGCCGCGCCGGGTTCACCCGGCGGACGACGTCGACGATGACGAGGACGGCGGCGGAGAGGCCGCCGGCCGCTGAGGCGACCTCGCCGGGAGGTGGTGGTGGGCAAGGCCAAGACCCTGAGAGACCGCCTGTTCGGGGCCGCCGTCCTGAAGATGAGCTTTCGCCTCCGGGGCGATGAGGGCTCGCCGGCCTTCCAGGGAATCTATCCAGGCGTCCTGCGAGACCTGGACCTGGAGGACGAAGCGGTCGAGCAGTACATCCGGGAGAACCGGGCGGCCGTGGAGGCGTCGGCGCGCGGGACGGCGCCCTGACCCCTGCTCCAGGGACGAGGACCCGAGCGCCCCCGGGTTCGCTGCCGCGTCATGCAGCAGGCCGAG
>DASPUU010000142.1:0-12139 GCA_035622755.1 Myxococcaceae bacterium
GATTGAGGCCGGGCCGCGTGTCGATGAGGAACGCCCCCCCGAGGGTGAAGTTCTGGCTCCCCGGCGAGACGGGCACCGCCACCGCCTGGGAGTTGTAGCTCAGCCCCTCGGTGAGAAAGAGGTGGAGCCGGCCCGGGCCGATCTTGAATCCGTTGGGCTGAGGCTTCTCACCGGAGAGCGCGTCGGGCGCGTCCTGCGCGTCCGCTTGCAGAGGTACCAGGGCAAGCACGCTCGCGGCGAGGACCCCGGCGGCGATTTCGTGCGGACGCCTCATTCCTCCCGCGAATCCCTAGGGCTCCAAGGTCACGGCGCAGCGCGTAGTCACGACATAGCACGCGGCCAACCGCGCGTTCCAACAATTGGAAGAAGCGTCCGCCGGCCGTCAGTGCAGCCGGGGTGAACGGTTACAGGACTGGACTCGCCGGCGGCGGTGCGATGGTCGCCGGCGCGGGCGGAGGCGGATTGGTCGGGTCGCCGCCGGGGAGGTCGCTGGGCACGAGCACCTCGACGCTCATGTTCTCGTCGGTGCGGAACGCGAGCTGGCCGATGCACTGCTCCGCCTCGGCGCGGAGCGTTTCGACCTTGGACTGGGCGATCATCACCTTGGTGTACTCGTGGTCGGCGGTCGGGTCGTCCTTCTTCGCCACCGCCTCCTGGAGCGCGACGTCGGACTGCTCGGAGATGCGCAGCAGACCCTTCACCTGGGTCAGCTTCTCGTTCACGCAGTTCAGCTTCACCACGTCCTTGGTGTTGCGGGCCTCCTCCAGCTTGGCCAGCACCACCTTGAGCGTGCCGCGCATCTGGGTCACGGCGGCCGCGCTCCGGTTGATCTTCTGGGAGTCCGGGACGTCGGAGGCCTTCTCCTGGGACATGCTCGGGGGCAGTCCGGCCGGAGTCTGACCGCCCGACGTCTGGCCGAGCGCGGCCGACGCGGCGAGCAGACAGAGGAGCAGCGGCGGACGGAGGCGCATCGGACCTTGGCAGAACAGGTTAGGGACGGGTCGGCGGGGTGTCAAACGAGGGGAGAGGTGGGTCCTTCGCCCACTCACTGCGAGGCAGTGAAGAGGAACGGATACTGGACCGGCACCTCGTCCGGCGGCTTGAAGGGGAAGACCCAGGAACGCATCAGCCCGGCGATGCAGCTCGCCACTTCCGGGCTGCCCAGCGAGTTCTCCTCGATGCGGATGTCGCCCGCCCGGCCCGCCGGGGTGATGGTGAATCGCACCACCACCTTCCCCTTGAGCGTGGGGTTGCGCTTGAGCTCCTTCTCGTAGCAGCCCCGGATGGCGGTCAGCCGCGCCTTGATGTACCGGGCGAGCGCATCGCGGTCCACGTCCGCGCTGTCCACCTCCGGCGCCGCGGCCGCCACCCGGCCGCTGACCCGGGCATCGCCCTTGGCTCCGAGCGAGACGTTGCCGCCGCCGGAGGTCCCCACGTCGCCGATGCCGGCCGCCGAGCCGGCCCCGCCGCCGCGCGGTCCGCCCACCCCGCCGGTGGTGGCCACCACCACGCCGCCCTGGGCGCCCCGCAGGGCGGAGGCGACGTCCTGGGTACCGGTGCCCTCGCCGAGCAGGTCCTTGAGCGCCCCCTGCCCTCCGGCGGCGCCGAGGATCTTGAGAATGCCCTTGCTTTGCACCTTCTGGGCGATGGCCGCCTTCCGCTGCTCGTCGGAGAGCTGCTTCTTCTTCGGGGGCTCCTTCTTGTCCGCCTTCTCGTCGCCCTTCTGCTCCTCCTTGGGCTTCTCCGGCTCGGGCGGCTTGGGCGGGACGAGGACCTTGGCGAAGCGATCCGGGAGGTCGTCCAGGGTCAGGTCGGCGTCGGGCGGCTTGGGCGAGAGGGCGATGCAGGTGGCCCCGGAGAAGTTGAGCAGGAGCGAGAGGGCGAGGATGCCGAAGAAGAGATGGTCGAGCGAGGACCAGACCGTGCCGCGGAACTCGGGCGGGAGCGCGATGCGCGTCGGTGCCGGCGGGGGCGGCACGAACTGGAAGAGGAGGGTGATCTCGCCCAGCGCCACCTTCCCCTTGGCCGAGTCGTCGAGCCGGAGCGCGTACACCGACCCGCGCCTCAGGGCCACCCCCTGGCTCTTCAGCGCCGCGAAATCGAGGTCGCGGTCGCCGATGCGCACCCGCCCCTCCATCCGCTCGGTGAAGAGCAGGTAGTAGTGCGTGCCCCGGAAGTCGAACACCGGGAAGCTGGGTGGCAGGTTGGAGGCCGGGATGACGAAGGTGTTCTTCGCGTCCTGACCCACCGACACGCTGTCCGGGCGCCGGATGTGGCGCTCCTCGATGATCTTTCCTCCCTGGATGATGCCGACGCGGAGGATCTTCGTCGCGGCCGAGGTGCGGGTCATGGGGGGCACTAGAACGGGTCGCGCTCGACGCTGGTCGTCACCTTGAAGAGGAAGCTCTCCGTGCGGTTGAGCTCCTCGAAGTTCAGGCTCGAGCGCTGGAGGATGTAGAAGGCCTGCGGCTTCTGGATCCGGCCTTCGATGGTGATCGCCTCGAGCTTGATCACCTTCCTCCCGCCCTTGCCCCGCGCCTCCTTGGAGACCTTGGGCGGCGGCGGGGCCGGGGTGGCGGCGCCGGTGTCCTGGGCGTGCAGCGGCAGCGCCGGGAGGAGCAGGGCGAGGAGCGCGACGCGGGAGGGGAGACGGAACATCACTTGTCGTCGCCTCCCAGCTTACCAGGCGCCTGCGCGGGAGGGGTGTCGGAGAGCTTGGAGGCGGGCTTGGCCGAAGCGGCCGGCGGCGCGGTGTCGGAGAGCTTGGAGGCCGGCTTGGCCGAGCCGGTCGCGGCCGGGGCGGGTGCCGGCTTGGGCGCCGGCTTGCTCGCCGCCGCGGCTGCCTCGCGGTCCTTCTCCGCCTTGCGCAGCTGGTCCTTCTTCTCGCGCTCGCGGCGCCGCTGCTCGCGGTCGATTCCCTTGGCCGCGTCCTGGAGGTACTGGTCCACCCGGTCGTCGGTGCCGCCCTTCTCGCGGTAGGTCCGGAAGTAGGCGATGGCCCGGTTCATCCGGTCGATGGTGTCGACGCCGGGCAGGTCCGAGTCGAGGTTGAGCACGGCGAGGTTGAAGTAGGTGTCGGCCAGCGCCGGCTGGAGCTGGGCCACCTTCCGGTACTGTTGCTCGGCCCGGACCAGATCCAGCTTGCCGCGGTAGGCGTTGCCCAGGTTGAGCTGGGCCGGGACCAGGTCCGGGGCGATGGCCACCGCCGCCTCGAGCTCGTGCACCGCCCCCTCGTAGTCGCCGGCCTCGACGAGCATCACCCCGTAGTTGTTCCGCGCCTCGGCAAAGTCGGGCCGGGCGCCGGCGGCCGCCCGGAACTCCTCCACGGCGAGCGGCTTCTGCTTGAGCCGGAGAAGGGTGGTGCCGAGCAGGTTGCGGGTGCCGGCGTCGGTGCCGTCCACCGCCCGGGCGTTCTCCAGCACCAGCTTGGCCAGCTCGTACTTGCCCTGGCGAAAGTAGGCCTGGGCGAGGAGCTGCATGGCGCGGACGTTGCGCTCGTCCTGCTTGAGGACCTTCTTCGCCTCGGCCTCGACCCCGTCCGGCTGGCCGGCGGCGAGCAGGGTCACCGCCAGCGCGATGTGCGGACCGGAGGCGTCCGGCGCGGCCGCGCTCCGGGCGCGGGCGGCCTGGGACACCTCGGCCGAGCGGCCCTGCCGGCAGAGAAGGCGGGCCAGGAAATCCCAGGCCGCCTCCTGGTCCGGGGCGATGGCCAGGGCCTGCCGGTAGTCGCGCTCCGCTCCGGCCAGGTCCCCCTTGCGCTCGGCCAGGACGCCGAGGTCGGTCCAGGCGTGGTCGAGGCGCGGGTCGTGGTCGAGGACCTGGCGGAGGGCGCGCTCCGCTCCGGCCAGGTCGCCCGCCTGGGCGAGCTGCACCGCCCGGGCGAAGCTCTCGCGCGAGGCGGCGTCACCGGCCACCGGCTGGGAGACCACCGGAGGCGGAAGGCCGGTGGCCTGGGGCGCGGCCGGCGCGGGCGCCGGGGCGGCGGCCGTCCCGGGAGCGGCGGCGGCCGGCTGTCCCGGCGCCTCGGGCGCGGGCTTGGGCGCCGAGGCGCAGGCGCCGAGCACGAGGAGCAGCGGCGCGGTCCGGCGCAGCGTCACTTGTCGCCCCCGGTGGGAATCTTCTGCGCGGCCGAGGCCTCCCGGGGCGGGGTGCGCCCGTCGAGCGAGGCCACCATCCCGTCGGGATGGGTGACGTCCAGGGCGATGCTCGACTTGGGATCCTTGAGGACCGGGTACTCCTTGGGCCGGTAGCGGTTGAGCGCCTCCAGGGTGCGCTTGGTCCAGTCGTTGTTGATGCGGTTCTTGCGCGCCTCGGTGAGGGTGGCCACGTAGCTCTCCACCGCCTTGTCCTCGAGCGCGGCGGTCTGCTGCTGGAGCTGGTCCTGGTAGGAGGCCACCGCCTCTTCCCCGAGCCGCTTCACCTCCGGCGGCACCGGCGTCTCGAGGATGGTCTGGCCGAAGCGCTCCAGGGCGAAGCCCTTCCGGTAGAGGGAGGCCAGCGTCCACTCCAGGCGCTTGTACTTGAACACCTCGCCGTAGGCGTCGTTGACCTTCTTCACCGCCGCGCGCTTCACGGCGAAGCTCTTTTCCAGGACCTTGCCCCGGCCGCCGATCTTCAGCTTGTCGAAGTCCTTGAACTCGTACTCGGCGAGCTGGAAGCGGGCCTGGGCGGCGGCCTCGGCGGCCAGGGGCGCGTCCTCCGGCTTCAGCCCGCGCCGGTCGAACTCGCGCGAGGCGGTCTCGAAGGCCCGCCGCGCGTCCCGGTCCGCGCCCAGCTTCTGGTAGGCCTCCCCGATGCGCTTCTGGGCATCGACCACCAGCTCCGCCTGCTGGGGCTTGGTGGAGAACTTCTTGATGAACGCCTCGAGGGCCTTGATCTCGCCCTTCGGGTCGCCCTGCTTCTCGTAGAGCAGCGCCGCCCGGTACTGGTTCTTGGGCGCATCGTCGGCGGTGGGGAAGAGCTCGACGTAGCGGGTGAAGGTCTGGGCGGCCTCGCGGTAACGCTGCTGGCCCTCGAGGAGCCGGCCGGCGTTGAACAGGGCCGCCTCGCGATTCTTGCTCGCCGGGTAGTCCTTCACCAGGCGCTGGTAGTTCTCCACCGCCTTGTCGAAGTCGTAGCTGTTCTCGGCGTTGACCGCCACGCGGAAGAGGGCCGCGTCGGCCAGCTTGCTGTTCGGGTACTCGCGGAAGATGCGCTCGTAGAGCTTGAGGGCGGACTCGAAGCGGCGGGTGTTCTCGTAGCAGACGGCGGCGTTGTTCAGCGCCTTGTCGGCGAACTCGTTCTTCGGGTCCTCGTCGACCAGCTCGATGTACTTCTTGGCCGCCGCCTCGTAGTCGCCCCGGGCCATCATCTCGTCGGCCAGCTTGAAGCGGCCGGCGAGCTTGAACTTGTTCAGGTCCTTGTAGAGGTCGCTCTTCGGGTCGATGACGTTCGAGTTCTGGGCCAGGCGCGCGGAGACCTCCTCCACGCTCTTCCAGTCCTTGTCCACCAGGTAGCTCTCCACGATGAGGTTGGTGGAGAACTTGGCCACCTCGTTCTTCGGGTAGGTCTGGATGACGGCCTCGAAGCGGCGCCGGGCCTCGGGGAAATCGTTGTGGGCGTAGACCAGCTCGCCGGCCTTGTAGGCCACCCCGGGCGCCTTCTCCTCCTGGCCGTAGGCGGCGACGTAGGCGTCGGAGGCGGCCAGGAACTTCTTCTCCACCTCGGCCAGCGGGATGGGCTTGACCTGCTCGCCCTCCGGGCGGTCCTTGCTGCGCAGCACCGGGTAGCTGGCCAGCTTCTGCTCGCGCTGGAGCTGCTCCATCAGCTTCTGCCAGGCGAGCACGGCGTTGAAGGCGGCGTCCTTGGTGTAGCGGGTGTCGGCGGTGGAGTCGCGGATGGCGTCGTAGTTCTTGGCCGCCTCGGCGAACTGGAGCGAGTTGTACTGGGTCTCGGCGGCGAAGAACTGGACCTCGTAGGCGTTCTTGCTCCGCGGGTACTTCTGGAGGTAGGCGCCGTAGGCCCGGGCGGCGATCTCGAAGGCGGACTTGGCCTGGTCGAGCTTGCCCTGGTTCTTCAGGGCCAGCGCCTGCTGGTGGTGGTAGACGGCGCTGGCGTAGAGGCTCTTCTCGGCCAGCGTCTGCACCTCGGCGATGAAGTCCGGATCGCGCTTGTGCTTCTCGTACCAGGGGGTCCCCGGCCCGTAGGCGGTGGCCAGCTTTTCCGACTCCTTGAACGCGTCGTCCAGCTTCCTGTCCCGCTCGTAGGCCTCGACGATGCGCTGCTGGATCATGGGGGCGTCGTCCCGCAGCGGGTCCTTGGCCAGGGCGAGCTGGTAGGCGGCCACCGCCTCGCCGTGCCGGGTCTGGTCGAAGAAGACGTCGCCCATCTTCTTGTAGACCTCGCCCTCGTAGGGGCGGCTCCCGGACTTGGCGAAGACGGCCTTGGCCCGGTCCAGCGAGCCCCATTTCTCGTCGGCCAGGCTGATGGCCGCGTACTGGAGCGCCTCGCTGCGCAGGTCGCCGCCGCCCTCGACGCCCTTTTCGCGCTGCCCCTCGTAGTAGTCGGCCAGGGCGAGGAAGCGGCCCACCGCGTCGTCGAAGCGGTCCATCTTGTAGTAGGTCCACCCCAGCTTGTAGAGCGCCTTGTCGTAGAGCGGGCTGTCCTTGTCGGAGAGCGCCTTCTCGTAGGCCTTGGCCGCCTTGGCCAGCGCGCCCGGGTCGCTGTAGGCGTCGAAGTAGTACTCGCCGATGCGGACCCAGGCCTCGGTGACGAACTTGGACTTCGGGTAGCGGCCGATGAGCGTCTTGTAGGCCACCTGGCCGTTCTCGAAGTCGTTCTGCTTCTCCAGGCAGTAGCCGAGCAGGTAGTAGGCGGCGTCGTCGAGCTTGTAGGCCGGGAAGCGGGTGATCAGCTTCTGGTAGAGGGCGATGGAGGGCCCGAAGTCGGGCAGCGGCTCGGGCGGGGGCTCGGCGCTGGCGCTCTCCGCCTTCAGCTTCTCCTCGTACTCGCGCATGGCGATGAGGTGATCGTCGCTGGAGCGCTCGTAATAGAGCTCGGCCAGCCGGAACATGACGTCCGGCGTGTAGCGCGGGTCATCGGGGTAGCGCTGGAGGAACTCCTCGAACTGGGCGATGGCGTCGAGCCGCTCCTTGCGCTCGATGGTCTCCAGATCCCGGATCGCCTTCTCGTAGGAGGCGCCCAGCGCGCTGCGCTTCTCCTCGTACTTCTTCTGGACCAGAAGCCCCACGTCGCGGCGGAAGTCCTGGGCCTCGGCCTCGTAGGACTCGATGGCCTGGGCGATGTCGTCCAGCTGCCGCTGCTCCTCGGGGGTCCGGCCCAGGCCCCGGAGCGGATCGCGCTTGGCCGGGGCGTCGGGCGCGACGTCGGTCTTCTCGTCGGCCATCGCCGCCGAGGGCGAGGCGGGGGCGGCCGGGGGCGCCGGAGCGGTGCTGGTCGGGGCCGGCGGGGCGGCCGGCTTCTTGGCCGCGGGCTTGGGCGCCGGCGGCGGGGTCGACTGGGCGAGCAGCGGGCCGTCGGCCGCGGCCAGGACCAGGAGACCGAGGAGCGGAAGGGGGCCCATGACCTAGTCGACGTCCCGCAGGACCTCCTTGAACTCGTCGTCGAGCGCCTTCAGCTCCCGGTCCTTCTGGGAGGCGGTCTTCTGGATGTCGGAGGTCTTGTCCTGCTTGCGGGTGAAGGCCACGTCCACCACGCCCACGTCCGCCTTGAGCACCAGGTCGTAGAACTGGCCCCGCACCCGGCGGAAGCTGTCGAAGGCGATGCGCCCCACCAGCTGGCGAGCCTCGCCCGAGGCCCGGGTGACGTCGGTGGTGTACTGCTGGAGGAGCATCTGCTCGGCCAGCACCTTGTCGCGGATCTCGTCGCCCTTCTTCCGCACCCGCGCCTGGAGCGCTGCCTTGGCCGCCTCGGTGCGCTTGGCCAGCGCGTCGAGCCGGTCGCGGGCGGCGTGGGCGCGGGCGATGACCGCCTTGGCCGCCGGGTCGGTGAGCCGGCTCTCCGCCTGGGCGATGACCTGGTGCGCCTGCGACTCCACCGAGATGACCTCGGCGCGCAGCGCCTCCTCGCCGGAGAGCGAGGTGTCGGCCTTGGCCCGGGCGTCGCGCAGCTCGGCGCGCAGCGCATCGACCTCCCTCTCCAGCGCGGCGGCCGCCTGCTGCTCGGCCCGCACCCGCTCCTGGAAGGCCTTCTCGTCGGCCGCGCTCCCCTTGCGCTGGGCGCGGGTGTCGGCCACCCACTTCTGCACCGCAGCCAGCACGGCGTTCATGCTCTGCAGCTCGTAGCCCACCCGGAAGGCCTCCCGGTCGAGGGCGTCGATGCGGTCCTGCATCGCCCTTCTGCGGTCGGCCACCGCCACCGAGGTGGTGGGCAGGGTGGCCAGGCGGGCCCGGGCCCCCGACTCGTCGGTCAGCAGCCGCTGGAGCTGGGCGCGCTCGTCGGCGGTGAGCACCGGGGCCACCAGCTCGGCCTCGGCCTGGGTCAGGCTCTGCTCGGCGGAGACCAGCGCGGTGGAGACGGCATCGGCCCGGGTGTAGCCTTCTTGGAGCGCGGGGAAGGCCTCCATCCCCCGCTCGCCGAGCGCCTTGAGGATGCGGTCGGCCAGCTGCTCGCCGTCTCCCACCCCCTTGCGGCCGTCGTCCATGGCCTTGACCACGGTCAGCGCGTCGTTCACCTCGGCCTGGGTGGTGGCCCACTTCAGCGCCACCGGGGGGAGCAGGGCGTTGACGTCCAGGTTGCGCTCGTTCCGGAGGAGGAGGTTGTCGAAGTAGGCCACCGGGTCCTTGTTCACGTTGAGCAGGGCGTCGAGCTCGTCGCGCACCGGCGCATAGGTGTTGATCACCCCGTTGTAGGTGTCGGTCGCCTCCCGGTAGCGCTTGAGCTTGAGGAGGAGGTGGCCCTGGAGGATCTGCGCATCGGGGGCGAGGGTGGAATCGGGCGAGACCAGGAGGAGGATGTCGGTGGCGTTCTTCGCCCCCTCGAAGTCGCCGGCGCGCACCTTGGCCCAGGCCGTCTCGTAGATGCTCTCCGGGAAGGCGTCGCTCTCCCGGGGGACCTCCTGGTAGCGGTCCACCGCCTCGGTGAACTTCCCCTGCTCCACCAGGACCCGGCCCTGGGAGAGGTTGGCCAGCTCGACGATCTTCTGCTCCCGCGTGTCGCGCGCCTGGGCCTTGGCCACCTCGGTGAACCGCGCCAGGGCGGCGTCGTAGTTTCCGCGCTCCACCTCGATGACCCCGAGGAAGTAGAGCGCCGCCAGCCGGTAGCGCCCGGCCGGATCGGCGGCCAGCTTCTCGAACACCGCCGCCGACTGGGCGAGCCGCTCCTCCCGCGGGACGTCGGTGCGCTTGAAGAGCCACTTCCCGTAGACGTAGGCCAGCTCCGGCGGCAGCTCGCCGTTCGGCCCGCGGGCGCGCTGGATGTAGGTCTCGATGTTGGAGAAGTCGTTCAGCCGGCTGGTGGCCTCCAGGTACTCGGCCAGCGCCTCCCGGAAGCGCGGGCTGTCCAGGGTGAGCAGCTCGCGCAGGTAGACCCGGGCGCTGCCCCAGTTGCCCTGCCGGTAGAGCGCGTCGCCCAGGTAGAAGAGGGCGTCCGGATAACGAGAGTTCTTCTGGAAGGTGCGGTCTCCGACCAGGTCGTAGAAGAGCACCGAGGCGGTGGTGTAGTCCCCGAGCAGGTACTGGATCTCGCCGTCGGAGAAGCGGCGGAGCAGAGCCTCCTCGCCGGTGGGCTCGCTCTGGCCGACGTAGTGGGTCTCCACCACCTGCAGGTTGTCCTCGGCATTCTTCGCCTGGGCATGGACCTGCTCCACCTGTGCCGAGATCTGGGCGATCGACCGGCCCTGCCCGGCCGCGACACCGGCCAGCAGTCCAGGCAGGAGCGCCACCCAGCAGGGGGCACGCCCCGTCATCTCGTCTCCGTCTGCCCCACCGGCGCTCCGGGCTTCGCCTCGGAGGGCGATGGCTTCAGGCCGGCATCCTTGGTGACCTCGACGTCGTAGCGAACCGCGGGACGGTCCTTGAGGTCGGTGGTCAGGCCGCCCTTCTCGTACCCCACCACCTTGAGCGTGGTCACCTTGGCCGGCTCGGCATTGAAGGTGTAGCTGGAGGTGACGGTGAACTTGTAGCCCTCCAGGTAGCTGAACACGCCGTATCCGCGGCCGCGGTAGACCAGGCGCACGGCGATCTGATGCTGCCCGGGCACGATGCGCCCGTTGAAGATCTCCAGCTCCTTCTGGTTGGCCAGGTCGCCGCCCTTGTCCACCTTGGTGAAGATGGGCGCTCCGTCCAGCGCGTAGGCCACCGACTCCAGCCCGAAGGTCCCGCCCATGTCGTTCTTGGAATAGATGATCGCCCGCGCGCCCGAGGAGATGTCTCCGCCGAGCACGGTTTCCTGGAGCAGGAGCAGGCGTGCCTTGGTCCGGTAGATCTTCTCCTTGAGATCCACCACCTGCTCCTCGAGCGTCTTCACCCGGGTGTTGAACGTGTCGCTGGCAGTGGAGGGAGAGGAAGACGGATTCTCGGCCGCCTTGGCGTCGGCCGGCGGCGGCGCGGGGACGACGTCCGACGCGGGCGGCGCCTCCTCGGTCCCCAGCTTGCCCGGCGGCGGCGCGGGTGGGTTGGCCGGAGCGCCGGGAGGTGCCTGGACGGTGGTCTTGGTCGTCGACTGCCCGAGGACGCCGGACCCGAAGAGAAGGACCACGGCGGCGAGGGCAACTGCGGGCGTGCGGCGCACGGATCGGCTCCTGTGGGAACGGCCCCGGAGGAGGACGCTGCTAGAGGAAAGACATACCACGAGGCGGTGCGGCGCGAAGCGGCGGTCCCGGTGCCCGGGCGGCTGCAGCTCAGCCGCCCTTTTTCAGCTCCGTCAGCACGAGCTTGGCCACCGCCTTCAGGGTATCGAAGACACCGACACCGGTCGGCGCCACCGCCTGGTACTCGGGCACGCCGCGGGGGTTGAGCACGCCGCGCAGCTCCTCCACCGCCACCGCGTTGGGAAGGTCGCGCTTGTTGTACTGGACGACGGAGGGGACGCGGGCCAGGTCGTACCCCTGCTCGGCGAGGTTGGTCTTCAGATTCTCGAATGATTCGATGTTCGCCTCCATGCGCTCGACCTGGCTGTCGGCGACGAAGACCACGCCGTCCACTCCCTTGAGGATCAGCTTCCGGCTGGCGTCGTAGAAGACCTGACCGGGTACGGTGTAGAGGTGGAACCGGGTCTTGAAGCCGCGGATCTCTCCCAGCGAGAGGGGGAGGAAGTCGAAGAACAGCGTCCGGTCCGTCTCGGTGGACAGCGAGATGAGCTTGCCCTTCGTCTCGGGATTGGTCTTGTTGTAGATGTACTGGAGGTTGGTCGTCTTTCCGCACAGACCCGGTCCGTAATAGACGATCTTGCAGTTGATCTCGCGGGATGAGTAATTGATGAAGGACATTTCGTGACCTAGGTCTCTGTCACTCGCTGAAAAGGTTGTCGATGTCTTCGTCGGAGATCTCGGCGAAGGGCGATCCCATCCCCCCCGGGCTTTCGGTCTTCTTCACCAGCGCCTCGAAGATCTTCCCCAGCTCGTCCGAAGCCTTCTTGACTCGCAGCCGGACCAGCCCCAGCGAGGTGCGGGTGTCGAAGATCACCACCAGCACCACCCGGCTCCCGACGATGGTCATGTAGAGCGACTCGCGCGCTCCCTCGTGGATCTGGTTGGGGAACTCGTTCTCGCCGATCAGCTTGGCCAGCCCGCCCATGGCGGCGACGTTGCCGGCGGTCAGCGAGGCGAGCGAGGTGGTGTCCAGGTTCTGCGCCTGCCCGCTGGAGGCGATGAGCTGACCGTTCTTGTCCACCAAGAAGACGACCTTGGCGTTGGCGTCGCGCGTGAGCCGATCGCAGATCCCGGCGATGAGCCGGAACTCCTCCTCGTACATCACCAAGCCGGAATTCATGGGCCCTGGCTCTCCCGCACGAAGATGCGAGTCCCTGGCCGAATACCAGGGAAACGGGCCACTTTCAATCCCGCCGGCCCGTTGACGCTCCGCGCTGGAAGGTCGCCGCTAGAGCTCCCGGCGACCCGCCAGCGCGCGCGCCAAGGTCACCTGGTCAGCGTATTCGAGATCCCCGCCCATGGGAACTCCTTGGGCGATGCGCGTCACCTTGA
>DASPUU010000143.1:0-21776 GCA_035622755.1 Myxococcaceae bacterium
GCCCCGGATGCAGCCCCGTCCGGCGGACGCCGGCGTCGCCGGCGGCGAGGTGGTATGCGCGGCGGGGGCGGCGCGGCCCCGCCGCCCGGGGGTGGCCCTGGCTGAGCCGACCGCCGTGAGCCCCTTTTCTCGTGCGACAGCCGGGGCAAGCATCCAACCCGGCGTGCGTAGCGGCGGAAGGTTCCTGCATGCCCTGCTCTGTCCCTGACCGTCCGCCTCCTGACATTCTCGGGCCGCCGTCGGCCGCGGGCGGGCTCGACGCCGGGCAGCTCCGAGCGTACCTGGCCCGGCTCGGGGTGGGGCGTCTCCAGCCGCCGTCCCTGCCGTTCCTGACCCGGCTTCAGCGGCGCCATCTTCTCCGCGTCCCTTTCGAGAATCTGGACATCCTCTGGGGTATCCCCGTCCCCCTCGGCGTACAGGAGGCCTGGTCCAAGGTGGTGGAGCGGCGCCGGGGCGGGTTCTGCTACGAGCTGAACGGCCTCTTCGGGGCGGCCCTGAACGCGCTCGGGTTCCGTGTCTCGCACCTGTCGGCGCGGGTGTGGCGGAAGGCGGAGCGCGCCTGGGGGCCCGAGCACGACCACCTCCTGCTGGCCGTTCACCTCGGGCAGGACTACCTGGTCGACGTGGGCTTCGGCGATTCGTTTCGCTCGCCGATGCCGCTCGTGCCGGCGGTCCAGTCGGACGTGAGCGGGGCCTACCGTCTGGTCGCCGGGGAGTGGTCCGACGAACTCGTGCTCGAGCACTCGAGTGGCCATGACCGCTGGCGGCCGCTGTTTCGGCTCTCGCGTCAACCGCGGAGCCTGGAGGAGTTCGCGGCGATGAACGCCTGGCAGCAGAGCTCGCCCGACTCGCCGTTCGTCGGCCACGGCATCTTCACGCTGGCGCGTCCCTGGGGCCGGCTCACGCTCACCGAGCGGCATGCCATCGAGACGCGCCGCGGCCGGATTCACCGCGTGCGGCTCGCGCCGGGAGAGCTGGTGCACCGCTTGCGCCGCCTCCACGGTGTGCGGGGGCCGCTCGGGCCGTCCGCCCCGTCGTTCGCCGCCTGAAGCTCTCGGCCGCTGGCCGGCGGTCATCGGTCGACGTCGAAGCGGGCCGCTCCGGCGCGGCGCCGGGCCTCGTCGTCCGGGCCCTCCGCCGTCTCGAGGGGGGCGATGTCCGCGGGCCCCACCGCGCCCTGGCCGAAGCGCGCGGCGATGGCGTCGAGGGCGGCATTGAGGCGGTCGGCGCGGACGTCACGCTCGAACAGGCGGAGCTGGGAATCGCCCTCGCACAGCTCCTGCGCCGAGACCCCGGTCAGCCGCACCGGCTGGGGGAGCGGCGTTCGCCCGAGCAGCTCGGCCGCCTCGCGATAGAGGCGCTGGCCGTCGTCGGTGGCCGCCTCGAGCGTGCGGCGCCGGGTGAGCAGGGTGAAGTCGGCCAGCTTGAGCTTCAGCTGGACGGTGCGCGCTCGAAGCCCGGCACGGCGCAGGCGCCGGCCCACCCGGAGCGCCTGGGCATGCAGCGCCCGGCGCAGGACGTCGTCCGACTCGGTGTCCTCCTCGAAGGTGTCCTCGGCGCCGATGCTCTTCGCCTGCCGGTCGGGGACCACCGGGCGCTCGTCCTGGCCGCGGGCCAGCTGGACCAGGTGGCGTCCGGCGTCGCCGAAGCGGTCGGCGAGCAGTCCAGCGTCCGCCCGGGCGACGTCTCCCACCGTGTGGAGCCCGAGTGTGCGCAGGTCAGCCTCGAGCTTGGGCCCCACCCCCCAGAGGCGGGCGACCGGAAGCGCGGCCAGGAAGGCCCGGGTCTCCTCGGCGCGGACCTGGCGCTGGCCGTCGGGCTTGGCCAGGTCGCTGGCGATCTTCGCCACGAACTTCACCGCCGCGATGCCGGCCGAACAGGGCAGCGAGAGCTCGCGGGCGATGTCGGCGCGGATGCGCGTGGCGACGCCCGCCGGTGGCCCGAACAGCGACCGGGAGCCGGTGACGTCGAGGAAGGCCTCGTCCAGCGAGAGGGGCTCCACCAGCGGCGTGTAGCGCTCGAAGATGCCGAAGACCTGCTCGCTGGCCTGGGCATAGGCCTCGAAGCGAGGGGGGACGACCACCGCCTGGGGAGCGAGCTTCAGCGCGCGCGCCATGGGCATCGCGCTCCGGACCCCGCTCGGGCGGACCTCGTAGCTGGCGGCCAGCACCACCCCCCGGCGGGGATGCCCCCCGACGATGACCGGCCGTCCGCGGAGCCGGGGGTCGTCCCGCTGCTCGACGGACGCGTAGAAGGCATCCATGTCCAGGTGGAGGATGGCGCGCGGGCTGTCCATCGGGGGGTGGGACTCTACCGGGCAGCCCTGCCGCGAGGGGCGGCCCCCGGAGTCCGCCGTGGCGCCCGGCTGCCCCCGGAGCGAGACTCGCCCCCTCGGGGGACTCGCCATGGGCGTTCCGGAGGACCGGGCGATGGAAGCCAGGCGGCGCCGGAGGCGCGCGCTGGTCTTCGCCGGCGGCGTGGTCCTGGCCGGGGTGGCGAGCTGCTGGGTCCTCTACCAGGCGCTCGAGCAGCCGCCCCAGTACCTCGAGCCCTCGCGCCTGCGGACGCTGCTCAACGCGGCGAAGCTGTACCGGAAGGACACCGGGCGCTTTCCGTCGACCGCCGAGGGCCTCACCCCGCTCGCTCCCCGCTACCTGGCCACCATTCCGGACGATGGATGGGGCCGCGCGTACCGGTACGAGAGCGACGGCGGCTCGGTGCGCATCGGGACGCTCGGCCGGGACGGGCTCCCCGGCGGCGTGGGCGCCGATGCCGACCTCTGGGTCCAGTTTCCGCCCGCGCTCGTCGACGGCGGAGCGGGAGCGCGCTGAGCGCCGGAAAACGCTGGAGGCGGACGCGGGGGACGGACTACGGTCGCCGTCCCCCGAATCCCATTCGCCCGCAGCCGGAGAATCCAGATGCGCACGCCCCGTCCCCCCCTCGCCGCCGGCGCCCTCCTGTGCGCGCTGCTCACCGCCTGCACGAGCGGGCCCTCCACGCAGCTCGTCCAGGCCTGGCAGCTTCCGGGCTACGTCCCCGCCGGCTTTCGCCGGGTGCTGGTCATTGCCGTGACGCGTGACGGCGGCCGCCGCCGGACGTTCGAGGACGCGTTCTCCTACCAGCTCATGGGACGGGGCGTGACCGCCATCTCCAGCTACACCCTCATCCCCGAGGACGGCCAGGTTCCCAACGCCCAGCTGGAGCAGGCCATCCGCTCCAGCGGCGCCGACGGCGTGCTGGCCACCCGGTTCCTGGGGATGAACACCCAGGTCACCTACACCCCGGGAGCGGTCTACGGGCCGGTGTACGCCGGCCCCGTCTACTACGGCGGCTTCTATGGCTACTACGGCTCGGCCTGGGGCTACGACTACGTGCCGGCGAGCTACAGCACGGACAGCGTGGTGACGGTGGAGACCGATGCCTTCGACGCGGCGAAGCTGGAGATGGTCTGGTCCGGCACCACCCAGACCAAGAACCCCACCTCCATCGGCCAGGAGATGCAGGGGTTCGCCAAGGTCGTCATCGACGCCATGTCGCAGCGGGGAATCCTCGCCGTCAACAACTGAGGCGGTTCCGCACCGGACGTCAGGACCCGGGCGCGGCGAGCCCGACCCGGGCCAGCGCGTCCCTCAGGTCCACGGGAAGAGGGCTCTCCACGCGCAGCGTCTCTCCGCTGGCGGGGTGCACCAGCCCCAGGGCGTGCGCGTGGAGGAAGATGCGCGGCAGCCCGGGGCACGGCCGGCCGCCGTAGAGGGCGTCGCCCATCACCGGGGCTCCGATGGCGGCCAGGTGCGCGCGGATCTGATGCTGCACGCCGGTGAGGATGCGCACCTCGACCAGGGCCAGGTCTCCCTGCCGGGCCAGGACCCTGACCTCGGTCACCGCCTCCCGCCCCGGCTCACCTCCATCCGCGGCTGGCTCCATCCGGGCCTCGCCCCGGTGGCGCAGGGGAAGGTCGATGACGCCCTGCTCGGCGATGGGCCCGGCCGTCAGCGCCCAGTACCGCTTGTCCACTGCCCGGGTGGTGAACAGGGCGCGGACCGCGTCCCAGGTGGCGCGGTCGCGCGCGGCGAGCAGGACGCCGGAGGTTTCGAGGTCCAGGCGGTGAACCAGGCCGCCCTCGCGCGGATCCTCCCCGGCCGCCGCGCACTCGGGGTAGCGGGCCACGAGCGCGTTGGCCACCGTCCCGGTCTCACCCGGCCGCAGCGGGTGGGAAGGCATGCCCGGCGCCTTGTCGACGGCCACCAGGTGGGCGTCCTCGTGGAGCACGCGGAGCGGCAGCTCCGGCTGCGCCACGAGCGCCGGGGCCTCCTCGGGAACCTCCACCTCGACCACCATCCCGGCCTCGGCCCGCTCTCCCTTGCGCGGCCGGCGTCCCCGCACCCTCACCGCTCCGGACTCGAAGAGGGCCTTCACCTCAGCCCGCGACAGGCCGAGCGCCTCGCCCACCGCCAGGTCGAGGCGTCGTCCCGCGGCCGCCGGCGAGACCTCGATGGCGTGCTTCACTCGGCCAGCGCCTCGCGCACTTCCTCGGCGGTCTGGAAGCGCTCCGCCGGCTCCTTCCGGATGAGCCGCTGTGCGATGCGCGCCAGGGCTGGGTCGGCGCCGGGATTGAGCGCGTGGACCGCCGGGGCCTCGGTCTCGAGGACCTTCTGCCAGAGCTCGGGCGGCGTCCGCGCGTCGAAGGGGGGCCGACCGGTGAGCAGCTCGTAGAGGATGACTCCCAGGCTGTACAGGTCGGCGCGCGGATCCACCTGCTCACCGAGGATCTGCTCCGGCGACATGTAGCGAAACGTTCCCACCAGCCGTCCGCCGGCGGTCACCGCCCCGTCCTCGGCGAGGAACTTGGCCAGCCCGAAGTCCATCAGCCGGACCACCCTGTCCTCGTCGACCATGACGTTGCTCGGCTTGAGGTCGCGATGGACCAGGCCGTGGCCGTGCACGTAGGAGAGCGCGTCGCAGAGCTGGAGCAGCGCGTCGCGCAGGCGGGCGGTCCGCTCCGGGCGGTTGAGCTGGGCGGTGTCCACCGGCGGCGCCGCGGGAAGGGTGGGAATCTCTCCCGGGGGCTCCAGCTCGTAGGGGAGCGAGACGTCGCGCGACTCGTGGGTGTCCGGCTCGTCGGCCGCGTCGGCCAGGGCGCGGACGCTCGCCGGTCCGGTGCCGAAGCCGGCCTCGTCGCTGGGCGGCTCCTCGGCGAGCTGGGAGACCGTGAACGGCCGCGGGCCACTCCACTCCCCGGTGTCGCTGTCCTCCCAGGGGACGGCGGGGGCCGGCTGGGGGGGCGTGGACCGCGGCCTCGGTGTCCCGGGCGCGTCGAGGTCGAGGTAGTTCCGCAGCGTCAGCCCGTCCACCAGCTCCATGGCCAGGTACGGGTAGCCATGGTGGACGCCGGTGTCGAAGACCTTCACCACGTTGGGGTGGGAGAGCTCGGACAGCGTCTCGAACTCCCGGGCCAGACGCCGCGCCGCCCGGGGGTCGAGCGCCGGACCGGTGGAGAGGAGCTTGAGGGCCACCGGCTCGCCCGTACGGCGGTCCAGCGCCCGGTAGACGGTCCCCGCCCCGCCACTGCCGAGCGTTTCGAGGACTCGGTATGGACCGATGACTTTGGGCGGCATGCCGGGTGGAAGGCCCGGACGATCCTAGGGAGTCGCTGCCGGACGGGTCAAACGCCCGGCCCGCGCGGAAGTCCTTGCCACCCGGGGGCATGCCGTGCGGAGGATCCCCCCGATGGACGAACCTGCCGCCGCGCCCGCCACCCCGCGGACCCTGTGCATCGACATCGGAGGCACGGGACTGAAGGCGCTCATCGTCGGGCCGGAGGGGAAGCCGCTCACCGACCGGGTCCGGGTGGAGACGCCGCGGCCGGCCACCCCGAGCGCCGTGCTGCGGGCGCTGGAGAGACTCGTCTCTCCGCTGGGCGAGTACGAGCGCATCTCCGTCGGCTTCCCCGGCGTGTGCCTGGACGGGGTGACCAAGACCGCGCACAACCTTCATCCGCGCTGGCTCGGCTTCCCGCTCGCCCGGCAGCTGAGCCGCGCCCTGGGGCGGCCGGCGCGGGTGATCAACGACGCCGGCGTCCAGGGGTTCGGCGTGGTGAAGGGCAAGGGCGTGGAGATGGCGCTCACCTTCGGGACCGGGATGGGGTGCGCGCTCTTCATCGACGGGCGCTACGTGCCGAACATCGAGCTCGCCCACCACCCGTTCCGGAACGGGAAGACCTACGAGGAGTACATCGGCAAGGGCGCGCTGGAGAAGGTGGGGAAGAAGAAGTGGAACCGCCGGGTGGCGCGGGTCATCGCGCAGGTGGAGCCCATCTTCAACCCCCGCTTTCTCTACCTCGGCGGCGGCAACGCCAAGCACATCAAGGTGTCCCTTCCGTCGCACGTGAAGATCGTCTCCAACGAGGCGGGGCTGCTGGGCGGCATCGCCCTGTGGAACGAGCCCGGCGGCGCGCCGGGCGAGCGGTAGCGCGAGGCAACCGGGGGGGCGGAGGCCGCGTCCCGGAGCCCGCGGACCCGCGGGCGCAGGGCCGCAGCGCGGGGCGCGGACCCGGGGCGGAGAGGGCGGTCGGCGCACGGCGCGCGGCTTGCTCCTCGCCGCACGTCCGTGGTCGGGACGCGGCCAGCCGGCGCAGTGCGATCCGTGGACGGGCGGTGCAGTCGCCCCTATGGTGCGCCGCTGCCATGTCCACCATCCCGTCGCTCGCCGCCCTCGAGGCACAGGTGAAGGAGCGACCGCTGCCCGGGCACGTGGGCATCATCATGGACGGGAACGGGCGCTGGGCCGAGGAGCGCGGGCTGCCCCGGCTGGAGGGACACCGGGAGGGGAGCAACAGCGTGCGCGAAGTGACCCGCGCCGCCCGGCGGATGGGAATCCAGGCGCTCACCCTCTACGCCTTCTCCTCGCAGAACTGGTCACGCCCGATGGAGGAGGTGGCCGGCCTGATGGATCTCCTCCGCGAGTACCTGGACAAGGAACGCAAGGAGATCCTCGACAACGGCATCCGGCTCAACGCCGTCGGCGAGCTGGACCGGCTGCCGCGCATGGTGCGCACGACCCTCGAGGCACTCCGGGCGGAGTCCGCCGGCAACCGGGCAATGGTCCTGACCCTCGCGCTGTCCTACGGTGGCCAGGAGGAGATCGTCGCCGCGGCCAGCCGGCTGGTGGCCGCCGCCCGGGCGGGCACGCTACCCGACCGGCCGCTGACCCCGGAGGCCTTCTCCGCCCAGCTGTGGACGGCTCCCCTGCCTCCCGTGGACCTGGTCATCCGCACCAGCGGGGAGCACCGGGTGTCCAACTTCCTGCTCTGGCAATCGGCCTATGCGGAGTTCATCTTCACCGACACGCTCTGGCCCGAGTTTCGCGCGCACCACTTCCTGGCCTGCGTGGCGGAGTACCAGCATCGCGAGCGGCGCTTCGGCCTGACCTCGGCGCAGCTCCCCAAGTGAACGAGCGGAACCGGAACCTGGTGGTGCGCGTGGTCACCGCGCTGGCGCTGCTCCCGGCGGTGCTCATCCTGCTCGCGCTCGGCGGCTTCTGGACGGGGGGGCTGGTGGCGGTGGCGGCCGCGGCCTGCGCGCTGGAGTACGCGCAGCTCACCGCTGGACAGATCGGGCCGGCACAGGGGGCGAGCATCCTCGGCGCCTTCGTGCTCCCGCTGCTGGCCACCGCGTCGCCCCGCGGCTTCGCCGGCCCGGCGCTGTGGGTGGTGGCCGCGGTGTTCTACGCGGCGTGGATCGACGCGCTCCTGCGCGGCCGGGCGGCCGAGGCGCCTGGCCGGACCGCGCAGGCCGTGACCGGAACGGTCTACTGCGGAGCGGGCCTCGCCCCGGTGGCTGCCCTCAGGGCCGGTCCGGACGGCCTGGCCTGGGTCATCGCCGCGCTGGTCATCACCTGGGCCAACGACACCTGCGCCTACTTCGCCGGCCGGGCGCTCGGCCGCCACCGGCTCTATCCGGCGGTGAGCCCGAACAAGACCTGGGAGGGGTTCGTCGGCGGCTTCGTCGGCTCGGTGGGCGGCCTGTTCGTCGCCCGTCTCGTGTTCCCGGTTCTCCAGCCGATGGACTGCATCGTGCTCGGACTGGCCGGCGGCATCTTCGGCCCGCTCGGGGACCTGTGCGAGTCGATGCTCAAGCGCGCCTTCGGCGCGAAGGACTCCGGCGTCCTCATCCCCGGCCACGGCGGGATCCTCGACCGGGTGGACGCGCTGCTCTTCAATGCGCCGGTGGTCTACCTCTACCTCTCCGTCGTCCGCGGGACGGCCTAAGTCCCCGTCGAAAGAGGCGCATTGTCCGGGGCGGTCGCGGCGGTTACGCTCCTTGGACCCATGCAGGGGATCGTCTCCTTCATCGTCCTGCTCAGCGTGCTCATCTTCGTGCACGAGCTGGGGCACTTCCTGGCCGCCAAGGGGCTGAACGTCAAGGTGACCCGGTTCTCCATCGGGTTCGGCCCCCGCCTCCTCGGCTTCACCCGGGGGGAGACCGAGTACCAGGTGGCCTCCATCCCCCTCGGCGGCTACGTGAAGATGGCCGGCGAGGTCGGCGACGATTCAGCTCCCGGCGACGAGGCGCGGGGCTTCCTCGCCCAGGCCCCCTGGAAACGCGCGCTCATCGTCGGGGCCGGTCCGGCGGCGAGCCTCGGGTTTCCGGTGCTCGTCTACCTGGTCATGTTCCTGGCCTTCCCGCAGACCTCCTCGCGGGTGATGGCGCTCGAGCCCGGGATGCCCGCCGCCGAAGCCGGGGTCCGGGTGGGTGACCTGATCACCTCCGTCGACGGGACCGCGGTGCACACCTTCGCGCAGCTCCAGCAGGCGCTGGAGAACAAGGGCGGCAAGGAGGTGTCGCTCGTCCTGGACCGCGGCGGGCAGACCGTGCGGCTGAGGCTGGTCACCGCCCGCGCCGACGAGGGGACGACGCGGCCCGGGCCCGGCAAGCTCGGGGTCGCCGCCGAGCGACGGGCTCCGCTGGTCGGTGTTCTCACCGGCAGCGCCGCCGAGCGCGCCGGGCTGCGGACCTTCGACCGCATCGTCTCGGTGGACGGGAGCCCGGTGCCGGACCTTCCCACCCTGGAACGGCTCCTGAGCGCCTCCCGGGGCGACGTCGTCCGGGTCGAGGCGCTGCGGCGGGCACCGCTCGACCTTCCGGGCGTGGAGGCGGTGACGCCGGAGCGCATCCAGGTCGAGGTTCCGCGGCAGGCCGGAGAGGGCCTCCGGGTGCTGGGCGTGGAGCTCCCCGATCTCTACCTGAGCCGGGTGCTTCCCGGGACCCCGGGGGAGAGGGCGGGCCTCGTTGCCGGCGACCGGCTGGTCGCCCTGGACGGGCGCCCCATCGTCTCCTCGACCCTGTTCCGGCTGAAGCTGCATGCGCTGCGGGACGCGCCGTTCCAGCTCACCTGGCTCCACGCCGGGGCGGAGCGCTCGTCGCAGGTGCAGCAGGCAGCGGTCAGCGACCGGGACGTCTATGGCCGGGAGGTGAAGCTCCTCGACCTCGGCATCCTCCTCCCCCTGGAGGGCTACCAGGGCGAGCGTCAGGCCATCCTCGTCGGTGAGCGCGCCACGCTGGACAGGGTTCGCCTCGGGCCGGGTCCTGCCCTGGTCGCGTCCTTCCGCATGGTCGGCGACACCATCGTCAAGGTGGGGATGGGGCTCGGGCTCCTGCTCACCGGACAGGTGCCCTTCAGCAACCTGGGCGGGCCGATCATGCTCTACAGCATCGCCTCGCAGAGCGCCCAGGCCGGGCTGGACCACTTCCTGGGCATGATGGCCGTCATCTCCATCAACCTCGGCCTGCTCAACCTGCTTCCCATCCCGGTGCTGGACGGGTTCGGCCTGCTCTCCACCTTCTGGGAGTGGATCCGCCGCCGGCCGATCCCGCTCCGGGCCCGGGAGATCGCCAACCTCTTCGGGCTGGCGATGCTCGTGCTCTTGATGATCGCCGTCTTCAAGAACGACATCGCCCGCCTCCTGATGTGAGGGAGCCGCTCCGTGTGGGACGGCCGGCCGCGTGGCTCCTCTGGGTCGTGCTCGGGTGCAGCCACGCTCCGCGGCCGGACCGGGGCGAGGTGGAGGAGGGGGACGCGTCGTTCTACGGGCCTGGCTTCTACGGCCACCGCACGGCCAGCGGCGAGGTGCTCCGCCCGGGAACGCTGACCGCCGCCCATCCCTCGCTCCCCTTCGGGTCCTGCGTCCGGGTCACGGTGGTGGAGTCGGGGAAGTCGGTCCAGGTGCGCATCAATGACCGCGGTCCCTTCACCGCCGGCCGCATCATCGATGTCTCCGAGACGGCCGCCCGGGAGCTGGGAATGGTCGGACGGGGGGTGGTGCGGGTCCGGCTCACCGCCTGCCCCCCCTGAGCTCTTGCAACCCACGCCGCGGCGGGACATGGGATGAGGGTCACCACCCCGTGCTCGTCGCCCTGGACACCTCCACGCTGACGCTCTCCCTGGCCCTGGTGGCCCCCGGGCAAGAGCTGGTCGCTTTCGAGATGCACCCCCCGCCCCGCAAGCAGAGCGAGATGCTCCCCGGCGCGCTGGTCGATCTGCTCCGCCGGCACGGCCGTTCGCTCTCCGACGTGACCGGCTACGCGGTGGGTCTCGGCCCGGGCTCCTTCACCGGGCTGCGCATCGGGCTGGCCACGGTGAAGGCCCTGGCCTACGCGCACCGCCGTCCGGTGGGGGGGGCCTCGTCGCTGGCGGCGCTGGCCCTGGAGGGCCCGGCCGGTCCCTCGCTGCTGGCGGCGATGGTCGCCCGCAAGGGGGAGCTCTACGTGGGGCGCTACCGTCATCAGGGGGATTCGGTGGTGGCCGAGGGCCCCGAGGAGGCGTGGACGCCGGCGCAGCTGGGCGCCGCGCTTGCCGCCAACCCGGACGCACGCACCCTCGGACCGGCGGTGGAGGAACACCGGGACATCCTGCTCGCCGCCGGCGCCGCCGGGCCGCAGCTGCTCGCCGGGCCGGCGGTGCCCTCCGCCTGGGCGCTGGCGCGGCTGGCCCGCATCCCGGAGACCTTCGTGGCCGAGACGCTCTTTGCGCTCGAGCCTCACTATCTCCGCGCATCCGAGGCGGAGCGCAACCCACGGTTTCCGCCGCTTCCCGGGCCGGCGCCCACGGCGCGAATCCGCGGCGGGGAGGACACGCATGGATAGGTCGGCGCGGGTGGCGGTGGTGGGAGCGACTGGCCTCGTCGGCCGGGAGGTGCTGGCCGCGCTGGCCGAGGCCGGCCACCCCCCCGGCCAGGTCACCGCCCTGGCCAGCGAACGCTCGGCCGGTGAGGAGGTCGGCTACGGGAACGAGACGCTGGAGGTCGAGGCCGCGTCCTCGGAGGCGCTCCGCGGACAGGCGCTGGTGCTGCTCGCCGCCCCGGCGGAGGTCGCCCGCGGGCTGGCGCCCGAGGCTCAGAAGGCCGGAGCCTGGGTGGTGGACGCCAGCCGGGCGTTTCTCTCCGACGTCGGCATTCCCCTGGCCGCCCCGGGATTTCCTGGAGACGGTCTGGAGCGACCCTTCACCGGACGGCTGGTGCGCGTTCCCGGCCCCACCGCCCTGGGTGTCCTGCGCGCGGTGGAGCCCCTGCGCAAGAGCGCTCCGGTCACCGCCGTCCGGGTGACGGCCCTCCTCGGCGCGGCCAGCGCCGGCACCCGGGGCATCCGGGAGCTGGCTCAGTCCACCACCCAGCTCCTCTCCGGCCGCGTGCTCGAGCCCACCCACTTCCCGCACCGCCTGGCCTTCAACGTCGTCCCCCAGGTCGGGCCGTTCAGCGAGGCCAGCGGGGGCACGCTCGAGGAGCTGAGCTGGCGCGCGGAGACGACGCTCCTCTTCGGAGCGGGCGCGCCTCCCCTGGACGGTACGGCGCTGCTCGTCCCGGTGTTCCACGGCGTGCTCGTCTGCCTGGGCATCACCCTGGCGCGCGGGCTTTCCCCATCCGAGGCGCGAGAGGCGCTCCGGGGGGCCCCCGGAGTCCAGGTGCTCGACGCTCCGGGCGAACGGGTCTACCCGATGCCGATGCTGGTCGTCGAGAATCCGGCCATCCTGGTGGGCCGGGTCCGGGCGTGGGCGGGACGGCCGGATGCCCTCGAGCTGGTGGCTGCGCTCGACGGGCCCCGGGTGCTGGCCGGGGCCCTGGTCGCCGCCGGCGAGGCGCTGATGGCCCGTGCCGTCCAGTGAGGGAGTGACAAATTGACACGGACCGGCACCCCGGCGCTGCACGGGTGGCGCAGCCGAGGGCGCCGGGACCCGCCAAAGCCCAGGGGACACGGTGGCCCCGGCCTTGCTATCTCCCCCGCGCCCCCCATGCGCCTCCTCCTCGTGACCCTCCTCCTGACCCCCGTGTGCGGGATGGCCCAGACCCTGGTCCTCACCGTGAGCGGCAACCCGGTGGCGCTGAATGCCAGCGGCTGCGGGAACAACGTGGCCGGGGCCTGGACCGGGACCAATCTCACCGCGGCGTGCAATGCGATGCAGATCTGGGTGACCGCGAGCACCACCTGCGGCTCGGCGCCGAGCACCACCAACTCCCCCCCGGACGTGGTCGTCCAGACGGTGCAGGCGGGGGACCTCCAGAACGGGACGACCAGCGGGACGTACAGCTTCGCCTTCAACACCTTGCCCTCGTTCACCTCCAACGCCTGCGGCGCGAACGTGGACTTCACCAACTATCTCTGCGCCTCGGTCACCAGCCGCAGCGGAACGGGCTCCTGCGACGGAACGGTGGCCCAGGCCTCCTCGCTCTCCATCCGCTACGACAACATCTCGCCCCCGCCCCCCCTCCTCTCGGTGACTCCGCTGGACAGCAAGCTGAGCGTGGGCATCACCGCCACCGGCAGCAGCACCGACATCAGCGACGTGCAGTTCTTCAACGTCGAGTTCACGGTGAATCCCACCGACGGCGGCACCCCCACCTGGATCGGGGTGGGAGGCAACATCAGCGCCAACAGCGGCTCGCTGACCATCAACAACCTGACCAACGGCACGGTCTACCTGGTGCGCGGCTACAGCATCGACGAGGCGAGCAACATCAGCGCGCCGTCGACCCCGGTGGAGGGGGAGCCGGTGGTCACCTACGGCTTCTACGCCAACTACGTCGATGACGGAGGACAGGACACCGGCGGCTGCACCGCGGCCGGCGGCGCCCTCTCCGGCCTCTCCGTCGCGGCGGTGGCCATCCTGGCACTGGTGCGGAGGCGGGGGTGAGCCGAGCCGCCCTCCTGGCGACGCTCTCCGTCTCGCTGCCTGCGCTCGCCCAGAGCGACGTGCCGAGGACCCTCCCCAACACCACCATCCTCGAGTTCAAGCTCGGCTTCTACCAGCCGGAGGTGGGCAAGGCCCCGGGGATGACCCAGGACCCGTACGTCCAGACCTTCGGCAACTCGGCGATGCTGGTCGGCGGCGGCGAGGTCGACCACTCCTTCTGGCGCGGATACGGCTGGTTCGGCATCGGGTTCTCCATCCTCTACGGAGAGAAGTACGCCAAGGCCACGCTCTCGGACGGAAGCCCCTCCGCCGAGGCCACCGGGCTAATGGTGCTTCCCATCCAGGTGATGGCCGTCTACCGCTACGACGTGCTCGCCAGCCGGTACCACATTCCCTTCGTCCCCTACGTCGAGGCCGGGCTGGTGTGCGAGCCGTGGTGGACGCGCAAGGGAGGGTCGGTGGAGGTGGTGAACGGAAACTCGGGCTCGGGCGTGAAATGGGGCCTGGGCTCGATCTTCGGCCTCGCTCTCCAGCTCGACTTCCTCGATCCCAAGTACGCGCGGGAGGCGCGCGAGGACTCGGGCATCTACCACTTCTACCTGTTCGGCGAGTTCGACGTGAACTGGGTGAACAACTTCGGCGGGAACGGCTTGAACCTGAGCGCCAACTTCTGGACTTTCGGCCTCGCCTTCGAGTTCTAGTCTCCGCCGTGGCCTTGACCGTCCTCTACTTCGCTGCCGCCCGGGAGCGCGCCGGGCTCGCCGAGGAGCGGCTCGCCGGGCTCGCCGCCCCGGCCACGGTGCGGGCGCTGCTCGCCGAGCTGTCGGCGCGCCACCCCTCGCTGGTCCCGCTGCTGCCCCACCTGAGAGTGGCGGTGAACCAGACCTTCGCCGGACTGGACGAGCCCGTGCCGGAGGGAGCGGAGGTGGCACTCATCCCGCCGGTGGCCGGCGGGGCGGGCCTGTTCCGGGTGGTCGACCGGCCGCCGACCCTGGACGAGGTGGTGGGGGCGGTCCGGGACGCGGCCCGCGGCGGGCTGGTCACCTTCACCGGGGTGGTGCGCGGCGAGAGCCGGGGACGCCAGGTCCTCCGGCTGACCTACGAGGCGTACACGGCCATGGCCGAGCGGGTCCTGGCCGAGGTCGGGAGCGAGACCGAGCGGCGCTGGCCGGGAGCGCGGCTGGCCATCGTCCACCGGGTGGGAGTGCTGGAGCCCGGAGACGTGGCGGTGGTCATCGCTGCCGCCGCGCCCCACCGCTCGGAGGCCTTCGAGGCCTGCCGGTTCGCCATCGAGCAGCTCAAGCAGCAGGCGCCCATCTGGAAGCGCGAGACCTACCAGGACGGCGAGGAGTGGGTGGGCCTCGGGCCCTGAGGCATCAGGGGGCGCGGCGGGCGGCGTCGAGGACCTGGTGGAGCTCGTGGCCGGCCACCCAGCCCAGGGCCACCACCGCCAGGAGGAGGCTGAGGAGCTGGAGCCCGGTCTGGATCCGCGCGTCGAGCGGGCGGCCGCGGAGGCGCTCCCAGAGGACGAGCAGGAGCCGGCCCCCGTCGAGGGACGGTAGGGGGAGAAGGTAGAGGAGCCCGAGCGCCAGGCTCGCCGCCGCGAGCGCCCGGGCGGCGGCGTCGGCACTCTGCACGGCGCCGACCCGGCGGAGGAGCGACGCCGCCGCTCCCGGTCCGTCGGTCGACCGGACGAACGAGGCCGCCCAGGACGCCGTCTGCCGGAGCAGCCGGCCGGCATGGTGGAAGGCAGCCCCCAGCGCCGGCCCGAACGGCTCGCGGACGAAGGCATACTGCTCGTCGACGCCGATGCGGCCCCTCCCGCTGCCATCGACCGTCGGCTGGACCACCACCACCAGGTCGGCGTCGACCCGGCGGATGGACAGGCGGGCCGGCCGGCCGGCGCGGTCGGCGAGCGCCTGCACCAGGGCGCCCCAGCGCGCGACGGGCGTGCCGTCCACGGCGAGGATCCGGTCACCGGGCCGGATCCCGGCGCGCGCTGCCTCCGAGCCGGGTTCCACGCTTCCCACCGTCATCGGGACCGGGCGGTACGTCCCGTGCGCATGGAGGACGGTGAGCACCGCCAGACCGAGGAGGAGGCTGGCCGCCGGACCGGCCAGGAGGACCAGGGCCCGGCGCGCGGTGCCGAGCCGGGTGAAGGGCGTGCCGCTCCGGGGGCCCGGTGCCCGGTAGGGGTCCTCTCCCTCGAGCTGGAGCCAGCCCCCCAAGGGGACCGCTCCCAGCACCCAGCGCTGGCCGCCGGCGCGAAACGCCAGCAGGGGTGGCCCGAGCCCGATGCGGAAGACCAGCGCTCGCGCACCGATTGCGCGCGCCGCGACCAGGTGCGCGAGCTCGTGCACCAGCACCAGCGCGCCGAGGACGAGGAGGGCGACCAGGGTGGGCAAGGCCCGAAGACTAGCCATTGCCGGGCCCGGGCGCTTCTCCCTATCCTCGGCGCCGGTCGTGCGCCCGCGTCCTCACCTCGCCGCCGTGCTGCTCGCTGCCGGTTCGGCGTGCGGGCGGGTGCACGATCTGGAGTCGGGCGAGTACGCGCTCACCTCGACGCCGGCCGACGTCCTCCGCGACGACTGTGGCCTCGCCTCCGGCGGGGCCATCGCCATCCAGACCGCCTTCGAGAGCTTCGGGGACTACGTGCGCCTGGCCTACATCCAGCACGCCGACTCGACCTGCCTTCCAGTGCAGCTGGTCGGTTACTACCAGTTCAACACGCAGCAGTTCTACGCGGACGGCACGGCCTCCAACCCGGTGCTCCCCGGCAACGCCGAGGTGTGCCAGCTCAACTTCGTCAGCGTGCACCTGGTGGCGTCGAGCACCACCTCGTCGACCTTCGGCGGGGTGCTGACCATCAACTACGTCGCCGCCAGCCCGGTGAGCTGCAACTGCCAGCTCTGGCTGAGCTACTCAGCCGCTCTCTGCGTTCCGCCGGCCTGTCCCCTGCCGTCGGAGTGCCCGTCGTAAAGCCCGAGGAGTCTGCCATGTCCGAAAGCACCACCTCAGACATCGTCTCCGTCTCACACGAAGCGCGCGTCTTCCCGCCTTCGCCAGCCTTCGCGCAGAAGGCCCACATCCGGTCGCTGAAGCAGTACCAGGAGCTCTATGACCAGGCGGCCAAGGACCCGGAGGGCTTCTGGGGAGCCCGGGCCAAGGAGGAGCTCTCCTGGAAGACCCCGTTCAAGACGGTGCTGGAGTGGAAGGCGCCGCACGCCAAGTGGTTCCTCGGGGGCACCACCAACCTCTGCTACAACGCCGTCGACCGGCACCTCGAGAAGTACGGGGACAAGACGGCCATCCTCTTCGAGGGCGAGCCGGGCGACGTCCGCAAGCTCACCTACCGCCAGCTGCACGCGGACGTCTGCCGGCTGGCCAACGGCCTGAAGTCCCTGGGCGTCAAGAAGGGCGACCGGGTCGGCATCTACCTCCCCATGGTTCCCGAGGCGGCGGTGGCCATGCTCGCCTGCGCGCGCATCGGCGCGGTGCACAACCTCGTCTTCGGCGGCTTCTCCTCGGAGGCCGTCCGTGAGCGGATGAACGACGCCGGGGCGAAGGTGCTGCTCACCGCCGACGGTGGCTGGCGCAAGGGCGGGGTGGTTCCGCTCAAGGCCAACGTCGATGCCGCCATGCCCCACATGCCGACGGTGGAGAAGGTGGTGGTCCTCACCCGGACCAAGAATCCCGTCCAGCTGGGCCCCAAGGACGTGGCCTGGGACAAGCTCGTCTCGTCGCAGCCGGCGACCAGCGAGCCGGAGTGGGTGGACAGCGAGCACCCGCTCTTCATCCTCTACACCTCCGGGTCCACCGGGAAGCCGAAGGGGGTGCTGCACACCACCGGCGGCTACTCGGTCTACGTCTCGCTCACCACCCGCTGGGTCTTCGACCTCCGCGACGAGGACGTCTACTGGTGCACCGCCGACGTGGGCTGGGTCACCGGCCACAGCTACGTGGTCTACGGCCCGCTCATGAACCACGCCACGTCCTTTCTCTACGAGGGGGCGCCGGTGACGCCGGGGCCGGACCGCTTCTGGGACAACATCGAGCGGCACCGGATCACCATCCTCTACACCGCTCCCACCGCCATCCGGGCCTTCATGCGGCTCGGGGACGAGCACCCGAAGAAGCACGACATGTCGTCGCTCCGGCTCCTGGGCACGGTCGGCGAGCCGATCAACCCCGAGGCCTGGATGTGGTACCGGGACACCATCGGCGGCGGGCGGTGCCCCATCGTCGACACCTGGTGGCAGACCGAGACGGGGGGCATCCTGGTCACGCCGCTCCCGGGCGCCACCCCCACCAAGCCGGGCAGCGCCACGCTGCCGTTCCCGGGCATCCACCCGGCCGTGCTGGGCAAGGACGGGAAGCCGGTGGAGAAGGGGCAGGGCGGCAAGCTGTTCATCACCAAGCCCTGGCCGGCGATGCTGCGCACCGTGTACGGCGACCCGGACCGGTACGTGAAGAACTACTTCAGCGAGATCCCCGGCCTGTACTTCACCGGCGACGGCGCCCGCATCGACACCGACGGCTACCTGTGGGTGATGGGCCGGGTGGACGACGTGGTCAACGTCGCCGGCCACCGCCTGGGGACGGCGGAGGTGGAGAGCGCGCTCGTCTCCGAGGGGCGGGTGGCCGAGGCGGCGGTGGTGGGGCGGCCGGACGAGCTCAAGGGCACGGCGCTGGTGGCCTTCGTGACTCTCAAGAAGGGCGTCGAGCCGACGCCGGAGGTAAAGGCCCAGCTCTCCGCGCACGTGATCAAGGAGATCGGCGCCATCGCCAAGCCGGACGAGATCCGATTCGCCGAGGCGCTTCCCAAGACGCGCTCCGGGAAGATCATGCGCCGGTTGCTCAGGGACGTGGCCGCCGGCAAGCAGACCACCGGTGACACGACGACGCTCGAGGACCTGAACGTGCTCGCCAAGCTGCGCGGGGACGAGGAGTAGCGGGCGTCGCCCGGGGCCCGGGGGTGGCCACCGGCCGGACGCGGCCGGCCGGGTCTTGCAACGGCCGGGTGAGATGCGCTGTCCTCGTTCTCCGAGGGGTCGAGAACGTAGGAGTCGACCGTGCACTCCGTGCTCGCCCTGTCCTGGGTGGCCCTCGTCCTGGCCGAGGCGCCCACCCCCCAGCAGGCCGATGCCGCCTACCAGAGGCAGGACTGGGCGGCGTCGGCCGAGGCCTACCGGCAGCTCACCGCGGCGGAGCCCGGGCAGGCCAGGGCGTGGTTCCGGCTCGGCCGCTCGCTGGTCCAGCTCGGGCAGGGGGCAGAGGCCATCCCCCCGCTGGAAATGGCCAAGTCGATGGGCTTCTACCCGCAGGTGGTGCAGTACCAGCAGTCACAGGCCGAGGCCCTGGCCGGGCATGCGGACCGGGCGCTGGCGCTTCTCGAAGCGGTGGCCGGGCAGGGATTCTTTCCGCCGGGGCCCCCGGCGGCCCGGGAGAAGGCCTTCGCCGGGTTGCTGGACGATGCGCGGTTCCGGAAGCTCGCCGCGCAGCTGGAGATCAACCGCGCGCCCTGCGTCGCCGAGGGCGCCGCCTCGCCCTACCGGCAGTTCGACTTCTGGATCGGCGAGTGGAGCGTCTTCGACCAGGCCGGCAACCCGGTGGGGACCAGCCGCATCGAGCGTATCCTCGCCGACTGCGTGGTGCTGGAGAGCTGGCGGGGCCAGAGCGGCAACGAGGGAAAGAGCTTCAACATCTGGAACCCGGCGCTCAGGCGGTGGGAGCAGTACTGGGTCGACGCCCAGGGTGTGCCCATCTTCTTCCACGGGCACCTCGAGGAGGGCGAGATGCGCCTCGTCTCGGACGGCCCCGGGCAGGACGGCAAGCCGCTTCAGCGCAAGCTGACCTTCTCCCGGCTGCCCGGAGGCAGGGTGCGCCAGTTCAGCCAGGGATCGACGGACGGCGGAAAGACGTACGCGCCCGAGTACGACTTCGTCTACGTGCCGAAAGCGGCGGCGCAGCGCTGAGCCGTGGCGATCCTGTGACAGCCGTTGGACGAGCGCTGCGGCGTGTCCGCGTCACACTGACGCGGTGCGCATGCCGGCGCCGTTGACAGTCGCACCGACCGGGTGGACTCTCGCCGGCCGGCGCGAACCAGAAGGAGGGAGGGAGCGCCTGCCGTCCACCCGCGGCGCCCCGTCGAGGGTGACGACCTTCACATGACGACATTCAGATGGTGATGGGAGGACGTCATGAATGGAATTGCACAGCACCTGGCCGAGACCTTGAAGCGTGCCTGGTGGAGGGTCCTTCTGCGCGGGATCGTGGCGATCGCATTCGGTGTGCTGACCTATGCCCAGCCACAGATCTCTCTCGCCACGTTGGTCCTGGTGTTCGGCATCTACGCCCTGGTCGACGGCGTCCTGGCCATCTGGACGGCGATCGAAGGGCGGAAGCTCAGCGAGCACTGGTGGGTCCTGCTGCTCTTCGGGCTGGCGGGAATCGGGGCCGGCATCCTGACCTTCATGGAGCCGGGCATCACCGCCATCGTGTTGCTCTTCTACATTGCCGCCTGGGCGATCGTGCGAGGGGTCCTGGAGATCTCCGCCGGGATTCGGCTCCGCAAGGAGATCGACAACGAATGGCTGCTCATCCTCGCCGGGCTGGCATCGGTCGTCTTCGGAGTGCTCCTCATGTACAGCCCCGGAGCCGGGATGCTCGCCGTGCTCTGGCTGCTGGCAGCCTATGCCATCATCTACGGGGTGATCCTGCTCGTGCTCGCGTTCAGGGCGCGTTCCTTCGCCAAGCAGGTGACGGGCGGAGCCGCCGCCGCAAAGGCCTCCTGAGCGCGGCCATCGGCTGACGCCGAGGCGTTAGAACCGTGTCCCGTCCATTCCGCCGCACGACATGCGTGCGGCGGGGTGGACGGGGCACAGCGCGGAAGCGGACTGGCTGGACACGCGGCGCACCAGCAGCGAGCCTGGCCGCCGGTGTTGGCTCGCCTAGGTCAGGCGCTTCAGCACCCCCCCGAGCACGTCCAGCAGCTGCTCGACCTGCGCCTTCTCGATGATCAGCGGCGGTGACAGGGCGATGATGTCGCCGGTGACGCGGACGAGGATCCCACCCCGGAAGCACTCCGCCAGGGTCTCCATGCCCCGCGCGCCCGGGGCTCCAGGCCGGGCGGCGAGCTCGATGCCCGCCACCAGGCCGAGATTCCGCACGTCGATGACGTTGGGCAGCCCGCGCAGCGAGTGCACCGCCGCCTCCCACATCGGGGCGAGCTTTGCCGCCCGCTCGAACAGGCCCTCCTTGCGGTAGAGCTCGAGCGTGGCCAGCCCGGCGGCACAGGCGAGCGGGTGCCCGGAATAGGTGTACCCGTGGAAGAACTCGATGCCCGACTCGGCGGACGCGTTGACCACGCTCTCATAGATGCCCTTGCGGACCACCACCGCCCCCATCGGGACGGCGCCGTTGGTGATGCCCTTGGCCACGGTCATCATGTCCGGCTGGACGCCGAAGTAGGTCGCCCCGAAGGGCGCGCCGAGGCGTCCGAAGCCGGTGATCACCTCGTCGAACACGAGGAGGATGCCGTGCCGGTCGCAGAGGGCGCGCAGTCGCTCGAGGTAGCCCTTGGGCGGGATGAGCACCCCGGTCGACCCGGCCATCGGCTCGACGACGACCGCGGCGATGGTCCCGGCTCCGCGCCGGGCGACGAGCTCCTCGAGCGCATCGGCCAGGTGGGCGCCCCAGGCCGGCTGGCCCCGCGCGAAAGCGTTGTGCTGGAGGTCATGGGTGTGGGGAATGTGGTCCACCGCCGGGAGGAGCTGGGCGGCGAAGGCCTTCTTGTTCGACTCGATGCCTCCGACGCTGATGCCGCCGAAACCCACGCCGTGGTAGCCCCGCAGGCGCCCAACGAGGCGGACGCGGTTCGGCTCGCCGCGTGACTGGAAGTAGGCCAGGGCGATCTTCAGGGCGGTGTCCACCGCCTCCGAGCCGGAGTTGGCGAAGAAGACGTGGTCCAGATCACCGGGAGCGAGCGCGGCCAGCCTCTGCGCCAGCTCGAAGCTCCCGGGGTGTGCCATCTGGAAGCCGGGCGCGAAGTCGAGGGTCGCCGCGGACTTCTGGATGGCCTGGACGATGGCCGGCCGGCAGTGCCCGGCGTTGACGCACCACAGCCCGGCCGTCCCGTCGAGGATGGTGCGCCCCTCGACGTCGGTGTAGTGCACCCCGGAGGCCGCCGCGAGCAGCCGCGGAGCACGCTTGAAGGCCCGGTTGGCGGTGAAGGGCATCCACAGCTCTTCCAGCGACAGACCCTCGGGCAGGGGCGGAGACGCGGAGCTCATGGGACGGGGATATAAGCCCCCCGGGGAGAGGGGGTCACGACAATGATCGTCGCGCCGTCGCGCCTCGCCGCGGTCCTCGCGCTCTCCCTGGCCGCTCCGGTTGCCCGCTCCGACACGCCCCCGGTCCGCCTCGAACAGCTCGCCTGGCTTGCCGGCTGCTGGGAGGGGCGCCCCGGCAGGCCATGGCCCTCGCCGCTCGCATCTTCGTGCCGGTGTGGCTGGTGGCGGCGACGGTCAATCTCTGGCTCGGCGTCTCCCGGGCCGGCTACTCGGTCGCCGACGAGTTGCCGGTGTTCCTCGTCG
>DASPUU010000144.1:0-8562 GCA_035622755.1 Myxococcaceae bacterium
GGCCCGGGGCGCATCCTCTCCGACGTGGTCTTCGAGCAGGCCGGTCACGTGCAGCCGGCCCGCCTGCTCCCGTTCCCGCCCCTCGTGGCGCTCACCCGCCCGGAGGGCCTCCCGGTCCGGCTGCCGGCCCTCCTGGTCGACCCGTTTCCGGCGGCGGTGGTGCTCTCCCTGGCCGGTCCGCTCCTGGCGCTCCTCGCCGTCCTCCGCCCTGCGCCCGCGGGGGTGGCCGCCCGGAGCGAGCTCTGGGGCATCGGCGCGCTCTCGCTGGCCGTGCTTCCCCAGCTCCTCGGCCGCTCCGACGTGGTGCACGCGCTGTATGCGGTCCCGCCGGCGCTCCTCCTCGCCTCGCTCTGGGCCACGGCCCCGGGCCGGGCCGGGAGGCGCGTGGCGGTGGCGCTCGCCCTCGCGCTTCCGGTGGTCCTCGGGGCCGGCGCGCTCCGGGTGCCCGTCCGCCCGGAGGCGTTTCCGGGTCTGGCCCGCGCGAGCGGGGTTCCGGACGAGGCGGCGGCGAACCGGCGCACGGTGCTCGCCTTCCTCGCCGAGCACACCCGACCCGGCGAGTCGATCTACGTCGGAGGCACCGACCACCGCTGGACGATCATCAACGAGATGGACCTCTACTTTCTCGCCGACCGGCCGGGCGGGACGCGGGTGATGCAGTTCGACCCCGGGCTGACCAACCGGAGAGACGTGCAGCTTCAGATGGCGGCGGATCTGGAGTCCTCGGGAACCCGGGTGGCCGTGCTCTCCGGGCGCTACGTGCTGTTCTACGAGCCGAACCTCTCCCAGCGCCCCGGCTCCTCGGAGCTCGACGCGTACCTCCACGCTCACTTCTCGGTGGCCGAGGTCGCCGGTCCGTACCGCCTGCTCGTCCGCACGCGTTGAGCCGCTCCCGGCCGCCCGGGTAGGGTCGCTCGAGGAGGGAGGCGTCATGGCGGAGCTCAGGACCCCGGCGGGGAAGGTGGTTCCCGGTCATCTCGAGGTCGGCCCGGGCGAGGGGGCGCCGGCGGTCATCGTCATCCAGGAATGGTGGGGGGTCACCGACCAGATCCGTGGCGTCGCGCGGCGCCTGGCCGCGGCGGGGTTCCAGGCCTTCGCCCCGGATCTCTACCGGGGCAAGACCACCCGGGATGCCGTGGAGGCGGAGCGGCTGATGGACGCCCTGGACAAGCGCGCGGCGCTGCGCGACCTGCACGAGGCGGTGGAAGCCCTCGGGCCTCGCTCAGGCGGGCGGGTGGGCGTCCTCGGCTTCTGCATGGGCGGGATGCTGGCCCTGGCCACGGCGGCCCACGAGCCCGAGATCAAGGCCTGTGTTCCCTACTACGGCATTCCCCCGCCCGAGCTCGCCGACGTGAGGCGCATCCGGGCGTCGGTGCTCGGCCACTTCGGCAACCGCGACGGCTGGGTGACGCCGGCCCGCGTCGACGCGCTGGAGAAGGCGCTCGTCTCGGCGAAGGTGAAGGCCACGCTCCACCGGTACGACGCGGACCATGCCTTCGCCAACGAGCAGCGGCCCGAGGTGTACGCCCCCGAGCCGACGAGGCTCGCCTGGGAGCGGACGCTGGCCTTCCTCCACGGCGAGCTCGACCGGCCGGCGGCCGGGGCCTGAACGGGCCCCGGGGCCGCTGGCGGGCTTCAGGCGACCAGGGTGATGGAGGTGATCTCCGGCGGGCTTCCGATGCGCATCGGAGGTCCCCAGAATCCCGTGCCGCGGCTGACGTAGACGTGCGCATCGCCCACCGCGTAGAGCCCGGCCGAGTAGCGGTAGGCGGCATCCACCAGGGCGGTGATGGGGAACATCTGGCCGCCGTGGGTGTGCCCCGAGATCTGGAGGCCGATGCCCCTGGCCACCGCCTCCTCCACGCCGCGCGGCTGGTGGGCGAGGAGCACGGCCGGACGCGCCGGGTCCCGGCCGAGGACGGCAGCCTCCAGGTCGTAGCCCCGGGGCCGGTCCCTCTGCCCGTAGTCGTCGACGCCCACCAGGTCGAGCCTTCCGCCGGCGTCCCCGAGGGTCAGGTGCCGGTTGCGGAGCACGGTGACGTCCATCGTCTCCAGCGCCGCCGCCCAGGGGACGTCTCCGGAGTAGTACTCGTGGTTCCCGGTGACGAAGAAGGTGCCGGAGCGCGAGCGGAGGCCGCGCAGCGCGGCGACGGCGGGCCCGAGCTGCTTCACCGTGCCGTCCACCAGGTCCCCGGTCACCGCCACCAGGTCCGGGCGCAGCGCGTTGCAGCGCCGGACCAGCTCCTCGAGGAAGGGGCGCCCGAGCACGTCGCCGATGTGGAGGTCGCTCATCTGGACGATGCGGAAGCCGTCGAGGGTGCGGGGCAGCCCGGGGAGCCTGACCGCCAGCTCCCTGAGGTCCGGGGGCTGGAAGGCGCGCCACACGCCGTAGGAGGCGATGCCGCCGGCGACCACCGCGGCTCCCCCCACCGCGGTCCGGGCGAGGAAGACGCGGCGCTCGGGCGAGAGCGGGGCGCCCCCGGAGCGCCGGCTCCTGCGCCACTCGGTCACCCGAGAGACGACCCGGAAGGCGGCCAGGGCCAGGCCGAGGTAGAGCGCCACCCCCATCCAGGACCAGGCGAGCACCGCCAGGGCGTCTCCGGCGGGCGAATGGAGCTGGGTGGCCACCACCCGTGCGAAGACGAGCGAGAGCGCGAGCGAGGTGAGCACCACCGCCCCCAGGCGCCGGACGCGCAGCGAGACGCCGGTGTCACGGAAGAGGCGCCGGTAGAGGTAGAGGTGCCCGCCGCCGACGACGAGCGTGACGACGAGGAAGAAGATGGAGATGCGGAGCGGGGAAGGCATCGGTCAGAGGCCAACCGTTTCTGTCAGCCTCGTCCCCGCTGCGCAACTCCACCCGGGGGGGTGGCCGGGCGCCCGGCCGCTAGAAGAGCCGGCTCAGGACCAGGAAGCCGCCGAGCACCATCGCCACCACGCCGAGCGTCTGGCGGTAGGGCGTGAGCCGGGCGACCAGCTTGTCGAAGTTCTCCTGGCCGGCGGGGTCCTTGAGGAAGCTCTTGATGACGCCCACGCCGAGCAGGAGCCCGAGGCAGACCAGGAGCCCGGCGTCGACCAGGCCGAGGAGCCACTCCCCGTGGCGCAACCAGAGGAGGAGCTGGATGAGTCGCCAGGCGCCCCAGACCACGGCGGCCACGCCGATCCACCCCTGGTAGGGCTCGAGGGCGGCGAGCGCCTTGCGGCCCTCCTCTCTCCGGGCCACCAGCGAGGACGCGCCGAGCGCGCCGAGGACGATGAGGAAGATTCCGTGTCCGATTCCCATGGGCCCCGCGGACCTCCTTCCCGCCCTCCAGTATGGACCAACGCTGGACCGGCGGGGGGATTGCCGTCAGGGCCCGGCTGGCGCCGCGGCGCCCTCGACCAGCCGGCCGAGCGCCTCGAAGAATTCCTCCGTCGACCGCTCTCCCAGCGGGCCGGACCAGGCGTGTACCCAGCGCCCCTCGGCGTCGAGGAGCACGACCGACGAGGCGGCGTCGGGAAGGGAAAAGGGGGCGGCGAGGAGCGCCCGCCTCCAGTCGACGAGGATGCGGACGCCGTCCCGGCGCTCGATGTCGCGGATGGCGGAGAGCGCGAATTCCCGCACCGGCCAGAAGTCGTAGGCGGCCACGTTGGCTACCCCGAGGACGTGCGCGGCGCGGGTGAGCGGCCCGTGTCCGGCCCGGTCGTGCAGGGCGCGCTTCAGCGGCGCGTTCTGCTCGGACGAGCCCCGGTCCTCGTAGAAGAGCACGAGCGGCTTTCCCCGGAACTCCGCCAGGCGGACCGGGCGGTCGTGCGAGTCGACGAGCGCGGCGTCGAGCGGGCCGACCGAATCCACGGGAAGACCGCCCAGGACACCGGCCGCAACCAAAATCAAACAAACCATGAACAAGGTCTTGACGTACAATGGGCACAAGGCTAATGCAAGGGCTCGCTGCTCCGAGCCGCTCCATGGCCCTGTCGCTCACGTCCGAGACCACCGCGGCCGACATCTGGCTCCCGACGGTCCAGTCCCTCATCGAGGAGAAGCTCGAGGCGTTGCTCGATCTTCCGGAGGAGAGGCGCCTCGACCGGCGATGGACCCGGGCCATGGCCGAGGCGCGTTCCTATGCGCTCCGTCCAGCGAAGCGGATCCGTCCGGCGCTGATCGCCCTCGGCCACGGCGTGGCCCGGGGCAGCTCGCTGGTCCCGGAAAGCCTCTGGCACTTCGCCGCCGCCCTGGAGCTGCTGCACACCTTCCTGCTCATCCACGACGACGTCGCCGACGGGGCGGACCTCCGCCGCGGGGGCCCGGCGCTCCACCAGATGCTCGGCGGCGGAAAGGTCGGGGCCGACCTGGCGGTGGTGGTGGGGGACCACCTCTTCGCCCGCGCCATCGAGGGCATGCTCGGCTCGCGCCTCGCCTCGGCGAGCCGCGCCGTCCAGTTCATCCTCGGCGTGTGCCGGCAGACTGCCGCCGGCCAGTACCTGGACATCGAGCTCGGCCACGCGCCGCTGGGCGAGGTGACCCTCCGCCAGACCCTGCGGGTGGCACGCCTCAAGACGGCGCGCTACGGCTTCGTGGCCCCTCTCGTCTCGGGGGCGATGCTCGGCGGAGCGTCGCGCGCCCTGCTTGCCCAGCTCGAGCGCGTGGGCACGCACATGGGGCTCGCCTACCAGCTCCGGGACGACCTGCTCGGCCTCTTCGGAGACACGCCGGCGTGCGGCAAGCGCGCGGACGGCGACTTCGTGGAGGGCAAGCGCACCTTCCCGGTGGTGGCTGCCTTCCTGAGAGCGCCCGAGGCGGCGCGGGCCGAGCTCGAGGCGCTGTGGAGCCTCCGCCGCGCCGACCCGCTCGCGCTGGCTCGGGCGCGGTCACTGGTCACCTCCTACGGCGGACTGGCGGTGACCGAGCGGCTCATCGACCGGCAGACGCGCGCTGCCCGTGCCGCGGTCCGGGCGCTGCCGCGGGGCGGAGGGGTGCCGGACCTCCTCGACGGGTTGCTCGTGCTCCTCGCCCGCCGGACGGCATGAGGACGGCGATGCGCAGGCGGCCCCGGGTGGCGGTGGTGGGAGCGGGCGTCGGCGGGCTGGCGGCCGCGGCGCGGCTGGCCCATTCCGGCTTCGAGGTCGACGTCTTCGAGAAGCACGCCGGGCCCGGGGGTCGCTGCGGCCGCCTGGTCCTGGACGGCTTCACCTTCGACACCGGCCCCACGGTCCTCCTCCTGCCCCAGCTCGTGGAGCGGACCTTCGCCGCCGCGGGGACCAGGCTGTCCGACTTCCTCACCCTCGAGCGCCTCGAGCCCAACCACACCGTTCACTTCCCGGACGGGACGGCGCTCACGCTGGGAAGCGACCTGGCCAGGGTGTCGGCCGAGCTGGAGTCGCTCGCCCCGGGAAGCACGCCCGGGTTCCTGCGGTTCCTCGGCTTCAGCGAGCGCGCCTACCGGACGACGCTGCGGCGCTTCGTCCTCAAGGACTTCGACCACCCGGGCCAGCTCCTCGCGCCCGGGACGGTTCGGGACCTCCTGGCGGTCCGGGGCCACCGCTCGCTGGCCAGCGTGGTGGCGCGCTTCATCCGCGACGACCGGCTCCGGGCCGCGGTGAGCTTCCAGACGATGTACCTCGGGATGTCACCCTTCCGGGCCCCGGCGGTCCACGGGCTCCTGCCCTTCTGCGAGATGGGCGTGGGGGTGTACTTCCCGCGAGGGGGGCTCCACGCGCTCCCCCTGGCGCTGGAACGGCTGTGCCGGGGGCTGGGGGTTCGCTTCCACTACCGGACGGAGGTGCGGCGCATCCTCACCACTCCGGAGCGAGCGCGGGGCGTGGAGCTCGCGGAGGGAACCCGTCTCGAGGCCGACCTGGTCCTCTGCAACGTCGACCTCCCGTTCGCCTACCGGATGCTGCTCGATCCGCACCACGCGCGGCTGCGGCGGCCCGAGCGGCTCCGCTACACGTCGAGCGCCCTCGTGCTCTACCTCGGGCTCGGCCGGACCTTTCCCGGCCTCGGCCACCACACCGTCTTCCTGGGCCGCGATTTCCGCGGCTCGTTCGAGGACATCTTCCGCCGCGGGCGCGTCCCGGCCGACCCGAGCTTCTACCTCGCGGTCGCGAGCCGCACCGACCCGAGCCTGGCCCCGCCGGGGAAGGACGGCGTCTACGTGCTCGTCCCGGTGCCCCACCGCCATCCCTCGCTCGACTGGGCGGTGGAGGGGCCACGGGTGCGGGAAAAGGTCTTCTCGCGGCTCGCAGGCGAGGGCTTCCCGCTGGAGCGTCACGTCCGGGTGGAGCGGACGTTCACCCCGGACGACTGGGAGGCGAGCTACGGGCTGGAAAAGGGAAGCGCCTTCGGCCTGAGCATGAACCTGGGACAGGTCGGCCCGTTCCGCCCGCCGAACCGCGACCGGAACCTGGCGAACCTCTTCTTCGTCGGGGCCTCCACGCAGCCTGGCAGCGGCCTTCCCACGGTGATGGTGTCGGCGGAGCTGGTGGTGGAGCGGATGCTGGCTCACGCCCGCGCGGCCGGCTTTCTGCTGCCGGCACGCCTCCCGTCCGGGGAGGTGGCGGCGGCATGAACGCCCTCGTCCGCGAGGGGTACCGCCGCGCGCGGGAGGTGACCCGGCGACACGCCCGGAGCTTCCACCTGGCCTCGGTGCTCCTCCTCGGCAGCCGCCGGCGGGCCGCGTTCGCCCTCTACGCCTTCTGCCGCCGGCTCGACGACCTGGTGGACGGAGGTGCGCGCGAGGGGCTCGACCGGCGCCTGGCCCAGGCCCGAGCCCTCGTGTCCGGCATCCACGACGGGCGCAGGGAGCTCGCCCTCGACCGGGAGACGGCGGAGCTCTTCCCTCCGGCCGAGCTGGCCGCGCTCCGCGACACGGTGGAACGGTTCGGCATCCCGGAGGCCCCCTTCCAGGAGCTCATCTCGGGAATGGAGATGGACCTCGGCTGCGCGCGCTACGCGAGCTTCCAGGAGCTGGACCGCTACTGCGACCTGGTCGCCGGGACGGTGGGGCGGATGCTCTGCCCGGTGCTCGGAGCCCGCGGCAGCGAGGCCCTCCGCGCGGCCTCCGACCTGGGCCGCGCCATGCAGCTCACCAACATCCTCCGGGACGTGGCCGAGGACCTCGGGCGCGGCCGGGTCTACCTTCCGGCCGACGAGCTCCGGGCGTTCGGGCTCTCCGAGAAGGACCTTCGCCGCGGCGTGATGGACGACCGGATGCGGGCCTTCCTCCGCTGCCAGGTGGCCCGGGCGCGGGCCCTCTACGGCCGCGGCGCCCGGGGGGTGCGGTACCTCCGCGCCCCCGGCGCGCAGCGGGTGGTGCGCCTCATGGGTGCGCTCTACGGCGGCATCCTCGGCGCCATCGAGGCCATGGGCTACGACGTGTTCCGCGGTCGAGCCCGCGTCGGTCGCCTCACCCGGGCAGCGCTGGTCCTGCGGGCGGTCCTCTTTCCGCAGACGCTCCTCCCTGCTCCGCCCGAGGAGCCCGCCGTCCCGCTCCTGCCCACCGTGGCCGGTCCATGAAGCGGGGCCGGGTGGCGGTGGTGGGAGGGGGGATCGCCGGGCTGACCGCGGCCGGGCTGCTCGCGCGGCGGGGCCACGCCGTCACCCTCTACGAGCAGGAGCCCGCGCTCGGCGGCAAGGCCCAGCAGCTTCGTCGCGGGACCACCGTGCTCGACACCGGCCCGACGCTGCTCACCCTGCCGCGCCTGGTGGAGGCGACCTTCGAGACGCTGGGAGCGCGGGACCTCCTCCCGCGCCTGCACGAGCTCCCCCGGCACTGCACCTACCTCTGGGAGGGGGGCAGGCGCCTCGTCGTCCACCGGGACCCGGCCGCCACGGCGGCCTCGGTGGAGCGCCTGGCTCCGGGCGATGCCCCGGCGGTCGGGCGCTTCTACGACGAGGCGGCGGCCATCCACCGGGCGGCGGGCGAGCCCTACCTCGAGGCTCCCTTCGAGGGCCTGGGCGGCTTCCTGGCCCGGGTGCTCCGGAGAGGGCCGGGTGCGGTGGCGCGCGGGCTCTCGCTCGGCACGCTCGATGCGCTGGCGCGGCGCCACTTCCGGTCGCCCGAGCTCCGGCAGTTCGTGGGCCGTTTCGCCACCTATGCCGGGGCCTCGCCGTTCCGGGCCAGCGCCGCGTTCGCGCTCATCCCCCACCTCGAGGTGGCCGAGGGAGTCCACCACGTCGAGGGTGGAATGGGCGCGCTGGTGTCGGCCCTCGCCTCCGCCGTCCGGCGGCTCGGGGTGGAGATCCGCCTCGGGACGCGCGCGGCCTGGGTCCGGGCGCCCCGCGGGCTGCGGGCCGGCCCGTGCGGCGAGGAGGAGCCGGTGGACGCGGTGGTGGTGAATGCCGACCCGCTGGGAAGCACCGCCCGCCCGCCCGGGGCGCTGTCGCTGTCCGGCTACGTGCTCCTGCTCGAGGCGCCGGAGCGGCTCTCGCTGGACCACCACACGGTGCTCTTCTCCGCCGACGCCGGGCGCGAATTCGGGGACCTCTTCGCCGGTCGAATCCCGGCCGAGCCGACGGTCTACGTCTGCCATCCCGCGGCGACCGACCGGGGCCTGGCGGCGCCCGGGGCGAGCGGGCTCTTC
>DASPUU010000145.1:0-4505 GCA_035622755.1 Myxococcaceae bacterium
CCTCTACGGGGGGGAGTCCGGGGCCCACCCCCCCCTGGCCACCGAGCCGAAGCCCTGGGACGGCCAGCCCGTCTCCGCCGAGCTGTCCCTGCCGCCGCTCGCGGTTCGCTGGTTCCGGCCGCTCGAGGCCGTTCCCGACCGGAGGGTGGCCGGCGCGGACCGCTGACCCCCGTTCCCCGGATGCCGACTGTGCTGTCCGGCCGCGGCCCGGTCGTGGTCAGCTCCGGCGCTCCCATCCGAGGAATCCCCGTGAAACTGCTTCGCTTCCCGTACAGCCCCTTCGCGCTCAAGGTCCAGTGCCTGCTCGGCCTCGCCGGGGTCCGATTCGCGGTCGAGGATGTACCCTACGGCGACCGCTCCGGGCTGGTGGCCGTGACGGGCGGCTACATTCATGTGCCCGTCCTCGTGGACGACGCGGGTGTCGCCCACGTCGACTCGCGGGTCATCTCCGAGCTGGTCGTCTCGCGCTTTGCTCCCAGCCTGGTCCCCTCTCCCCTCGAGGGGCCGATCTGGGCCTACGCGGACTGGGCCGATCAGGTGCTCGAGGACCCCTGCTTCAAGCTCGCCGTCCCGGGCATCCTCCGGCGCTTCCAGCGCCCCGTGGACCGGGCGCTCTACACGCTGATCAAGGAGCGGAAGTACGGGGCCGGCTGCGTGCAAGGCTGGGAGCGCTCCGCCACCCAGCTCCTGGAGCAGTCCCGCGCCGCGCTCGCCCCCTCCGATCGGACTCTGTCCGCCCGCCCCTTCCTCTTCGGTGACCGGCCCACCCTGGCCGACGCCGCGCTCTGGGGCCAGCTGGGGATGCTGCGCTATGCGGGCATCGCCCCGTCGGCGCTGGGCGAGGCGCTTCCCGCCTTCGTGGGTCGGCTCGAGGAAGCGTCGGGCGTGCGGGGCTAGGGGGCGCCGCGCCGGAGCACGTCCACCCACTCGGCGGGGAGACCGGCCGAGATCGCACCGCGGACGAGAGCGTCGACGAAGCGGGGGCTCACCGGTCCCTCTCCGCTGGCACGTTCCGGAGCGGTGGCGAAGGCGGTGGCCTCCACCTCCCGGCCGGCGGCCCGTACCCGCACCGGTCGCTCCACGCACATGCGGGTGACGAAGCCCTCCTTGTGCTGGATGACCGGCCAGTCCTTGCCCGGAATCCTGAACAGCAATCCGTGCACCGAGGAACCGGGCCGATCGACGAGCCCGGCCACCCGTCCCCCCCACCAGCGCGAGGGGAAGTCGTAGGTCAGGCCGACGTCGAGCGCCTCGGCCGGCTCGCCCCGGGGCAGCTCGAAGAACTCGTAGCCGTGCTGGTGGCGCCATTCCTCGAACGCCGCCCGGTCGAGGATGGTCGAGTAGGCGAAGTAGAGCCGCTCCGGCGCACCCTCGGAACGCGCGCGGGCGTCCATCACCTGGTCGTAGTGCGCATCCATGGGCCAGCTCCCCGGGGCCTCGCCCGCAGTCGGCTGTGGCGTCGCCCGTAGAGGAAATACACGGCCACTCCCAACGCCTGCCAGACCACGAAGCGGACCCAGGTGATTCCGGGAAGGTACACCATCAGTGCCGTGCAGGAGGCCACCGCGGCCAGCGGGACGAAGGGAACGCCCGGGCAGCGGAAGGGCCGGACCCGGCCGGGATCGGTCCGGCGCAGGACGATGACCCCCACCGAGACGAGCACGAAGGCGAAGAGGGTCCCGATGTTGGTGAAGGCGATGGCCTCGTTGATGTCCACGAACATCGCCGGAATACCGACGAAGATCCCGGTGAGGATGGTGGTGACGTACGGCGTCCGGAACCGGGGGTGCACCCGGGCGGCCCACGCCGGCAGCAGCCCGTCCCTGGCCATGCACATGAAGATGCGCGGCTGGCCGAGCTGGAAGACGAGGAGCACCGCGGTCATCGCCACCACCGCTCCGAAGGACAAGAGCCCCGCCATCCGTTCCAGGCCGGCGGCCTGGAGCGCCTTGGCCAGTGGGTCGCCCACGCCGAGCTGCTGCCAGGGGACCATCCCGGTGAGCACCAGGGTCACCCCGATGTAGAGCACGGTGCAGATGGCCAGGGTGGCGATCATCCCGCGGGGAAGGTCGCGCTGGGGGTTGCGCGCCTCCTCGGCGGTGGTGGAGATGGCGTCGAAGCCGATGTAGGCGAAGAAGATGATCGCCGCCCCGCTCATCACCCCGGAGAACCCGGAGGGCGCGAAGGGCACCCAGTTCGCCGGCTTGACGTAGAACATCCCCACCGCGATGAAGCCGGCGACGATGGCCAGCTTGAGCGCCACCATGGCGGTGTTCACCCGGCTGCTCTCCTGGACCCCGATCACGAGGAGGACGGTGAGCACGGCGACGATGGCTCCGGCCGGAAGGTTGAAGACGATGGGGATCCCGAGGAGGTGCGGGGCGGCGTCGAGCAGTCCGGGCGTGTCCCGGGCGTGGTTGAGGGTGGTGGACAGCCAGTCCGGAAGGTGGAGCCCGAAGCCGGCGAGGAAGGACTTGAAGTAGTCGGCCCAGCTCACCGCCACCGCCACGTTGCCCACCGCGTACTCGAGGATCAGGTCCCAGCCGATGATCCAGGCGATGAGCTCACCCAGCGTGACGTAGGCGTAGGTGTAGGCGCTCCCGGACACCGGGACCACCGAGGCCAGCTCGGCGTAGCAGAGGGCGGCGAACCCGCAGGCCAGGGCGACGAGAAGGTACGAGACGACCAGCGCCGGACCGGCCGGAAGCCTCCCGTCCCCGCCGGCCGCGGCCGTTCCCGGCGCGCTGAAGATGCCGGCACCGATGACCGCGCCGATGCCGAGGGCGGTCAGCTCCAGGACGCCGAGCGACTTCTTCAGCCGGTGCTCGGCGGCCTCGGCGTCGGCTGAGGCGGCATCGACGTCCTTGGTCCGGAAGAGAACCGCGAGCACGCACCCAGGGTCCTACCATGACCGGGGCCGCGCTCCTGCTCAGAACTTGTAGGCGATGGCGTAGAGCAGGTAGTAGCTGACGATGCTCAGCTTGGTGGTGGTCGACTGTCCGGTCGACGGGTCCCCGACGGTGAAGGGGTTCGAGCTCCCCCAGTTGAGCGCGAAGCCGAGCGAGCCGGAGAGGTGATCGCCCGCGAGCCTGACCCCGGTGGTGAATCCGTACATGTTCACCGCGCGGTAGAAGTCCTGGTGGTTCGGGTCGGTGGGCGAGTAATCGCTGAAGAAGCCGGCGTGGACACTCCAGGCCTCGCCGATGTTGACCCGGCCGCCGATGGCCCAGTTCCAGACCACCTTGGCGCCGTTCTGGACCGTGGGGAAGGGCTGGGCGGTGACCACCGGGGTCCCGTTCGCGGCGGTGGTGACGATCTGCACCGTCTGCTGGCTGTCGAACATCGCATAGCTGGAGACGGCGCTGTGGTAGCGGAGATCGGCCTCCACGCCGAAGGCCGGAGAGCTCCAGCCCAGACCGAAGTTCACGTCCCAGGGAAGCTTGAAGTCGAAGGCTGCGTCTTCATCCCGGAAGAACCTCTGGCTCCAGAAGGTGCCGTTGTTGTCCACGTTCTGGGCAGTGATCGAGCCGCTGGAGGTGATCTTCAGGCCGGGGAAGCGGACGGTGACCCCGAGCATCAGGTTCTGGGTGATGTCCCACTGCAGCCCGAGGTTGCCGGTCAGGTTCCAGATCGATCCGTTCGCCTGCAGGTCTCTCAGAAAGGCGTTGGCCGTCGTGGTGGCGAGGTTCTGCGCGGAGATGGTCTGGACCTCGCTCAGGGAGGTGATGGCGATGCCCACGCCGGCCCCCACGCGCAGGCCCCGCGCCGGCGCCAGCGCGACGGAGATCGTCGGCAAGAGCGTGGAGAAGTCGACGCTGGACGAGTACGAGAGCCGCGGCGCGCCCTCGGTACCTCCTCCCAGGCTCTGGGACCAGGAGATGGGCTTGCTGATGGAGAAGCCGATCCGCCAGAAGTCCGAGTGGAGGACGTCCTTGCCAAGCACCGCTCCGAGGAACGAGGGGAGCTGGGTGAGAGAGGACGTGCCGCTCGACCGCTGCACGCCCTGCAGGGAGATCGAGTCGTACTCGTAGCCGGTGGCGCTCGCGCCGAGGCCCGTGTTCTCCACCAGCGCCAGCCCGGCCGGGTTGTACCAGCTGGCGGTGGTGTCGCTGACCCGTGCCACGAAGGCCCCCGCCTCGAGAGCCTCCTGCTCCCCGACCAGGATGCGCTCGTAGTTGGTGATGGCCACGCTCGGCGGAAAAAGCGAGGTGTTCTGCGCGTAACCGGCCGCGGGCGTGACGAGGATGACCAGCCAGGTCGCGCGGCCGAGGCGGCGCGGTGTCCCTTCTCTCACGATCCACCCCCTGGCCGGCGCCGGCCGAGTGCCTCCAGGCGGACTGTGGACCCGTGCTCCTCGCTCGTCGAGCGGATTCGGCGGACGGTCAGCTCCCGTCCAGGGCCCTCGCCGCCGCAGCCCTGGCGTGGAGCTCGGTGGTGTCGAAGACGGGACAGGGGGCATCGCCGGGCCCGAGGATCATGGCCAGCTCGGTGCAGGCGAGGACCAC
>DASPUU010000146.1:0-7355 GCA_035622755.1 Myxococcaceae bacterium
CCTGGCTGTGCCTCGGGCTCGCCGGCCTGATCCGGCCGCACCACGTCGGCTTCGTGGCCCGGGTCCTCTTCCCGCTCGGAGCGCTGGTGAGCCTAGGGGTGGCCTGGACGGCCTGGGGCGCGCTCCAGCCGGGGCAGTCCCCGGAGACGCTGGTGCTGCCGCTCGGGCTGCCCGAGCTCCCCTTCCACCTTCGGCTCGACGCCCTCTCCGCTTTCTTCGTCCTGCTCGTCGGGCTGGCGGGAGCCGGCATCTCCACCTTCGCCGGCGGCTACTTCCGGGCCGGGCAGGGGACGGCCCCGGGGCTCCTCTGCCTCCAGTACCACGTCTTCCTGGCCAGCATGCTCCTGGTGGTGCTGGCCGACGACGCCTACCTGTTCATGGTCGCCTGGGAGACGATGGCCCTCAGCTCGTACTTCCTGGTCACCGCCCAGCACCGCATCCCCGACATCCGCCGCGCGGGCTTCCTCTACCTCCTCATCGCCCACGTCGGGGCCATCGCCATCCTCCTCTGCTTCGGCGTGCTCCAGGGCGGCAGCTGGCAGTTCACCTTCCAGGGGATGCGCGGCGGCGCCCTCCGCCCGGCCTGGGGGAGCGTGGCCTTCCTCCTCGGGCTGGTCGGCTTCGGGGCCAAGGCCGGCCTCGTGCCCCTGCACGTCTGGCTCCCCGAGGCGCATCCGGCCGCCCCCTCACCGGTCTCGGCGATGATGAGCGGGCTGATGCTCAAGACCGCGGTCTACGGGTTCTTGAGGGTGAGCTTCGACTTCCTGAACGGCGGGCCCTGGTGGTGGGGCGGCCTGGCGCTCGGGCTCGGCCTCTTCACCGCGCTCTTCGGCGCCGTCTTCGCCGCCGTCCAGACGGACATGAAGCGGCTCCTCGCCTACTCCTCCATCGAGAACGTGGGCCTCATCTTCAGCGGCCTCGGTCTGGCGCTGCTCTTCCGCGCCTTCGGCCTGCAGCTCTTCGCCGCCCTGGCGCTCAGCGCCGCGCTCATCCACTGCCTCAACCACGCCCTGTTCAAGAGCCTCCTCTTCCTCGCCACCGGCTCGGTCCTGCACGCCACCGGGGAGCGGAACCTGGGCAAGCTGGGCGGCCTCATCCGGCGCATGCCCTGGGTGGCGGCGCTGGCCCTGGTCGGCACGCTGGCCATCGCCGGGCTCCCCCCGCTCAACGGCTTCGTCTCCGAGTGGCTCCTCCTCCAGGCCTTCCTCGACACGCCTCACATCCCCAAGGCCTTCCTGAACATGCTCGTCCCGCTGGGCGCCGCGGCGCTGGCCCTCACCGTCGCCCTGGCCGCCTACGTGATGGTCAAGTTCTACGGCGTCATCTTCCTCGGACAGCCGCGCGAGGCCTCGCTCACCCACGCGCACGATCCGGGCTGGCTGGAGCGGGTGGGGCTCGGCTGGCTGGCCGCCGGGTGCGTGCTCCTCGGCACCTTCCCCGGGCTGGCCCTGGCCGCCAGCGGCGCCGTCACCGGGCCACTGCTCGGAGCCGCGGTCCGGGCCGGACCGAGCGTCTGGCTCATCGCGCCGGTGGCGGCGGAGCGGGCCTCCTACAGCGGCGTGCTGGTGCTGGCCGGAATCCTGGCCGTCGTCGGTGTCACATTCGTGCTCGTGCGCCGCCTCTACCACGGACGCGTGCGGCGCACCGCGCCCTGGGACTGCGGCGACCCGTGGCAGACGGCGCGGATGCAGGACACCGCCGAGGGCTTCGGCCAGCCCATCCGGCACATCTTCGGCCCCTTCTTTCGCATGGAGCGCCAGCTTCCCTCCCCCTGGGACAGCGCCCCGCGCTACCGCATCCACGTCGAGGATCGCCTCTGGCGCGCCCTCTACCTGCCCATCGGCCGCGGCGTGGAGCGGCTGGCGGAGGCGGTGGCCGTGGTCCAGGGAGGGCGCCTGGCCATCTACCTTCTCTACGGATTCCTCACCCTCATCGGCCTTTTGGTGTTCGTCCTGTGAGCCGGCTCGCCCTCGCCCGCCAGCTGGGAGAGCTCCTGCTGGCCGTGTCCCTGGCTCCGTTCCTCGCCGGCTGGGTGGCCCAGTGCCGGGCCTGGCTCCAGAACCGGACGGCGCCGCCGCTGATCCAGCCCTGGCGGATGCTGCGCAAGCTCTTCCTCAAGGATGCCGCCCTCGCCGGCCACGCCTCGGCGCTCTTCCGCCTCGCGCCCTACGTGCTCTTCGGGACCATGGTCCTGGCGGCGGCCATCATCCCCTCGGTGGCCACCGACCTGCCCTTCGCCCGCGCGGCGGACGCCATCGCCCTGGTCGGCCTGTTCGCCACCGCCCGGGTGTTCATCGCCCTGGCGGCCATGGACATCGGCACCGCCTTCGGAACGATGGGAGCCCGCCGGGAGATGATGATCGGCTTCCTGGCCGAGCCGGCGCTGCTCATGGTGCTCTTCAACGCCTTCCTTCTCTCCGGGAGCACGGCGCTGCCGAGCGTGGTGGAGCACCTGGCCGCTCCCCCCTTCGTCATCTATCCCAGCCTGGCCTTCGCCGGGGTGGCCTTCCTGATGGTGCTGCTGGCGGAGAACGCCCGGATTCCCATCGACAACCCGGCCACCCACCTCGAGCTGACCATGGTCCACGAGGCGATGGTGCTGGAGTACTCGGCGCGCCACCTGGCCCTGGTGGAGTGGGCCTCCGGCCTCAAGCTCTTCAACTACGCCTGCCTCGGCTTCGCCCTGTTCGTGCCCTGGGGCATGGCCGCCCGGGGCGCGGGGACCACCGGCCTGCTCCTGGCGGTGCCGGCGCTGGTGGGCAAGCTCGCCCTGGCCGGTGCCGGGCTGGCGGTGGTGGAGACGCTCTCCGCCAAGCTGCGCATCTTCCGGGCGCCGGAGTTCCTGGCCATGGCCTTCCTCCTCGCCGTGCTCGGGCTGCTCGTCCATCTCCTCCTCGGTGCCTGAACGGTGAACGCCCCCAGCCTGACCGCGCAGCTGCTCAACGGATTCGCCGCCGGGCTCCTGCTCATCTCCTTCTCCATGCTCTCGCAGCAGCGAACGCGGCGGCTGATCGCCCTCTTCGCCTGGCAGGGGGCCATCCTCTTCGCCTCCACCACCCTGGTGGCCTACAGCGCCCGCCTCGGGCACCTCTACTTCTCCGCCGGCCTGACGCTGGTGCTCAAGGTGTTCGTCCTCCCCCTGGTCCTCCTCCGGCTCATCCGCCGGCTGGAGGCCCAGTGGGACACCGAGCCGCTGATCAACATCCCCACCACGCTCCTGGTCGGGGTGGGGCTGGTCATCTTCGCCTTCGGGCTGGCCCAGCCCATCACCGCGCTGGCCACCACCATCACCCGCAACACGCTGGGCATCGCCCTGGCGGTCATCCTCCTCGCCTTCCTGATGATGATCACCCGCCGCAACGCGGTGACCCAGGTGGTCGGCTTCCTGGCCATGGAGAACGGGCTCTTCTTCGCCGCCACCAGCGCCACCTACGGGATGCCGATGGTGGTCGAGCTGGGCATCGCCCTGGACGTCCTGGTGGGCGTCTTCATCCTCGGGGTCTTCTTCTTCCAGATCCGCGAGCAGTTCGAGAGCCTCGACCTGCACCACCTCGAGAGCCTGAAGGAGGATTGACGTGGAGCTGCTCCTCGTCCTCGGCATCCCCCTGGCCGGCGCGCTGCTCCTGGGGCTGGTCGGCGCGCGCCGTCGCGCCGCCGAGGTCAACGCCGCGGTGAGCCTCCTCACGCTCCTGGCCGCCGGGCTGCTGGTGGTGCGCGTCATCCGCCACGGCCCGATGCTCGTCTGGCGAGAGCAGTTCTTCATCGACCCGTTCAACGTCTTCCTCGTCGCCCTCACTGCCCTGGTCGGGTTCACCACCGCGCTCTTCTCGCGGCCCTACATGCGCATCGAGGAGCACCACGGGCGGCTCGGCCCGCGGCGGCTGCGCCTCTACCACGGCATGTACCAGCTCTTCATGGGGGCGATGCTGCTCGCCCTGCTGACGAACAACATGGGCCTGCTCTGGGTGGCGATGGAGGCGGCCACCCTGTCCACCGTGCTGCTCGTCTCGCTCTACCGCACCCGTGCCAGCCTGGAGGCGGCCTGGAAGTACTTCATCCTGTGCGGGGTGGGCATCGCCCAGGCGCTCTTCGGGACCATCCTCCTCTACTTCGCCGCCGAGAGCCTGCTCGGAGGAGAGGGCATGGCGGCGCTCCTCTGGACGCGCCTGGACGCGGTCAAGGGGCAGCTGGAGCCCACCGTCCTCGGCCTGGCCTTCGTCTTCCTGCTCGTCGGCTACGGGACGAAGGTGGGCCTGGCCCCGCTCCACAACTGGCTCCCCGACGCCCACGCCGAGGGCCCGACGCCGGTCTCGGCGGTCCTCTCCGGCCTGCTGCTCAACGTCGCCCTCTACGCCGTCATCCGCTGCAAGGTGCTGGTCGAGGGGTCGTCCCGGTCCCTGCCCGGGCCGATGCTGATGAGCTTCGGCCTCCTCTCCGCGCTGCTCGGGGCCTTCTTCCTCTTCCGGCAGCGGGACATCAAGCGGCTCTTCGCCTACTCCTCCATCGAGCACATGGGCATCGTCACCTTCGCCTTCGGCATGGGGGGCGCGGTGGCCAACTTCGCCGCCCTCCTGCACATGACCGTGCACTCGCTGACCAAGTCGGCCATCTTCTTCGCCGCCGGGCACGCCTCGCAGACCGCCGGGACGCAGCGCATGGATGGCATCCGCGGCCTGCTCGCCCAGAGCCCGACCATCGGCTGGGGGCTGATGCTCGGAGCGCTGGCCATCCTCGGGCTGCCGCCCTTCGGAGTCTTCGCCAGCGAGTTCCTCATCCTCACCACCGCCATGCGCGACCACCCCTGGGCGACGCCCATCCTCCTCCTCGCCCTGGCCGTCGCCTTCGCCGCCATCTTCGGCCGTGTCCAGCCGATGGTCTTCGGCGAGACCGACGCCCGGCCCCTGCCGCACTCGCCGGCCCTGGTCCCGGTCTTCGTGCACCTGGCTCTGGTCCTTCTCCTCGGGCTCTACCTCCCCCCGGCGCTGGCCGAGTGGTACCGGCTCGCCGCCCGACTCATCGGATGAGCCCCTTGCCCCCCGATTCCCTCGCCGGCTCCAGCGCCCAGCCGCTCCCGGCCAACGTCGCCGCCGGCATCCTGTCCGTGGACCGGAAGGGCTGGCTCGCCGCCGCCGAGTCGGTGCGCGAGGCCGGCGCCACCCTCCTTGCCCTCTGGGGCTCGGACGACCGCGACCGCGACGGCCGCTTCCACGTCCAGGCCGCCTACCTCTTCCCGTCGGAGCTCCTGGTGGTGGAGCACGCCCTTGCCCCCGGGGAGACGACCTTCCCCGACCTGGCGCCGCTCTTCCCGGCCGCCGGCCGCCTCCAGCGTGCGCTGGCCGACCTCCTCGGCATCCGGGCCGATGCGGGCGACCCCCGGCGCTGGCTCCGTCACGGCAGCTGGCCGGAGACGGTGTTTCCCCTGCGCCGCGACGTCGACCCGGCCCGCCCGTATCCACCGGCCTCCGACCCCTACCCGTTCGTCTCCGTGGCCGGCGACGGCGTCCACGAGATCGCCGTCGGCCCGGTGCACGCCGGCATCATCGAGCCGGGGGGCTTCCGCTTCTCGGTGGTGGGGGAGAAGGTGCTCCGGCTCGAGGAACGGCTCGGCTACACCCACAAGGGGGTCGACCGCCGCTTCGAGAGCTTCTCCCAGCTCGAGGGCCACCGCCTGGCGGCCCGCGTCTCGGGAGACACCGCCGTCGCCTTCTCCTGGGCCTACTGCGCGGCGCTCGAGGCCATGACCCTGAGGGCCGTCCCGCCCCGGGCGTGCGCGCTCCGGGCCCTGGCCCTGGAGCGAGAGCGGCTGGCCAACCACCTCGGCGACCTGGGGGCCCTGGGGAACGACGCCGGCTTCGCCTTCGGGCTGGCCCAGTTCTCCCGTCTCAAGGAGGACCTCCTGCGCGCCAACGACGCCGCCTTCGGGGCGCGCTACCTCCTCGACCAGGTGGTCCCGGGCGGGGTGGCCGAGGACCTGGCCCCGGAGGTGGAGGCCCTGCTCGCCGACCAGCACCGTGTCCTGGAGCGCGACTTGCTCGAGCTGCGCGGCATCTACGACGAGCACGCCGGGCTCCAGGACAGGTTCCACGATGCCGGGCGGCTCGATCCGGGCCTGGCCCGGACGCTGGGGGCCATCGGCCTGGCCGGCCGCGCCTCCGGCCTCCCCCGCGACCTCCGGGTCGACCAGCCCTGGCCGCCCTATGATCGGCTCGCGCCCCGGCTGGCGGTCCGGACGGAGGGCGACGTCGCGGCGCGCGTCCAGCTGCGCTTCGACGAGGCGGTGGAGTCGCTCCGCCAGTGCCGCGCCCTGCTCGAAGACCTGCCGCCGGGAAGGGTTCGCACCGAGGTGCCGGCGGCGCCGGCCGGCCACCGCGGTCTGGGCGTCATCGAGGGCTGGCGTGGCCCGGTGATGGTCGCCCTCGAGGCGGGACCGGAGGGAAGCATCCGGCGCTGCCACGCGCACGACCCCTCGTGGCAGAACTGGCCGCTCCTCGAGTTCGCCATCCTCGGCAACATCGTTCCGGATTTCCCGCTCATCAACAAGTCGTTCAACCTCTCGTACAGCGGACCGGACGGCTGACCGTGCTCGACGTCCTCTTGCGCATCTACCGCACCGGCCGCCTGAGCGAGCCCTTTCCCGAGCCGGCCGGCGTCCGGCGCGAGCGGGAGGACCTCCAGGCCGCGGTGCGCTCGGTGCTCGGCCGAGCGCTCTGCATCCGCCACGTGGATGCCGGCTCGTGCAACGGCTGCGAGCTCGAGGTCCACGCCCTGAACAACCCCTATTACAACCTCGAGGGCGCCGGCATCCGCTTCGTGGCCAGCCCCCGGCACGCCGACCTGCTCCTGGTCACCGGCCCGGTCTCGGCGAACATGGAGGAGGCGCTCCGCCGGACCTACCAGGCCACGCCCGAGCCGAAGCTGGTGGTGGCGGTGGGAGACTGCGGCGCGTGCGGGGGCGTGTTCGGCGAGAGCTACGCCAGCCGGGGAGGCGTCTCCAGGGTCATCCCGGTGGACGTGACCGTTCCCGGTTGCCCACCGACCCCGGTGGCGCTGCTCCAGGGAATCCTGGCCGCGGTGAGCAAGCCGCCTCGCTCGGCCTCGCCGGGTTAGGCCCCCGGGAGGCGCCGACATCCGGTGCGAGCGAAGGACCTTCAACTTCCGCTACCGCTCGGCCGCGCACTGGCTGGAGATGTTCCGGACCTACTACGGGCCCACCCACAAGGCGTTCGGCGCGCTCAACGCCAGCGGTCAGACGGCGCTGGCGGGGCAGATCACCGCGCTGCTCGAGCGGCTCAACGTCGGCGGCAAGAGCTCGCTGGTGGTGCCCGGCGAATACCTGGAGGTGGTGGTCACCAAGG
>DASPUU010000147.1:0-22507 GCA_035622755.1 Myxococcaceae bacterium
CCGAGCACCGAGATCCAGGCCACCGCTCCGAGCGCCAGCACCACCCTGGGCCGCAGGAGCGCGAGCTCGCGATCCAGGAACGGGGCGCACCGCCGGAGCTCCTCCGGACGGGGACGGTTGCCGGGCGGTGCACAGCGCACGGCGAGCGTCACCCAGGCTCCGGCGAGCCGGAGCCCGTCGTCCCGTGACACGCTCGTCGGCTGGCTGGCCAACCCGGCGCGGTGCAGCGCCCGGTAGAGGAAGTCTCCGCTCCGGTCGCCGGTGAAGACGCGACCGGTGCGGTTCCCGCCGTGGGCGCCCGGTGCCAGCCCCACCAGCACCAGCCAGGCCCTCGGATCTCCGAAGCCGGGGACCGGGCGGCCCCAGTACGTCTCCTCGCGGTAGGCACGCCGGCGGACACGGGCCACGCGCTCGCGCCAGCGAACCAGTCGCGGGCAGGCGCGGCACCGAATGATGGTGCCGGCGAGCGCGGTCAGGGGTGGCGAGCGTCTGGACACGGAAAGGGACCCTCACCTCCCCCCGTGCGCCGCCCGCGCCGGTGCCGGTGGGGTCGAGCCGGTGAGGAGGCCCACCAGCGCGCCCGCCGCCGAGGCATCGGCCTCGTCGTGGACCTCCACCCACAGCTCCGCGCCCGGGTGGGCCACGAGCAGCGCGCGCACCTCCCCCGCCCCCACCGAGGGCGGAACCTCGAGTCGAAGCGCGAACCCGCACCCCGGCGCAGAGCTCTCCGCGTCGGCAACCGGGATGCGGAGCCGGATGCGCTCCGCTCGCCGGACGGGCCGCTCGCAGGGCGGAAGGAGTCCAGAGGGATGCACCTCGAGGCCGGGGAGGCGCGCGGCGCGGCTCCACTCCTCGGCGGTGGGAGCACCCGCCGGGCGCCAGCGCACCCCCAGCGCGTGGAGGGCGAGCACCCACCCGAGCCGCTCCTCGCTCAGCTCACCGGTGAGCTCGACCTCGGTCCCGGCCGGAGCCCAGCGGCGGTAGGCCGCCACGTCCAGCCCCTCCTCGGACACCCAGGGGTGCACCCGGGGAGTGAACTGGGCGCGGGCGGCGGAGGTCCAGGGAGGCCGCACTTGCACGTAGGCCGACTCGAAGCGCCCGATCCGCTCCGCCAGCGAGCGACGGAGGAGGTTGGTCCGCGTCTCGAGCCAGAGCACCACGCCCGGCCGGGCCAGGGCGCCGAGCTGGTCCACGTCCAGGTCCTCGTGCGCCTGGACGTGGAGCCGGAAGCCCGGAAGCGCGAGCTGCTCCGGTCCTGCCGCGAGCAGCAGCGTGCAGGCGGCGAGGGCCGCCCCGATCACGGATGCTTGTCGAGGAAGCGGTCCAGGGCGTCCTTCCTGGAGGGGTCGAAGGTCCCGGTCCGGAAGTAGCTGTCGCCGATGGCCACCTGCTGGCGCGCCTGCAGCTCGACGAACCGCTTCTCCCATTCCTCGGCGCTGATCTCCTGGGGTCCGGGCACCTCGTGGCGCGGGCCGGGAGGCGACGGCTTGCCGGCGGCCTTCTTCACCTGCGCGTCGACTCCCACCTTCCCCTCCAGCACGCGGACCAGCGTCTCGCGGATCTTGGGCGGCCGGGTCCCGGCGACGAGCGGCGTGGCGTCGAGCCGGAAGATGGTGCCACGGACACCGGCCACCGCCCGGCCGGCCTTGACCTCGAAGCGGGAGGTCGAGCCGGCCATCGCCTTCTTCACCTTCGTCCAGAACTTGCCCACCAGGAGCCGCGCCGAGAACGAGCCCCGCTCCTGCCCGGAGAAGTCGGCCACTTCCAGGATGAGCTCGCTCTCCGGGCCGAGCGCCAGGGCCGTCCCGTCGGTGAGCTCCAGCTTGAGAAACGCGCCCGCGGCGGTGCGCAGGGTGTCCTCGAGCTCCACCGCGGCGCCGGCCGCCAGGGCCACCTCCGCGCCCCCCTTGGGGATGCGCACCGCGCTTCCCTCCAGGGCGCTCACCTTCCCCACCGCCGCCCGCCCGGACGACGAGGCGAGCAGGGCGGCGACGAAGAGGCCTTTCCGGAGGACGCTCACTTGCCGATCGTCACCTCGAGCGTGCTGCCGCTCACGCCCGTGACGGCGAGCTTCTTGCCCCGGAAGGACTTGCCTTCCAGCTGCTCGGCCAGGGCGGCCGCCGTCCCGAGGTAGGTGACGTCCATCCGCCCCCGGCCGCCGCTCAGCGTGGGCGCATCCATCGTTCGCAGCCCGGCGCTCCACTTGGGGAGCTCTCGGGTGAAGGCCTGGAGCGAGGCGAAGTCGCCCACCCCCACCACCTCGAGGACGATCCGGCTCCCGTTCTGCTCCTGCGAGCGGAGCGATTCGAGGACCGCCTTGCGGACCGGGCCGACGATGTCCGCGGCGTGAGCGCGGAGCAGGTTGTAGGCGCTCTCCTCGCGCGACTGGATGCTCATGTCCTGCACGCTGCTGCGCAGCTTCCCCGAGACCTTGGCCAGCTGGCTGCCGGCCGAGGTCTCGAACACTCCGAAGTCGAAGTCCCCGGTGAGGGGGAAGGCAGCCCGCTGGCCGCTCCCGGAGAGCAGCATCGGGTCGGCCGGGGCGTCGCGGAAGGCCACCGTCCCGTAGAGGATGTAGTCGGCCTTGCTCAGGGTTCCGATCTCCTTGGCCTCCACCGCACCGAGCGCCACTGCCGAGGCGACCCTCACCTTCCCGGCGGCGAAGGCGGGGTCGACCAGGGTCCACCCGTCCTGCTTGAAGGCGTCGGTGAGCACGGTGGCGGCCACGCCGGAGGTGATGGTCACCCCCTTGTCGTCGATGGTCTGCTCCTGGACGAGGATGATCAGCTTCCGCCCGGACAGCCGGCGCACCAGCGCCTGGACGGCCTGGAGGTCGCGGTCGAGCTCGCGCGTCCCGACCTCGGCGCGCACGGTGACCCGCACCACCCCCTTCTCCTGCGTCTGGGAGAGGACCTGGTAGCTGCGCACGTAACCCGAGCTGTGGGCGAAGACCTGGTCGCTGATCAGCTGGCTGTTGGCGGAGAGCGTCTGGGCGGAGACGATGACCCCGGCCACCTGCTCCACCGCCTCGCGCAGGGCCGCCTCCTTGGCCTCCCGGAGGGCCCGGTCCACGTTGCCGCCGACGACGGCCGCCTCGCCGGTGGCTTCCTTGGTGACGACGTCGGGAAGCTTGTCCGCGGCCAGCGGCGGGCCGGACGCGAGGAGCAAGCCCAGGGTAAGCGCGGTTCGGCGCCAGCCGTCAGTTGTAAACAATCGCCACCCGGCCTTCCTGCAGCACCGCCGGGGCAAGCTCCCCCAGCGCCCGGGCCTCGGCCGCGGCGAGGATGAGGTCCGAGCCCTGCGCGCGGGCCGCCTTCAGGACCAGCGGCGCGTCCCCCACCGCCCGCGCACGCGTGGCCGCATCCATGCTCTTGAACCAGCCGGCCGCCCCGGTGGTCTTGCGAGCGGCGTCGCTGAGCACCTCCAGGCCGTAGAGCAGGCGCCCCGCCTCGTCGAGCAGCCGCGGGGCCAGCGCCGGCTGAACACCCAGCCCGCGCACATCCACCACCACGCCGGTGTGGCGATCGCCACCCGGGTTGCCCGCCGGGGTCGGGGCATCCGCCGGAGCGGGGAAGAGCGCCAGGCTGATCGACGCCAGGGGAACCTCGACGTCCAGCTCCACCCCCTGGTCGCTGAAGTAGCGCTTCTTGACCACCCGGTACCCCTTGATCACCCCTTCCACCCGGGCCCGGATCTCCTCGGTCACCATGCGATCGCCCACCGTCTGGCTGGCCGAGACCCGGATCCCCTTCGCCTGCCCGAGCAGGTTCCGGAAAGCATCCAGCTGGGCGGCCTTCTCCGCCCCGAGGCGAGCCTGGGCCGGACTGGTGGCGCGCATGTCCGGCGCGCCCGACCCGGTGGCCTTGAGCACCTGGTCCTGCCAGTCCACCGTGGTCCGGCCGTCGGTGGGGGCCTTGGCCGCGGCCGGCGGAGGTGCCTTCTTGTCGTCGGTCGCGCCGGCGGCGAGCAGGGCCGACGCACAGAGCACCCACCGGATCACGGTTCGCCTCCCGGAGAATTCGATGAGATTCGAGCGCGTCGAGCGGTGTCAAGACGCCACGGGACGGGTCATCTCCGCCACCCCGGAGGCCGCTCCCTGGCGCGGCTTGCCGCTAGTGAGGCGCGCGGTGCTCGACGTAGGCGCGAATGGCGCGGCGGTGCCGGTCGGTGAGCAGCGTGAACTTCACCGCATGGGTGTGCGCCGCCTCGGATTCGACCCATTCGCGCACCACCTCACCCTCGGCGTAGATGACCTCGCTCGAGCCGGGGAGCTGGAACTGGAGCCCCACCCGGCGCCCGGTCCGCGCCGGCTCGAGGAGGCGGGCCAGCCGCACCCCGTCGGTGCTGATGTCGCGCGCTCGCGCCGTGTAGGGGATGCCCCCGACGTACTTGTTGAGGAGGATGTCCAGGGCCGCCCGGGCCGATCTGCGCTGCTCGTCCATGGATCAACCGTAGGGCCGCCTGGCGATCGGTCAAGAAAGCGGCCGGTCCGGTGAAAGGCCACCACGTCGCCTCCAAGTGCGCTAAAGGGGCCCCGCCCTGCGCCGGCATCGTCAGCCGGCACGGCCAGAAAGGCTCTGCCGACCCATGTTCGAGAAGAAGTGGTTGCTGCTCGCCGCCGTGACGGCGGCGAGCCCCGCCATCGCCGCGGCACCCGATGGAGGCGTTCCCGCCCCGGCCAGCGCCAAGCCCGAGGTCCCCGTCGGACCGATGAAGACGGCCGACGACAAGGCGATCTACGTCCTCGGCTTCACCCTGGGTCGTAACACCGAGATGCTCAACCTCTCCAAGTCGGAGCAGGAGATCCTCAGGCTGGGCCTCAACGACGCCCTGGCCGGCAAGAAGCCGCAGGTCGCGCTTCACGAGTACGGTCCGAAGCTCCAGGGCCTGTTCCAGACACGGCCGCCGCTGGCGGCGGCGGCGCGGGCCAAGAAGGACCAGCCGGTCCTGGACAAGGCGGCCAAGGAGAAGGGCGCGCAGGTCACCCCCTCGGGCCTGGTCTACGCGGTGGTCGTCGAGGGAACCGGACCCCAGCCGAAGGCCACCGACGTGGTGAAGGTGCAGTACAAGGGAACGCTCTCCGACGGGACGGAGTTCGACAGCAGCTACCGCCGCGGGCAGCCGGCCGAGTTTGCGCTGGACAAGGTCATCCCCTGCTGGGGCGAGGGCGTGCAGAAGATGAAGGTCGGCGGCAAGGCCAAGCTCGTCTGCCCGGCCTCCATCGCCTACAAGGAGCGGGGCGCGCCCCAGGGCGGCATCCCCGGCGGGGCGGTGCTCACCTTCGAGATCGAGCTCCTGGAGACCAAGGCGCCGCCGCCGCCCGCGGCCGCGCCCTCGCCCACGCCGGTTCCCGGCCGGTAGCCCCCAGACACGACGAAGGCCCGAGATGCTTCCCTCACGGGAGCACCTCGGGCCTCGGACGTTGCGAAGCGTTCAGCGCATGGGGACGCGCCGACGTCCGACGTCACTTCACTCGGCGAGACGTCAGGCGGCGCGCACGTTCTGCGCCTGAAGGCCCTTTGGGCCCTTCACCACGTCGAACGTGACCTTCTGTCCCTCGGCCAGGGTCCGGAACCCGTCGGCCTGGATGGCGGTGTGGTGGCAGAAAACGTCTTCGCCGCCGCCGTCCTGGGTGATGAATCCGAAGCCCTTCGCGTCGTTGAACCACTTCACGGTACCAACTGCCATTTGTGTTGCCTTCCTTCGTTGCTGGCCCGGGAACGCCCCGGGTCCGACCCGCGCCGGGGTCTGCCCGGGATGCGAGGTCGCGGCGTCATAGGGGCGCCGACCCTGGTTGTCAAATGGATCGGCCGCGGGTTCCACCCTCACCACCCGCACCGGCGCCCCCGGTTCTGCTCGGCGAGCCAGGCCTGGAGCGGCGCGAAGTACTCGAGCAGGGCGGCCCCGTCCATGGTGCGTTCACCGGTGAGGGCCTCCAGGGCGTCCGGCCAGGGGCGGCTGGCCCCGAGGGCGAGCATGGCCTGGAAGCGCCGCCCGGCCTCCCGGCTCCCGTAGATGCTGCAGGTGTGGAGCGGGCCCTGGTGGCCGGCCGCGCGGCAGAGCGCGCGGTGGAACTGGAACTGGAGCACCCGCGCCAGGAAATAGCGGGTGTAGGGGACGTTGGCCGGCACGTGGTACTTCGCCCCGGCGTCGAAGTCGGCCTCGGTGCGCGGGACGGGCGGTGCGACGCCCTGGTCGCGGAGGCGGATCTCCCACCAGCCGGCGTTGAGGCGGTCGGTGGGGATCTTCCCGCTGAACACCGCCCACCGGTACTGGTCGATGTCCTTCCCGAAGGGGAGAAAGGCCACCCGGGTCAGGGCGTCTTTCAACTGCCGGTTGATGAGGGCCTGCTGGTTGGGAGGCGGAATGGCGTCGAGGATGCCGACCTGCTGGTAGTACCCGGGGGTCACCGAGAGGGCCACGGCATCGCCGATGGCCTCGTGGAATCCGTCGTTGGCGCCGTTCTGGAAGAGGAAGGGAAGCCGGAAGTAGGCGTGCTGGTAGTAGTTGTGCCCCAGCTCGTGGTGGATGGTGACCAGGTCCTCCTCGTTGATCTTGATGCACATCTTGATGCGCAGGTCGTCGTGGTAGGTGACGTCCCAGGCCGAGGCGTGGCAGACGACCTCGCGATCCGCCGGCTTGGTGAACATCGACCGCTGCCAGAAGGTCTCGGGCAGCTTGTCCATCCCCAGCGAGACGTAGAAGGCCTCGCCGCGCCGGACCATCTTCATCGGGTCGTACCCCTTGGCCTTGAGCGCGGCGGTGACGTCCAGGTTGCCCACCCCGGGGTAGGGCTCGACGAGCGGATAGACGTTGGTCCACTCCTGGGCCCACATGTTCCCCAGGACATGGGCCGGGATGGGACCCCCGTCCGGGATGCGCTCCTTGCCGTAGGTCTGCTGTAGCCTGGCGCGCACGTAGCAGTGGAGCGCGTCGTAGAGCGGCTTGACCTGGGCCCAGATGCGGTCGGTCTCCTTCTCGAATGCGGCCGGAGGCATGTCGTAGGCGCTCCGCCACAGGTCCCCGAGGTTGGCGTAGCCGTTGTCGCGGGCTCCCTGGTTGGCCAGCGCCACGAACCGGACGTAGAGGGGACGGATCTCGGCGCCCACCGCGTGCCATCCCGTCCAGGCGTCGAGGAGCGCGTTCCAGTCGCGGCTCTGGTCCATCACGTCCGAGAGCTGCTCCAGATCGCGGCACGGTCCCTTGCCGTCCTTGCCGCAGTACTTCCCCTTGCCGTAGAGCCCCTCCATCTTGGCGGCGATTTCGGTGAGCTCCTTGCGCGACCTGGCGTCGTTGGGCGCCAGGAGGGTGCTGCTGACTTGCAGGAGGTAGATCATCCGCGCCGTCTCCGGGTCGAGCTTCAGCCCTCGGAAGCGCTGGACGTCGCGCAGCGCCTGGGCGGTGCGGGCGAGGACCGCATCGTCGGCGTCCGAGGCGAGCCGCTCGGTGTCGTCGGTGATGTAGGTGCTCTTGACCCACTGGGCCGTCGAGTCGCGCACGTTGAGGTCGAGCAGGGCGGCGTTGAGCTTCTCGACGAAGGCCTTGGCCTCCGCGGCGGTGGGAGCCTTGGCTGGCTTGGACGGAGGAGCGGCGTGCGCCGTGGCGGCGGCGACGACGAAGAGGCTGACGGCGAGGGGGGATCTCATGGGGCGGGCAACCTACCAGGGAGCCCGGAGCGAGACGGGGATTCCCGCACGGGCTCCAGGGGGGCCTGGACAGGACAGCTCCGCCGGGGCCAGGTTGCATCCGGCATGGCTCTGACCGAGCTCTACCTCATCCGCCATGGACTGGCCGGGACGCGCCAGCCAGCCGGGGACGACGAGCGGCGCCCGCTCACCGGCGCCGGTGTCCGGCGAACCAGGGCCGTGGCGCGCCAGCTCGTCCGCGCGGGGCTCCGGTTCGACCGCCTGGTCACCAGCCCCGTGGCGCGCGCCCGGCAGACGGCGGTCATCCTCCGTGACTGCGGCCTGGCCCGCGCCGTCGAGGAGTCGGACCACCTGCGGCCCGGGGGCAACCTGCGGCGGTGCCTGGAGTCGCTGGCCGAGGCCGAGGGACGAGCGGCGCTGGTCGGGCACGAGCCGGACCTCTCCACCTGGGCGGAAAGGCTGGTGTGGAACGCCGTCCGGCACCGCCTGGTGCTGAAGAAGGCGGGGGTCATCGGCCTCGGTTTCCCCGGGGAGGGCTCGCCTCTCGGGAGGTGCCAGCTCTTCCTGCTCGTGCCGCCGCGATTGCTCGTCTGATGCGGGCGCTCGTCTACCTCAAGGGGGGGATCGGCGACGTCGTCTTCGCCCTTCCGCTCCTCGGCGACCTCCGGGCGGGCTGGCCGGGGGCCGAGCTGGTGGTCCTCACCCATGACCAGGGCAAGGGCGTGCTCGACCTCTGCCCCGAGGTGAAGGAGACCCTCTCCTACGGTCCGCTCGGAGCCGAACCGCGCGCCGGGAGGCTGCTCGCCGCCCTGGGCGGTGAGCGCTTCGACGCTGCCCTCACCCCGGTACGGTCCCCGCGAGCGAGCTGGCTCCTGTGGAGGTCGGGGGCGCGCACCCGGGCCGGCTTCGGAGGGGGCCCGGAGGCGGTGCTCTTCACCCACCGGGCGCCGGTTCGACCCGTCGAGGTCTCCTTCTCGCGGCGGTTCGAGCGCCTGGCCAGGGCGCTCGGCCTTCCCGTCCTCGGGCGCTCCGCCCCGCTCCGGGTCTCGGACGAACGGAGTGCGCGGGCGCGGGCGTCGCTCCAGGCCGGGGGCTGGGACGCTGAGACGCCGCTGGTGGCCGTGCACGCCGGAGGCGGGTGGCCGACCAAGCAGTGGCCAGTGGAGCACGCCGCCGGGCTGGCCGCCCTGCTCTCGCGGCGCCACGGCCTGCGCGTCCTCCTGGTCGGCGGGGAGGCGGACCGGGCACGCGCCGAGGCCATCGCCACCGCCTCGGGCGGATCGGCGCTGGTCCAGGTCGGGGTCCCGGTGGACGAGGCCCTGGCCCAGCTCGACCTGTGCACCGCCAGCGTGGGCGTCGACTCCGGCCTTTCCCACGCCGCGGCGGCGCTCGGCGTCCCGACCGTGTCGCTGTTCGGGCCCAATGATCCGGCGAGCATCGTCCCCGCCCCCCACCAGCGGATGGTGGTGCAGGCCGCTCTGACCTGCCGCCCCTGCAACCGCCGCGGCAAGCGCCGCTGCCCGGAGGGGCATCACCGGTGCATGCGGGACACCACGCCGCAGCAGGTCCTGCTCGCGCTCGAGCCGCTCCTCGTCGTGGGCGAGTCGCGCCTGCGCGCCCGGGGCTGACGACCGCCGCCGACCTCACCCGCCCTGGAAGGCGAGGGCCGCCTCCACCGCCGCCCGCGGCCGGACGACGCCCCATCCCTGGCGGTCGACCTCGATGCCCGGGACCCGCTCGGCCGTCCGGAGCAGGAGGCGTTTCACCTGTCCCGGGGTGAGCGACGGGTTCGCCTCCAGCATCTGCGCCACCACCGAGGTGACGATGGGCGCGGCGAAGCTCGTCCCGTCCACGCGCTTGTAGTGCTCGTCGATGACCGAGCCGTCGTGGAGCCCGGCGGCGATCACCTGCCGGATGAGGTAGGGCGGGCGCCCCTCCACGGCATCGAGCGGAGCGTAGACGCCGCGATACTCGACGATGAGCCGGCTCAGGTCGCCGTCGGCCGCGGCGTCGAGGCGGGCGAGCAGCGCCGCCTCCCGTGCGGTCGGCGTTCCGGGGAGGATGGGCGCGGCGACGAAATCCGCCAGGGTGATGATCTCCGGCTTCTGGAGCCCGTCGATGGTCGGCCCGTAGGAGGACCGGTAGGGGAGGAGCCGCCCCAGGGAGGGATCGCCGAGGTCGTTCACCCCGCCCACGCTGATCACCGCCGGGACGCTGGCCGGGGGGACGACGTAGCCGGGCCGGTCGCCCCGGTTGCCCACCGCGGCGACCACGACGATCCCCGCGCGCACCGCGGCCTCGGCGAACCGGGAGAGCGTGTCCTCGAGGTAGCTGGTCTCGTAGTCGCCGCCGCAGGAGATGTTGAGCACCCGGATGTCGTAGCGGGGCCGGTGGACGAGAACCCACTCGATGCCGCGGGCGATGTCGTCGTGGTGAACCCGGGACAGGGTCCCCACCTTGACCAGGACCAGGCCCAGCTCCGGCGCGAGGGAGCGATACCGGCCGCCGGAGAGCGCTCCGTTCCCGGCGGCGACGACACTGGACATCATCCCGTGCCAGCTCGAGGCGTCGGCCTCCGCCAGATGCTCCACGCCCGAGCGCTGGCCGATGAGATCGACATAGGCATGGATGCGGCTGTGTGGCCGGGTCAGGTCCGGATGGGCGTAGAAGCCGGCATCGAGGAAGGCCGCCACCACACCCTTTCCCGTGAAGCGCGAGTCGGCTGCCACCCGCTCCCCGATGGGTCGCGGCGCGGCAACGGGTCCGGCCTCGGGAACGGAGCGGGGAGCGGTGGTCATCGGCCGGCGGTCCCCCCTGTCTTAGCGCGGCCCGGCGACGAAGGGCTGCTCCCGCGTCATCCTCTCTGCGATAGTCATCGTTCTGGCCCGGATGAAGCCACTTCACCTCAGCCTGGTGGACATGAACAACGGCGTGCCCAACGAGGCCGTCCGCTGCTTCAAGCGGCTCTTCGACGCCTTCGCCGCCCGGGTCCGCGCCGCCAACCCTCGCCTGACCATCACCCTGGAGCACGTCCAGCCGCGCAACCTGGGCGAGCTCCCGTCGCACGCCGCCGACCTGGTGCTCTCCTCGGGCGGCCCGGGCTCGCCCCACGACGGCTGGGACGAGCCGTGGTGTACGGGATACCGCCTCTTCCTGGACCGCATGGTGGACCGCGCGGTGCAGCACCCGGAGGCAGCACCGGAGGCGTTCGTCGTCTGCCACTCCTTCGAGATCGCCATCCAGCATTTCCGCTTCGCGGAGATGACCCCGAGAACCAACCTCAAGTTCGCCATCTTTCCGGCCTACGTCACCGAGGAGGGGCGGCGGACGGATTTCCTCGGTCCCTTCGAGGAGCGCCTCTTCGTCTGGGAGCACCGGCGCTGGCAGGCGACCGGGCTGGACGCGGGCCGCCTGGCCGGCATGGACGGCGCCGTCCTCGCCCGCGAGAGTCGACCCGGTCGGGTGGACAAGGGGGAGGCGCTCCTCGCCCTGCGCTTCGGCCCGGGGCTGGTGGGGACGCAGTTTCACCCCGAGGCCGACCGTCCCGGGGTGCTGGCCTGGATTCACCGGCCGGAGCACACCACCGCACTCCGGGACGCCTACGGCCACTCGCTCCTGGACCGGATGCTGAGGACGCTCGACGACCCGGGCCGCCTGGCCCGCACCTATGCCCTGCTCGTTCCCGGATGGCTCGCCACCCGCTTCAACCGGCTGGCCACCCTCCGGGGGCTGAAGCCGATTCCGCCGCCGGTGCAGAGCATGGCCGAGTTCGAGGCCGAGGTGCCGCTCGCCTCGTAGGCACTGGCTTTTCTGCTATGTCCCCGGAGCAGGACGGCGCCCACCCCGGGTCCCCCCGGCGGGCCCGTCCGGGGAGGATCGTCCGGGGATGACCGAGCGCATCGGGATCCTGGTGGGTCAGGAGCAGAGCTTTCCGCAGGCCTTCATCGCCAGGGTGAACGAGACGCCCGGCTTCCGGGCGGAGTACGCGCGCATCGGCGGAACACCGGAGCGCTTCCAGTCCCCGTACCGGGTCCTGGTCGACCGGATCAGCCACGAGGTGCCCTTCTACCGGTTCCACCTCAAGGCCGCCTCGCTGGGCGGGACCTACGTCATCAACGATCCCTTCTGGTGGAGCGCGGACGAGAAGTTCTTCGGTTACTCGCTCGCCTCGCGCATCGGCGTCACCGTGCCCCGCACGGTGATGCTCCCCTCGAAGAGCTACATCGCCTCCATCGACCCGGGAAAGAGCCTCCGCAACCTCGAGTACCCGCTCGACTGGGAGGGGATCGCCCGCTACGTCGGCTTCCCCGCCATTCTCAAGCCGGCCGACGGAGGTGGCTGGAAGAACGTCTCCCGGGTGAACAATCTCGAGGAGCTCCACAAGCGCTACGACGAGAGCGGCACCCTGGTCATGACCCTGCAGCAGTTCATCGACTTCGAGGAGTACGTGCGCTGCATCTGCGTCGGAAAGGAGTTCATCCTCCCCATCCAGTACGACCCCAAACGGCGCTGCTACATCGAATCCGAGCACTTCCTCCCGCGCGAGGTGGAGGCCAAGGTGCTCGACGGGGCCTGGGCGCTCAACCATGCCCTCGGCTACGACATGAACTCGGTCGAGTTCGCCATCCGGGACGGGGTGGCCTACGCCATCGACTTCACCAACCCCGCGCCGGACATGGACGTCCACTCCATCCTCCCCAAGCACTTCCACATCGTCGTCGACCAGATGGCCCGGTTCACCGTGGCCTGCGCCCGGGAGGGCCGCTCCAACCACGACGGCTTTCCCTTCCGGCGCTTCCTCGAGGCCCCCCGCCCCCGGCCCGCCGGCCACGCGGAGGGCTTCGCCGCCCGGCGAGAGAAGTCGTGATCGACGGCCAGTTCACCCTCGGGGTCGAGGAGGAGTACCAGATCGTCCACCCCGAGACCCGCGAGCTCCGCTCCTACGTCAGCCAGCTCATGGAGGAGGGCGGCAAGTCCATTCTCCGCGAGCGGGTGCGGCAGGAGCTCCACCAGTCGATGGTCGAGGTGGGCACCACCATCTGCCGGGACGTGTCCGAGGTGCATGCGCAGCTGGTGGAGATGCGCGTTGAGCTCGACCGCCTCGCACGCCGCGGGGGCCTGCGCATCGCCGCCGCCGGGACCCATCCCTTCAGCGACTGGCGGGGCCAGGAGATCACCGACGCGGACCGCTACCACACCATCGTCAACGACATGCAGGATCTGGCCCGGGCGAATCTCATCTTCGGCCTGCACGTCCACGTCGGCATCAAGGACAAGCAGGTGGCGGTGGCGCTGGCCAATCAGGTCCGGTACTTCCTCCCGCATCTCCTCGCGCTGTCGTGCAGCTCGCCCTTCTGGCTGGGCCGGAAGACCGGGCTGATGAGCAACCGCTGTCACATCTTCAAGCGCTTTCCGCGCACCGGCATCCCGGACGAGTTCGAGAGCTGGGAGCAGCTGGAGAGCTTCACCAAGCTCCTGGTGAAGACACGCTGCATCGACACCGGGAAGAAGATCTGGTGGGACGTCCGCGCCCACTATCTCTACGACACGGTGGAGGTCCGGATCTGCGACATGCCCACCGCCATGGAGGACACGGTGGCCCTGGTGGCGCTGGTCCAGGCGCTGATGGCCAAGCTCTACCTCATGTACCAGCGGAACACCGCCTGGCGGACCTACGCCCGCTCGCTCATCGAGGAGAACAAGTGGCGCGCCCAGCGCTACGGAACCGACGCGATGATGATCGACTTCGGGATGCTGGCCGAGCGGCCCTTCCCCGAGCTCGCCGACGAGCTGGTCGATTTCGTCGCCGAGGCATCCGACCGGCTGGGCACCACCGAGCTGGTGCAGCACATCCGCCGCATCGCCCGCGGAGGAACGTCCGCGCACCGCCAGCTCGAGGTCTTCCGCCAGGCCGGTGATTCGCGCGCGGTGGTGGACTGGATCATCGAGGAGACGATGCGTGGGGTGTGAGCCATGAGCCCGAAGGGAGAGACGGCCGGGGTGGTGGTCCCGCCTCCCCTCCTCTACGTCGGGGGATTCCTGGTGGGACTGGCCCTGGACTGGCTCCTTCCGCTCGGCCGCCTGCCCAGGAGCCGATTCCTGATGGCGGTGGGCATCGCCCTGCTCCTGGTCCAGCTTCCCCTGGGCGTGGCCGCCTTCCGGGCGATGCGCCGGGCCGGGACGCAGGTCAACCCCTACAAGCCGACCACCGCCATGGTCACCTCGGGTGCTTTCCGCATCAGCCGGAACCCCATCTACCTGTCCTTCACCCTGCTCTACCTTGGCCTCGTCCTCCTGCTGGGGACCGTCTGGCCGCTCTGCCTCCTCGTCCCGGTGCTGGTGGTCATGCAGCGCGGGGTCATCCTCCGCGAGGAGCAGTACCTGGAGGCGCGCTTCGGCGAGGCCTACCGCCGTTACCGCGAGCGGGTCCGCCGCTGGCTGTGAGTGACACCCCGGGGGTCAGGGCGTCACCGTCTCCGCCCGCCACAGACCCACCGAGCCGCCCACCCACTGCAGCCCCTTGTTCTGGTCCACCCCGAGCATCTTGCCGCGCGACAGGCGCACCAGGTGCAGGGTCGGGGTCAGCGCCGGCGCACCCGGAGGCCGGAGCAGCATCACTCGGACCTCCGCCTTCACCTCGGCGCCGTCCGGGGCGCGGATGGCCGGAGCGTAGACGACCTTCTCCTGAATGACCCACCCGCGGCGCTGCGGCTCGGGCACCCGCGCCACGTCCTCCGCCGTCACGTCGATGACCACCCCCGAGCCGGCGAAGGAGAAGAGCGGCTTGAGCACGTAGGCCGACAGGTCCTCCGGAAGGCGGCCCAGCTCGGACAGGAAGGTGGCCCGGGGAACGGCCGGGTGGCGGAGGAAGGGCAGCGAGTACTTGCTCCAGGGCCAGTACCAGTTGGGATGGCTGCACCAGCTGACCTCGAGCTCCTCGTTCCAGTGGAAGGGCAGCTGGTACCCCTTCTGTTCCAGCTCGTCGAAGACCATCCGGTTGTAGATGCGCCGGATGGGGAGGAGCTGGCCGTCCTTCCGGCGGAAGAGGCGCCGCCCTTGCTTCACCAGCTCGGTGGCGCAGACCGACTCCACCCCGAACAGCCGCTCGGTGGCCACGAAGTCGGGCACGGTCTTCTGGAGGTGGGGCTCGAAGTCCACCAGCACCACCGCCTCGGGGGGCTCCCCCCCGAGGATGGTGTCGCGCATCAGGCCCAGGCCCCGGTCGCGGGGGATGACGAAGCAGGTCCACCTCCCCTCCAGTCCGGGGATGGTCTGGAAGAGCGCGTTCCAGGCGTCGGCGAAGTAGGTCATCATCGCGTAGCCGGACGGGAAGGCCTGGAGCTCGACCACCTTGCCCTGGAGGCTGCCGTCCGGCGCCGCGGTGACGGCGAAATCCACCTGGACGCAGTTCGGCAGCGGGTCCATCCCCGGGGTGTCGTAGCGGGGGGGAATCACCTTCATCAGCTCACGGAGCAGATCGGGCCGGGCCAGCTCCTCGACGATCTCGCGCGCGCTCCGGGTGAGCGAGTCCCGCAGGGCAGGCGTCAGGAAGAAGGGGGTCTCGGCCAGGGGAAAGGGGATCGGCCCCAGCTCGGCCTCCAGCCCGGAGCGGTAGCGGCCGTAGAGCGCGGGCGTCCAGGCCCGGTTGAAGGCGGAACGGGGTGCGGCGTCCATGGTCGGCCCTGGTCTCCTCTCTAGTGCGCCGGCCTGGCCTGGGCGGGGAGCACCGCCTGGAAGTCCCGCGCCAGCCGCCCGGCGTAATCGTCGAGGAGCTCGGCGATGCGCTGGTGGCTGGGCGAGCACAGCACCAGGCCGGCGTGGAAGGGCTCGGCGGCGCGGTAGACCACCTCCGGGGCGTCGAAGGCGGACAGGTCCGGGCGCTCCTCTCGGGCCAGGGTCATGAGCAGGCCGCCGTAGTCGGTCCGCGGCGGCGGAAGCCGGAAGGCGGGCCCGTCGATCTCCAGATTCGCCCACTCCTCCCAGAGGTTGAGTCCGGTGGCCGCCTCCACCATGTCCGCGGTGTGCGCGCCGCCGACCCGGGCGGAGGTCTCGAGCATGTAGAGCTCACCGCCCGGGTTGCGGATGAACTCCACGTGGGCCACGCCGCGGACGAGCCCGAGCTCGGCGAGGATCCGGGCGTTCAGGGCGCGAAGCCCGGCATCGACCTGGCTGCCCCGCTCCACCGTCCGCGAGGTGTAGATGCCGCCGCCGTGGGCGACGTCGAAGGGCGGCGTTCCGCACCGGTGCACCTCGGCGAAGAGCACCCGGCGGTCCTGGACGATGGAATCGACATGGTAGATGTCGCCGGGAAGGTATTTCTCGAGCAGGAAGTAGGACTGCCGGTCTCCCAGGCCCTCCAGCATCCTCCACAGCTCGTCCGGGGCGTGCACCTTGACGATGCCGGCGGCGCTGGCCTCGCTCCGCGGCTTGAGCATCCACGGCGGCGGGACGCGGGCCATGAACTCGGCCAGCTCGCCATGGTTGAGCACCCGGACGAAGGGCGGCACCGGGATGCCCGTCTCCCGGGCCCGGGTCCGCATGGCCAGCTTGTCCCGGAAGTAGCGCGCGGTGGTGTCTCCCATCCCCGGGATGCGGAGGTGCTCGCGGACCGCGGCCGCGGTCTCCACGTCGTAGTCGTCGAGCGCCACCACCCGGTCGAAGACCCGGGTCCGGGCCAGGTAGGCGATGGTGTGGAGCGTGTGCTGGAGCGGGCTGTCGTCAGGCTGGGCAAAGAGGTCCACCAGCGCGTGTCGCGGCCAGGGTTTGCCGAGCAGCTTGGCCTGGGTGAAGAGGTAGACCTGGGCGCCGCGGCGGTGTGCCTGCTCGAGGAAGCGCTCGCCCTTGAAGTAGTTGGCAAGCACGAGCAGGTTCATGGCACCCTGATTCCTTACCACGGCCGCGCCGCGCCCCTCATCGGGCCACGGGCCGTCCGAGCAGCGCGTCCCACCGTCGCAGCGGAGCGGATTCGGGATCGCGCGCCAGCGTCACCACCAGCTCCGCCATCCGCTCCACCGCCCAGGCGAAGTGCTCCGGGCCGAGCGAGGCGATGTCCAGGTCCGGAGCGGAGTTCATGAAATCGATGGCATAGGGCACGCCGCCCTGGATGGCGAACTCCACCGTGTTCATGTCGTAGCCGAGCGCCTCGCAGAGGAGGCGGGCCTCGTGCTCCACCCGCTGGAGGAGGTCGTCGTCGAGCGGGGCCATCGACTCGCCGGCCCGCAGGTAGCGCTCGGCGTGGGGGCGCCGCGGGTCCCACAGCGCCGGCCGCACCCGGGCCCGGCCGATGACCAGGCACCGCACGTACTGCGTCCAGCGGACCTCGGACTGGGCAATGAGCGTCCGCCGGCCGCTCCGGTCGTAGGCGGCCAGCAGCTCCTCCCGGGTCGTCACCCGGGTCACGTCGCGCCACCCTCCTCCCCAGTGCGGCTTGAGGTAGAGGGGAAGCCCCAGCTCGTCCACCAGCCGGTCCCAGTCCACGTAGGAGAGGTTGCGGAGCGAGTCCGCGGTGACGTCCTCGGCGTGCTCTTTGTTCGGGAGCAGCGCGGTCCGCGGCACGGCCACCCCGAGCGCCGCGGCCAGCCCGGCGTCGAGGAACTTGTCGTCCACCGTCCGCCAGAAGGGGTCGTTCACCACCCGCGTGCCGTGCAGCGCGGCGAGCTTGAGCCAGGGCTGGTAGGAGGGCACCTCGTGCGAGATGCGGTCCACCAGGACGTCGTAGGGCGGCCGCACGTCGGCGCGCGGCGCCTCCAGGCGGGCCAGCTCCACCACCACCTGGGCATCCTTCCGGGCCACCTCGGCGGCGAGCGCGTCGGGGAAGCTGCGCTCGCGGCCGAGCAGGAGGCCGACCCGCGGGCTGGACCGGCCCGCGCTCACCAACCCACCCGCTCGGCGATGGAGTGGGGCAGCATGCGCCGCCACCAGGGCCAGTCGTGGTTCACGTCGTGCCCCCAGAGATCGAGCTGGTGGGGGATGCCCTTGGCCCCCAGGGCCTGGCTGAAGCGTACCGAGGCGTCCGGCCGCTCGTAGGCGCCCTGCCCGGAGACGATGTGGATGCGGCTGTGGCGGAGCAGGTGGAGGGCGTCCGCGTCGTGGATTCCCGGGAGATAGGAGAGCGGATTGTTGAAGTAGACGTTGTCATCGCCGTAGCCGTGCAGGTAGCCGGGACCGAGGTCGTAGAACCCGCTCATGGCGATGAGCGTGTCGAAGAGGTCGGGCCGCCGGAGCACGGCGTTGGCGGCGTAGAAGGCGCCGAAGCTCGACCCGGTGGCCCCGATGCGGGCGGTGGGATTCTGCAGCGCACGGCGGACGTGCGGGACAACTTCCTCCTCGATGTAGCCCGAGTAGAGAGCCTGCCGGCGAGCGGCCTCCGGGATGCTCACCTGGTCGTTCATCCAGGCGTGCCGGTTGATGCTGTCGATGCTGAACACCGTTACCCGCCCGGCGAAGATGAGCGGCTCGATGGACTTGATGAGCCACATCCGCTCCGCCTCGAGGAAATCCCCGGAGGCGGTGGGGAAGAGCAGCAGCGCCCGACCCCAGTCACCGTAGCGCACGATGGGCATGTCCAGGCCGAGGCGTGGACTGCGCCAGCCGAAGATCTCCCGCCGCAGCGCCGGATCGACGTAGGCCATGGAAGCCTCCTATCATCCCCGGGGCAGCCAGGAAGCCATGGACAGAGGGCTCGAGCAACGCGCCGGCGACGGCCCGGCGGGACCGCCGGGAGGGCTCTCGGAATGGGAGCTGCGCATCGCCTCGGGCGGTGGAGCGGGCCGGGTCCTGGTGGTCCCCGCCGGAGGCGGGACGCTCGGCGCGGACCCCGGCTGCACGCTCTCCCTGATCGGAGAGGGCATCGCCGGCCTCCACCTTCGCATCCTTCGACGCACGGACGGCGCGATGGGATGGGAGGCGGCCGCGCCGTCGACCGCGGTTCTCGCCGATGGACGTCCCGCCCAGGCCGGTCCGCTGGTCGACGGGGGTCGGCTCCAGCTCGGCGCACTGATCCTCACCGTCGCTCGCCGCGCGGCGCTCGGCCTGCCCTCGCTGCCCTCGGCCCCTCCCGAACCGCCGGATCACCTCCTGGCGCCGGGCACGGTGCTGGCCGAGCGGTATTGCATCGAATCGGTCATCGGACAGGGGGGCATGGGCACCGTCTACCGCGCCCGGCACCTGACCCTGGGCAAGTCCTTCGCCGTCAAGGTGCTCAAGGCGGTGCACACCGCCCGGCCCGATTTCGTCACCCGCTTCCAGCGCGAGGCGGTGGCCGCCAGCCAGATCCACCACCCGGGCATCGTGGACGTCGTCGACTTCGGCCGGACGCCGGAGGGCGGCTTCTACTGCGTCATGGAGCACCTCCCCGGCGAGACGCTGGCCGACCGTCTCGCCGCTCGGGGCGCCTTCCCGGTGGGAGAGGCGGTGCGCATCGCGCACGACATGGCCCAGGCGCTGGCCGCCGCCCACGCCCGCGGCATCTACCACCGGGACATCAAGCCGGAGAACGTCTTGCTCGTCCCCGAGTCGAACGGCCTCCAGGCGGTGAAGCTCGTCGACTTCGGCATCGCCCGTCTGGCCGACACCCCGCGCGACGGCCGCGAGACCGGCGACGGGCTCATCCTCGGAACGCCCCAGTACATGTCGCCGGAGCAGGCCTCCGGGCTCTCCCAGGATGCCCGCGCCGACGTCTACTCGCTCGGGGTCCTCCTCTGGGAGCTGCTCGCCGGACGCCCGCCGTTCCGCGGCGCCAGCGCCACCCATGTCCTGGCCGCGCACCTGCTCGAGCCGGCCCCCCGCCTTCCGGATCGCGGGCCGCACGGTTCCATTCCGCGCCGTCTCGCCGCGCTGGTCGCACGGATGATGGCCAAGCAGCCCGAGGAGCGCCCGGCCCGCATGGAGGACGTCGTCTCCGAGCTCGAGTCGGCGCTTCAGCCTTCCCCGGCACGGCCCCGCTTCGGGGCGGCCCTGCTCGCCACGCTGGCCGTCGCCGCGGCGGCGGCGGCGGTCTGGGTCGCTCGCCATCGCCCCGAGCCGGCCGCCGCATCCCCCGCCCTCGGGGCAGTGACGCCGGGACCTCGGCCGGCCGAGCCCAGCCCGGTCCCGGCACCCTCCCCCGCCGAGGCCCCGGCCGAGGCCGCCTCGCCCCCGGCTCCGCGCCCGGTCCTCGCGTCCATCCCGGTCGCGGTCACATCCGAACCTGCCGGCGCGACCCTGACCGTCGACGGACGGCCGTCTGGCAGCACGCCCCTGAGGGTCACGCTGCCCGAGGGACGGCGAACGCGGCTGGTGCTCACCCTGCCCGGACACGCGCCGGCCGTCCGGGTGATCCGGCCCAGCGCCGGCCTGGTGGTCCACCTCCGGCTGGACACCGCTCCGCGCCCGGGTCTGCCCGACCTCAAGGACTCCCCCTACTGAAGCGGCGCGGGAGGGGGTGGCAGCTCGAGCCCTCCTGGTCTAAGGCGTTGGCCTCAGCATGGTCGTGCTCGCCGTCGCCGTCGGGCTGCTCCTCGCCACCGAGCCCGAGGACGCCCGCGAACGGGCGCGCGAGGCCTTCGCCCAGGGACAGACGCTCTACCGGGCGGGCGATTTCGCCGGCGCCCTGGCCGCCTTCGAGGAGGCGCAGTCCGCCGTCTCCAGCCCGGCTGCCCTCTACAACATCGCCCGCTGCCAGGAACGCCTCGGGCGCACGGCCGAGGCCATCGCCGGTTACGAGCGGTACCTGGCCGCCGCCCCGGAAGCGCCGGACCATGACGCCGTCGCCGGGCACGTGGCCGAGCTCCGCCGGCAGCTCCCCCCCGAGGGACGGCTTCGCGTCGCGGTCGAGCCGCCCCGGGCCACGGTGGCCATCGACCAGGGCCCACCCGAAGAGGCTCCGCTGGAGCGGCGCCTCCCGGCCGGACGCCACCAGGTCCGCGCCGAGCTCTCCGGATACACCCCGGCCGAGCGCGAGGTTGACCTGGTCGCCGGCGGCAACGTGCAGCTCGAGCTGACCCTGAGACCGCTCGAGCAGGAGACGGTGCGTGCACCGGAGGGCGCGGTGCGCGAGCAGATTCCCCCTCCCGCTCCCCGCGCCTCCTCGGGCGAAAGGCGATGGACGTACGTGGCGCTCACCGTGGCCGTCCTCTGCCTGGGCACCGGGCTGGCCTTCGGGGCGAGCGCCCAGAATGCGCAGAACCAGCTCCACGCGCGAATCCACAACCAGACCGACGCCCAGCAGCTCTACGACTCCGCCAACGCGCGGGCCACCGCGGCCAACGCCTTTTACATCAGCGCCGCCGTGACCGGCGCGGCGGCCGTCACGCTCTTCTTCGTCGAGCCGGCGGCGGGCCGATCGCCATGAGGTGGGCGGGCCCGGCGGCGGCCCTGCTTCTGAGCAGCTGCGTCCCTGACCTCACCGGCGCTCCGTGCCGTACGGACGACAACTGCCCGACGCACCAGTACTGCGAGGACACCAGCGGCCGGTGCCAGGCCGGCTCTCCGCCTCCCAACCGGGTGGTGGGCCTGGTTGTCTCCACGCCGGCGGGCATCGTTCCGCTCGGAGCGAGCCTCCAGGCCACGGCGACCGCTCAGCTCCAGTCGGGGGGACAAGAGGACGTCACCGCCACCGTGGTGTGGAGCAGCACCGACGCTCGCGTGGCGCAGGTCTCCAACGAGACGGGATCCGCCGGCTCGGTGCTGGCGGTGGGGACGGGGGAGGCGGACGTGGTGGCGAGCCTGGGAACACAGAAGGGAAGCGTGCACCTGGTGGTGACTGATGCGCAGCTGGTCCTCCTGGTGGTGGTCCCGGATCGCGCCGCGGTCGCCGCCCGGACCGACGTGTCGTGCACCGCGGTGGGGTTCTTCACCGACGGCACCCACGCCGACCTGAGCAGCCTGGCCAGCTGGACGAGCAGCCAGCCGGCGGTGGTGTCGGTGTCGGGTGGCCCGGGGAGCAACGGGGTCCTCATCGCGCTATCCGGGGGCACCGCCCACATCCGCGCCACCTACCAGGCCCTGGCCGGAGGGACGGACGTGACGGTGACCACCGCCGCGCTGACCGGCCTGTCCATCTCGCCCCTCCTGCCGACGGTCCCGGTGGGCGCGCACCGGGACCTCCAGGCCACGGGGACGTTCTCCGACGGGACCGCCCAGCCGGTGACCGGCAATGTCCAGTGGACCGTGGCCGACCCCGCCCTGGCATTCTTCTCCGCCACCACGCCGGGCGAGGTGGAGGGGTTCGACGACGGCGTGACGGTGGTCCAGGCCCAGACCAGCGCCTTCACCGCCACCGCCCCGCTGGTGGTGAGCGCCGCCCCGCTGGCCACGCTGGACCTTCAGCCCGCGCTCCCCGACACCATCGGCATCGGCGGGGGCGCCGCCTTCTCGGCCTGGGGTACCTTCGCCGATCAGGACGTGCTCGATCTGAGCGAGCAGTCGGCCTGGACGTCGAGCAACCCGGACCTCCTCTCCGTCCTCCCCGCCTCCGGCGCGGCCCTCGGGCTCGACGCCGGGGTCGCCTCGGTGGAGGCGGCCTACGGAGCGGCCAGCGCCGCGGTGAGCCAGACCGTCTCCGGCGCCCCGCCGACGGCGATTCTCGTCTGGCCGCCATCGGCGACGCTGATGGTGGGGATGCCGGCCTCGCTGGCTGCGGAGCGCTTGCTCGCGGACGGAACGGTGGAGGAGGCCACCGACGAGGCCGGGTGGACGTCCTCCTGCCCGGTCCACCTCCAGGTGGCCACCGGGACGCGCGGCGGCTCGGTGGTGACCCGTTCGCCGGGGACGTGCACCGTCTCGGCCCAGCTGTCCATGCTTTCCGGGACCGCCGGGGTGGTGGCCACGGCGAGGTCGGTGGTCCGCCTCGAGGTGGCGCCGGCGGCTGTGTCCCTGGGCAC
>DASPUU010000148.1:0-3198 GCA_035622755.1 Myxococcaceae bacterium
TGCCCGGGGAGAGCTCGACCGAGTCCGCCCCGAGCAGGTCGGCGGCCACCGCCACCGAGAGCGTCACGTAGCGGTTGACCCCGTCGGTGTAGGCGAAGCGCGTCCGCCGGAGCGTCCCGTCCGCGTCCGCCTCGGGGAGGACGAGGCCGAAGGCGGAGGTGACTCCGATGAGCGCGGGGATGGGCGGCACCGGGTAGCGCATGGTGCGAGGCGCTCCGGGGAGGTCGACCGCCAGGTCGCGCAGCTCGACGCGGTCGGTCCGGACCGGGAAGGCGAGCGCCGCCCCCAGCTCCTCGGGGCTCACCGCCGCCGTCTCGTCCGGCCCGGCAAAGGGGTCATCGGAGGCGGCCCGGGCCGGAGTGGCCCTTGGGGCCGGCTCGCCCGGCTTCACGTTCCGCGCCGCCACCCGGGGAAGCTGGAGCCCCGCCTCGGACGGGATGTTGACCGCCACTCCCACCGCCACCGGGAGCTGCAGGCCGGCCAGGACCTGACGGAGGAGCGCGTCCTGGCCGGCGTCGCTGTTGCGCTCGCTCATCTCGAAGTCGAGGACCACCGCCCGCGCGCCGTCCGCGGCCAGGTGGCCGAGCACCCGGGCCCAGAGCGAGTGCACGTAGGGCCAGTTGCTCCAGTTGCGGACGTAGGTGGGGTTGGAGCGGATGCCCTGCACGGTGGCGTCGTCGACGGCGACGATGACCACGTCCGGCGAACGCCGGGGAGGAGGAGAGAAGGTGGTCAGGCGCAGGTCGTAGAGCAGCGTCTCCAGCCGCCGCACCGGGCCGAGCGGCTCCGAGGCCAGCGCGAGCGCGGTGGCCAGCAGAGGAAGGCCGAGGAGCCATCCACGGATGCGCCACAGCCGGGCACGGGCACGCTCGAGCGGGGACATCTTTGCTTTCCCGAGCGGGATGCTAGCCCAGCGGTTCGGCCGGTCGGTGATTCCGGGGGGAGGCCTGCCGGAAAAACGAAGCGCGAGCACCAGGGGAAGGGTGCCCGCGCCTCAAGCCATCCGACAGAAGGGGCGCCGCATCACGGCACCGGGCATTCGTCCTTCGACGTGCCCCGGGCGCAGGCGCACATGTACTCGGCGAGCAGGAACCGGTAGCCCTGGGGCTTGCCCAGCTCGCCGACGTCGAGGTCGGCACCGCCGTGCAGGATCTCGCTGTGGAACGCGGCCAGACAGGTGTTCACCGCGTCCGCACCGTAGATGGCGAAGGCCTTCACCGCCCAGGCGTCGGCCTCGGAGCGAGCGAGCTGCTCGGCGGGGCTGAGCGAGCGAGCGTCGGAGGCGGGCGCAAGAGCTCCGCTGTTGCGGGCGCCGGGGTTGTAGCTGGGGCCGGACTGGCCACAGCCGGCCAGGGCGAGCGCGGACAGTGCCGCGAGGAGGGTCGTCTTCATGGTCGTATCTCCTTCATTCACGTCGGGGTGGAACGGAGGGCGCTGGGCTCTAGGCCGCCCGGTTCACGGCGACGGTGGGGACCGACGAGATGACGCCGCTGTAGGCGCTCCACAGGGCTCCCGTGCCGCCGAAGCCGATGACGAACAGGATGCCGCCGGCGACCAGGAGCCCGAGCGAGTTCGAGCGACGGGTGGAGGCGAAGAGGGCGCTGGACGAGGTAGCCATGATTCCAGGAACTCCGGTTTGCCCGGGACGGGGATTCGCCCGGGACGACCGGGGACAGTGCAGCGGGGGTGCCAGGCTGAATTCCAAGTAAATTCAGTATGTTCGGAGCAGCAGTGTGTAGCGGCGGCGGCTACCGGCTTGCCCAGCTGTTGCACAGGGCGCACCCGTGCACAGGTCGGCAAGAGTGGGAGAACGACCGCCCGGAAACGCTCGCCGCGCTAATCGCGGAGCGGGACCTCGACGCTCATCCCGTCGTGGGCGACCTCGAGGGGCCCGGTGTACTCGGCCCGCGCCTGCGCCAGGAGGCGAGACGGGTCGGTGTCATGCCGGGAGCTGAGGTGGGTGAGGATGAGCCGGCGTGCCCCGGCCGAGCGGGCCACCCGGCCCGCCTCGCGCGCGGTGGAGTGGCGGGTCTCGAGGGCGCGCTGCTGCTCGTCGTCGGAGAAGGTGGCCTCGTGGATGAGCACGTCCGCGTCGCGCGCCGCCGCCACCATCGCCTCGCAGGGCCGCGTGTCGCCGGAGAGGACCAGCCGGCGCCCGGGGCGGGCCGGGCCGACCACGTCGCCCGGCTGGACCGTCTTCCCGCTGAGCGCGACCACCGCCTCTCCGCGCTGGAGCCGGCCGAAGTCGGGCCCCTCGCGCACCCCCAGCGCCCGCGCCGCCTCGAGGTTGAAGCGGCCGGCCCGCTCGTCCTCCTCGAGCACGTAGCCGAGCGCGTTGATGCGGTGCTGCACGCCCACCGCGCGCACCGTGTACCCGGGGCGTGCCACCCGGTCCTTGTCCTGGAGCTCGAGGATCTCCAGGGGGAAGCCGACCGCCTCGACGCCGAGGTGGACGGCCTGCCGGAGCAGGCGCTTCGCCGGGGCCGGCCCGTAGAGGGTGAGGCCGTGCTCCCGACCCATCATCCCCAGCGTGCGCAGGAAGCCGATGATGCCCAGGTAGTGGTCGGCGTGGAAATGGGTGAAGAACACCGCGTCCACGCTGAATCCCGTGCCATAGCGGATCATCTGCCGCTGGCTTCCCTCTCCGCAGTCGAAGAGGAGGAGCTCGGCATCCGCCTTGACCGCCAGGCCGGAGAGGTTCCGGTGGATGGTCGGCTGCGCGGCGGACGTGCCGAGGAAGGTGAAGCGCAGGAGCGACATCCCGGCGGAGCCCACGAGCAGGCGAGCGGTTAGCATGCGCGCCCGGCCGGCGCCAAGGGACGGACCCTTCGCCGGAAACACGACGGCGCCCGCCCCCGTCGGACCGGAGCGAGCGCACGGGTCAGGCCGCGTGGGAGCCCGGGCTCAGGCGGCCTTGGCCGCGGCGCCGTGGGCGGTGGCGCCGGCGGCGGTCTGGATGCGCATCTTGTAGAACGACCGCCAGACGAAGATCACCGAGAGCACGAAGAAGACCGCGGCCAGCACCAGGCTGGTGGTCCGCTCCAGGGTGATGGCCAGCTCCACCGCCAGGAGCCCGAAGAGGGTGGTGAACTTGATCACCGGGTTCATGGCCACGCTGGAGGTGTCCTTGAACGGGTCCCCGACGGTGTCGCCGACCACGGTGGCGGCGTGCAGCTCGGTGCCCTTGGCCTTCAGCTC
>DASPUU010000149.1:0-3503 GCA_035622755.1 Myxococcaceae bacterium
CCCGGCACGGGCACGACCCGGATGCCCCGCCCCACCGCCAGGGCGACCAGCACCTCGCCCGGGTCGCTCACCCCGGGCATCCCGGCGTCGGTGACCAGCGCCGCGTCCTCGCCCCGCTCGAGCCGCTCGAGGATGCGGCCGGCGCGCTCCTTCTCGGCGAAGGCCGGCAGGCTGACCGTCTCCTTCCGCAGGCCGAGCCTCCGGAGCAGGTGCCCGGTGTGCCGGGTGTCCTCGCAGACGACGAAGTGCACCCCGGCCAGCGTCTCCGAGGCGCGGGCGGTGAGGTCGGCCAGGTTGCCGATGGGGGTGGCGACGAGGAAGAGAGTCCCGGGCACGAGGCCAGGGTTCTCTCACATGCCGGCGTCGAACGCGCCCGGAAGGTGCTCCACCACCGCCTCGTCGCCCTGTCCGACGACGCTCATCACGTCGAAGCGGATCATCCGCCGACCCGCCGGCCGACGCTGGAGGTAGCGGAGCGCCGCCCGGACCACGCGCTGCTGCTTGGCCCGCGAGACCGTCGAGGATGGGTCCCCCCACGCTCCGCTCGTCCGCATTCGCACCTCGACGAAGCAGACCGTGTCCGCGCTCTCGGCGACGATGTCCAGCTCGCCTTCGCGGGTGCGCCAGTTCCGCTCGCGCACCCGGTAGCCGCGGCGCTCCAGAGCCTCGGCGCACTGCTGCTCGGCCCGCTGGCCGAGCCGCCCCCGATCCACCTCGCCCATCCCCGTCCCCCTCCGAGAGCCGCCGACCGATTCGGCTCAGACGTTAGCCGAGGCGTCCGACGCGGAGGTGAAGACGGCGTTCCCGGTGACGTGGAGCACCTGGGTGAGAGACCCGAGGTGCTTGAGCATCTTCGCCAGCAGCGGGAGGCGGCCCTCGTCGAGAGCGGGGCCGAGGTCCTCCAGGAGTACGGGGATCGGCTCCTGGCCGGACGCCTTCTCCACGATGGTCAGGCGCAGGGCCAGGTAGAGGAGGTCCAGGTCCCGGACCGGCAGCTCACCCACCCCGATGCGACGGCCCGCGCTCCGTAGGAAGGCGTGCCCGGTGGCGTCCACCTCCACCTGCTCCACGCGTCGCTCGGTCAGCGCCGAGGCGTACTGAAGCCAGCGGTCGCGGAGCAGAGCCACCACGCCCGGAACGTCGACGGCGAACAGGTCGGCGGCCGGCCCGAGCAGGGCGGGGATGGGATCCTCGAGCGGGTCCACCGCGACGGGCGTGTGCTGCCGGGGCGGTGGTGCAGGCACCGGTGTCCGCGGGCGCGCCACCACCTCTCTCAACCGGGCGAGCTCGCGCTCCACGTCATGCGGATCGCGGACGTAGGACCCCTGCTCGAGGAGGCGGGCGTTGAGCGCCTCTTGCTCGGCGCGCAGCTCGGCAAGCTGGGTGGACTCGGCCACGTACTGGGGCGCCTCCTTGGCCACGGTGAGCTGGCCCTCGAGCTGCAGGACCCGGTTCCAGAGCTCCTCGCGGTTGGCCAGGGTCGCCACCAGGTCCTCCGGCTTCTCCACGCCGAGCGCACCCATCGCCGTCCGCAGGGATTCGGTCTCGGCCTCGAACTGGTCCCGGATCTTCTTTTCGCGCTCTGCCAGGCGCTCGCCCTTGCGCACCGCGTACGCGGACCATTGCACGTCCTCGACGTGCTTCAGGGCCACCAGCGCCGCCAGCCCGAAGGCCGGGATGTCGAGCAGGGAGACGTAGCGCCAGGGGCCGGTGGAGATCATCCCCCCGAGCAGCGCGGCGGTCCCGAGCCCGAGGCCGGTCCAGAAGCGCCCGTCCCGGGTCAGCGGCACCGCGTCGGGCGGTGCGGTGGCGGCGTCCAGCTGTCGCTCCTTCTCCAGCCGCGCCAGCGCCTCGTCGCACTTGGCCACCAGCACGGCGTGGTTGCGCGCCTGGGCGATGATGTCTTCGGGGAGCCCCAGGTTCCGCGGCGAGGGCGCAGCCTCGAAGGCGGCGCGGGCCTCGGCCACCGCTGCCTCGAGCCCCTCGACGTTCTTGAGTCGAGCCTCGAGCTGGAAGATCTGCGAGGCCACCCCGTCGAGCCGGTACTGGAGCTTCTCCACCTCTCCGGCCAGCGCCAGCTCCTTCTCCAGCTCTCCGATGCGGGCCGCGGCGGCCCCCGGGTCGGCCGGCGGCTCCGCGGTCAGGGCGGCCGGAGCCAGCCCAGGCCGTGGAGGCGCGGCCCGACCGGTCTTGGGGGGGCGCCGGCTGGGAAGCTGGCCGAGGGTGAAGGTGAACAGCTGGTCGTGGACGGCCCGCGCCGGGAGCCCCACCTGCCCACGGAGGTACTGGACCAGCTCCGAGGGATCCTCGGTGACCAGGTCGTGGGCCCGGGTGGCCGGGTTGACGCGGTGGAGCGCTCCTCCTCGGCCCAGATCCCGCATCACGCGGTACGTGGCGCCGTCCCGCGCAGCGAACCAGAGCGCGGCGCGGGCCTCGGCCAGCCCCGGCGCGGCCAGCCGGGCGTCCTCGCCCCGACCGTCGGGGTAAAGCAGCGCCGACGCCAGCGCGGCCAGCGGAACGCCCGGCGCCTGCGGGAGCAGCGTCCAGTAACCCGGCCGGACCGGAACCCGGACGCTCGGCAGAAAGCCACGAACTCCCTGGAGCGCGAACTCGACCCAGTGCATGCCAGGTCGCGGAGTCTACGCCAGGATCTCCCACCGGGACGCGGCCGCGGCGCCGACGCCCGGCGACGTGCTAGCGCGCCGCCTTCTCCGGCTTGGCGGCCTTCCTCTCCTTGGACTTCGCCTTCGGCTTCTTGGCCACCGGCTCGGCCTTGGCCTCGGGCCTCGTCGGCGAAGGCGTCTCGGGAGCCGGCGTGGTCTCCGCGCCCTGGGCCTCCAGCGCCTCCTCCTGGGTCTCGACGCGGGAAGCCTTTCCCTTCAGGTCGCGGAGGTAGAAGAGCCGGTTCCGGCTCACGTCCCCGCGGGTCACCACCTCGATGCGCTCGTACCGGGGACTGTGAAGCGGAAAGATGCGCTCCACGCCCACTCCGTAGGACACCTTGCGCACGGTGAAGGTGGCCCGGGCAGCGCCCTTGGTCTTCCGGATGACCACCCCCTCGAAGGGCTGGACGCGCTCCTTCTCCCCCTCCTTCACCTTCCAGTGGACCCGGACGGTATCGCCGGTGCGGAAGTCGACCAGGTCCTTCCGGAGCTGTTTCGACTCGATGTATTCGAGGGCGCTGGGGCGCATGGCTGCTGACTCCGACGTCGCTCTGGGGGATGGAGCGTAGGGGAGTCGGCGTACCTACCAGACCGCGCCCGGACCCCGCAAGCCCTCGGCCGCCCTCCGGCGCTCTAGAGCTCGTCCTCGGAGAGCGCGAGGAGGTTGCGGTCCTCCTCGCTCAGGACGGTGCGGGCGAGAAGGTCCGGACGCCGCTCGCGCGTCCAGTGGAGCGCCTGCCAGCGCCGCCAGCGCGCCACCCGGGCGTGGTCGCCTCCCTGCAGGATGGCCGGGACCTCGAGACCGCGGAACACCGCCGGCCGGGTGTAGTGCGGATGCTC
>DASPUU010000150.1:0-19605 GCA_035622755.1 Myxococcaceae bacterium
CTCCACCTCGCGATCCATGACCGCATCCCCGGACGTCCCGAGGAGGTCGAAGTCGCGCAGCGTCCCCTCGGCGTCGAGGATCAGCCGGACGCGCACCGTCCGGCGAAGGCCGGTCCAGGAGAGGGTCCGCGCCGCCGGCCACGAGGCGAGGAGCGCCTGGCGCACCTCGGTGAAGTACGCGTCCCAGAAGCCGCCCCGGGCCACCGCGCGCTCGCCGACGCCGCGGTGGAGCATCTCCGAGACCCGCCCGCCGACCGAGTCTCCGGCCGGACGCTCGGGCCCCCGCCGCTGGACCACGGCCGCGGCGGCGCGGGCGGACATCTCTCCGAGCGAGGGCGCGCCCGCGGGGGCACCGGCGAGTGGGGCGTCCGGGGTGGAGGGTGCCGGGTGGCCGGCGCCCGCGCCGGTCTCCCCGGGAGGCCCCGGGGCACGGGTGCGCAGGCCCGGGCGCCGCGGCCCGGACGGGGCGGAGGTCGCCGGAGCCTCAGGGATGGGAGCCGCCCGCTCGAGGAGGGTGAACTCCAATGGCTCGCGCGTGGGCGGGGCGGGTGCCCGCCGGGGCCAGAGGGCCAGGGCGAGCAGCACCAGGAGGTGAACGGACAGGCTCGCGGCCAGGGCCAGCGCCAGCGAGCGCCGCCCTCGTCCCTGCCCGGTCTCCCGCCCGGTTCCAGCCACGCCTCCTCCCTGGCCCGGAGGTTGGAACAGCCGTACCCGCCGGGAGATGCCCTGCCGCGCCGCGGCGCGCCACGGGACGACCGGGCCGGCGTCGCCCTCCCTGCTCCGGGCCCGGGCGTGCTAAGCGGCGGGCCCGGTCATGGACCCGAGCTTTCTCCAGCACCTCGCCGCCGAGACCGCCCGGCTCCTCGAGAGCGGCCTCTACAAGAAGGAGCGGGTCATCACCTCGCCCCAGAACGCGGTCATCCGCGTGGAGGGCGGGCGCGAGGTGCTCAACTTCTGCGCCAACAACTACCTCGGGCTGGCCGACCACCCGGAGGTCATCGCCGCCGCCCACCGGGCGCTGGACCGTTACGGCTTCGGGATGGCCTCGGTGCGGTTCATCTGCGGGACGCAGGACCTGCACAAGACGCTCGAGGCGCGCCTCTCCTCGTTCCTGGGGACGGAGGACACCCTCCTCTACTCCTCCTGCTTCGACGCCAACGGCGGCCTCTTCGAGACCATCCTCGGCGAGGACGACGCGGTCATCACCGACTCGCTCAACCACGCGTCGATCATCGACGGCATCCGGCTGTGCAAGGCCAAGCGCCTCCGCTACGCCAACGGCGACATGGCGGATCTGGACTCGAGGCTGGTCGAGGCCCGGGAGGCCCGGTTCCGTCTCATCGCCACCGACGGCGTGTTCTCCATGGACGGGACCATCGCCAACCTCAAGGCCATCACCGAGCTGGCCGACCGGCACCGGGCGCTGGTGATGGTGGATGACTGCCACGCCACCGGCTTCCTCGGCGCCCGGGGGCGCGGCACGCCCGAGCACTGCGGCGTCTCCGGGCGGGTGGACATCCTGAGCGGCACGCTGGGCAAGGCGCTCGGCGGGGCGTCCGGCGGCTACGTCAGCGGGCGCAAGGAGGTGGTGGCCTGGCTGCGGCAGCGGAGCCGCCCCTACCTCTTCTCCAACGCGCTCATGCCCGCCATCTGTGCCGCCTCCATCGCCGTGCTCGACCTCCTGGAGAAGAGCGATGCGCTCCGGGCTCGCCTCCATGCCAACGCCGCCCACTTCCGCGCCGGGATGACCAAGCTCGGATTCCGGCTCATCCCCGGGGAGCACCCCATCATCCCGATCATGCTCGGCGACGCCAAGCTGGCCACCACCTTCGCCGACCGCATGCTCGACGAGGGCGTCTACGTCGTCGGCTTCAGCTTCCCGGTCGTCCCCCAGGGCCAGGCCCGCATCCGCACCCAGATGTCGGCGGCTCACACCGTCGAGCACCTCGACCGGGCGATGGAGGCCTTCGCCCGGGTGGGTCGCTCGCTGGGGGTCATCGGCGGGCGATGAAGGCACTGGTCAAGGCGAAGCGAGAGCCGGGCATCTGGATGCAGGACGTGCCCCCGCCGGAGCTGGGGCCGAACGACCTGCTCATCCGCGTCCGCCGGGCGAGCATCTGCGGCACCGACATCCACATCCTCAACTGGGACGAGTGGAGCCAGAGGACGGTTCCCGTGCCTCTGGTCATCGGGCACGAGTTCATGGGCGAGGTGGCGGCCCTGGGAAGCGCGGTGACCGGATTCCAGGTCGGCGAGCGTGTCTCGGCCGAGGGCCACATCACCTGTGGTCACTGCCGCAACTGCCGGGCCGGCAAGCGACACCTGTGCCGGAACACGGTGGGGGTGGGCGTGCAGCGCCCGGGGGGGTTCGCCGAGCTGGTGGCCGTCCCGGCCTTCAACGTGTTCCGCGTCCCGAAGGACATCCCCGACGAGGTGGCCTCCTTCTTCGACCCCCTGGGGAACGCCGTCCACACCGCGCTGGCCTTCGACCTGGTGGGCGAGGACGTGCTCATCACCGGCGCCGGGCCCATCGGGGTGATGGCGGCGGCCATCTCCCGGCACGTCGGCGCCCGCCACGTGGTGGTCACGGACATCAATCCCTACCGCCTCGAGCTGGCCAGGAAGCTCGGCGCCACCCGCGCGGTGGACGTGCGCACCACCAACCTCCCGGCGGTGATGCGCGAGCTGGGGATGACCGAGGGCTTCGACGTGGGGATGGAGATGTCCGGCCACGGCGAGGCGCTGCGGGACATGTTCAACGCCATGAACCACGGCGGCCGGGTGGCCATCCTGGGCATTCCCCCCAAGGAAGTGTCGGTGGACTTCAACCAGATCATCTTCAAGGGCCTGGAGGTCCGCGGCATCTACGGCCGGGAGATGTTCGAGACCTGGTACAAGATGTCGGCCATGCTCCAGAGCGGGCTCGACGTTCGCCCCGTCCTCACCCACCAGTTCAAGGCGGACGACTACCGGCAGGCCTTCGAGGTCATGAAGAGCGGCCAGAGCGGCAAGGTGGTCCTCGACTGGACCGCCTGAGCGGCCCGGAGCGCGCGGGCGGTGTGACCCGGCTCAGGTGGTGAGCAGCGCGGTGAAGGCAGTGACGAGCAGGGCGGCGCTGAGGAGGAGGCTGTAGGCGAGGGTGAGCGCGGCCAGCTTCATGAGTGTCTTCACCCAGCCCTGGCGGTAGACGTGCTTGAAGGCCAGCGCCGCGTACACCGAGCTCCACACGAGGAAGCCGAGCGTCAGCAGTGGCAGCTGCGGAACGAGGAGCAGCCCTGCCAGGAAGGCGTAGGCGTGCAGGTGGAGGGAGAAGACGAGGTGCTCGACGAAGTACCTCTCCCACCAGAAGAGCTTGAACAGCACCGCCGAGAGCGGCAGGAGGAGGAAGACCATCTTCGGGATGCGCTCCGTTGTCCGGACCCCCACCGCCTGGGCAAAGGTCTCGCCCCCCGGGCCCTCCAGGGCCTCGAGCTTTCGCTGGAACCGGTCGTCGAGCCACTTCAGGGGGAGATGCATCTGCTCGCGCGGCGTGGCGGGCGTGACCTCCGCCGGACCCACCGAGGCCCCCGTGCCGACCTGAACCTTCACCGCCCCGCGCGGGACGACCAGGGCGAGCAGGGCGAAGAAGGTGACGCTCACCGTGAGGTAGAGCTTGAGCGGCCGCACGTACCGGGTGCGCCGGCCAGCCAGGTACTCGTCGGTGAGGGCGCCCGGCCGGAGCACGAGGGGGACCAGGCTCTTCCACAGCTTGGTGTCGATGAGCGGGTGCTGGAAGAACTCCAGCGCCAGGTCCTTGAGCCCCCGCTTCAGCGGCTCGTCCTTCTGCCCGCAGACGGCGCAGAACCTTCCAGTGAGCGGGGCCCCGCAGTCGAGGCAGACGCGGCCCGGCGCCACGTCGACGGGGAGAACGCTCGCCGCGGCGGGCTCCGGTGCCACCCGGGCCATCGGCCCGGAGGCTCCGCCCGCCACCTCCGTCACCGTGGCTCCGGGAAGGCCACCTGCCGCGCCTCGCCCGGCGCGTCCACCGTGTCGAGCACATCCAGGCCGGAGGCCGCCAGGCGCCGGGCCACGGCCACGCCGCGGCGGTTCCCGCGCGCGTCGAGGAGCCACTGGGCGTGCTCCAGCACCAGGGCCAGCGAGTAGGCCCGCCCCAGGGTGAGGGCGAAGGCCCGGGCGCCGGCCTCGAGCAGCTCGAGGTCCTCGCCGGCCCGCGCCCGCAGCCAGGCGGCGGCGCGGCGGGCGGCCTCCACCGCACGGACCCGGGGGCCCTGGAGGGCGGGATGGGTGGCCCGGCCGGCGCGCACCTCCAGGTCGCGCAGGAGCGCCTCCAGCGCCTGACCGTCTCCCAGGGCGCGGAGCAGGTCCAGGGCGAGGACGTTGGTCGTGCCCTCCCAGATGGTGAGCACCTGGGCGTCGCGGAGGAGGGCCGGCAGGCCGGTGTCCTCGACGTAGCCCGCCCCGCCGAATGCCTCCAGCACCTCGCTGGCGTGGGCCACCGCCTGTCGCGCGGTGAGCAGCTTCACCACCGGCTGCAGCGCGCGCGCCACCAGCCGTTCCTCGTCGCTGGCCGCCTCCGCCTCCTCGCGGCCGAGCAGCTCCACCGCCCGGAAGAAGAGGAGCGTGGCCGATTCCAGCTCGGCCTCGAGGTGAGCGAGCGTCTCCACGTGCAGGGGCTTCTCGGCGAGCGGGCTCCCGAAGGCCTCCCGCCGCCGGGCGTAGTCCCGGGCCAGCGCCATCCCGCGGCGCATGGAGGCGACCGCGCACACCGCGTTCCACAGACGGGTGATGTGCAGCATCGGGGTGATGGCCTTCACCCCCTCGGCGGTGCCGGCGACCGGCTCGGCGCGTGCGCCGTCGAGCTCGAGCTCGGCGGTGGGGAGCATCCGGGTCCCGAGCTTGTCTTTGAGCCGGAGCACGTGAATACCGTTCCACCCCCCTTCCGGAGAGCGGAGCTCGAGGTAGAAGAGCGCCAGCCCCCGCCCGCCGGGCGGATTTCCCTCCGGCCGGGCCAGGGTGAGGGCCATCTCGGAGGTGGTGGCCGAGGTGAACCACTTGGTCCCGTGGAGCCTCCAGCCGTGGGTGGAGTGGCGCGCCACCGTCTCGGTCTGGCCCACGTCCGAGCCCCCGGTCCGCTCCGTCATCCACTGGCCGGAGGTCCAGGCGAGGTGGGGGTCGCGGCTGGTGAGCCGGGGCAGGGCGCGCTCCGCCAGCCGGGCGGCGCCATGGTGGAGGAGCGTCTTGGCCGCCCCGTCGCTCATGGCCAGGGGGCAGGTGTAGATGCTGGACGAGGGGGCGAAGAGGTAGACGAGCGCGAACTGGTGCAGCCGGGACCAGGGCCCCTGGGCCCGCTCGTAGGGGATGCCCACCAGTCCGAACTCGGCCGCCACCCGGGCGTACTCCTTCCACGCCGGCGGGACGCGGATCTCGTCCACCCGCCGCCCCCAGGCATCGCAGGGGACGAGCACCGGCTCCTGGCCCCGGGCGTTCTGGGAGAGCTCGAAGAGCCGGCCCGCCGCCAGGCCCCCCATCTCCACCAGCGACGGCTCGATGGCCCGGCGGGCGTCCTCGGGCAGGCGGCGCGCGAGAAGCTCGCGGAGCAGGACGTCGTCGTCGTACTGGTTGCCGAGCGCCGGGGGATCCTGGAAGAAGCTCATCTGGACAGCGAAGCGTACCAGCGCTGGCGGGTCCGCGGGACGGAGGCCCGCCCGTCCGGCCCGGGGCGGACGAGGAGGAGCTGGAAGACGCTGATCTCCCCCATCCGGAAGGCGACGCTGGAGGCGGCCAGGTAGAGGCGCCAGGCCCGCGCCTTCTCCGCGCCGACGGCGCGCACCGCCTCCGGGAAGCCGCGCTCCAGGCGGTGCAGCCAGTGGGTGAGCGTGTCCGCGTAGTGCTCGCGGAGCGACTCCACGTCGCGCACCTCGAAGCCGGCCCGCTCCGCCGCCTCGACGACCCGCCCCACCGGGATGAGCTCGCTGTCGGGAAAGATGTAGGTCCGGATGAAGCCCCCATCCTGGCGGGAGAGCCAGGGGACGGTGAGCCGCGGATTGGGGAGCGCGGCGATGGCGTGGTTGAGGAACAGCCCGCCCGGCCGCAGCGCACGGAAGACGGCCTCGAAGTAGGCGTCGAGGCGCTCGCTGCCCACGTGCTCCATCATCCCGATGCTGGCCACCTTGTCGAAGGGCGGATCCCCCCCGAGCTGGCGGTAGTCGGCGAGCCGGACCTCCATCCTGTCCGGGGGGAGGCCGGAGAGGACGGCCCGGCAACGGGCGAGCTGGTGCTCGCTGAGCGTGATGCCCAGGCCGCCGGCCCCGTGGTGCTCGGCCGCGTGGCGCACCAGTGCGCCCCACCCACATCCCACGTCGAGCAGGCGTTGACCGGGCCGGAGGTCGAGCTTCCGGCAGATGAGCTCCAGCTTGGCCTCCTGCGCCTGCTCCAGCGTCTCGTCCCCGCGCGCGAAGTAGGCGCAGGAGTAGACCATCGAGGCGCCGAGGAAGAGCCGGTAGAAGTCATCCGACACGTCGTAGTGGAACTGGACCGCCGTCCGGTCACGGCCCGGGGAGTGCTTGCGCCCGCGCAGGTGCGGGGCGAGCGCGGACTGCACCCGCTGCCACCAGGCGGCGCCGGCGGCCCGGAGCGTGGCCACGGAGAGGGGAGGCCCGGGCCAGCGCGCGGCCGCCTCGAGCACGCCCAGCGTGTCTCCCTCGATGTCCAGCACGTCGGCGATGAAGGCCTCGGCGGCCCGGCGCTCGCTGGCCGGCGGGGCGAGCACCTCGGCGGCAGCCGGGGTCTTGAGCACCAGCCGTCCCTCGGGCGCCGGAGCGGCGGCGGGGAGCACCGTGCCGTCCCACAGCGCGACCTCGAATCCGCGCGAGGGTGGCCCGAACAGCGTCCGCACCGCGGTGCCTGGGTCGCTCATGCACTCCCCGGTGCGGGAGATTGCGCACCGGCCGCGACGGGGGTCAACCCGGGAACGGTCCGCGCCGGACGGAGGGCCGATCCGCGCACCGAGGGACGCACCACCCCGACCACCTTGCGGATGCTCTCCCGGCGGACCTCTTCCAGCTGGAAGCCCGCCTCGACGATGGTGTCGGCGGTGCGCCGGGTGAGGTGGCAGTTGCCGCTGAGGAGCCGCCACGGCGGCTCGAGCCACCGCTGCCAGCGGAGGCGGGAGGGGCGGTCCTCGGCCGCCACGTGCTCCAGGAAGAGCAGCCTCCCGCCCGGCCGCAGGACGCGCCAGGCCTCGGTCAGAGCGCGCATCGGCGACTGCACCGAGCAGAGCACGAGCGTGGAGACGACGAAGTCGAAGGCAGCGTCCGGCAGCGGGAGGAGCTCGGCGGTCGAGTCGACGAGGATGACGTCGGAGCGGTCCCCGACCTTCCTGGCCAGCACGTGGCGCATCGCCCGGTCCGGCTCGACGAGCACCAGGCGTCGGACGGCCTTGGGGTAGTGGGCAAGGTTGAGCCCGGTCCCGGCGCCGATCTCCAGCACGTCCCCCCGGGCTCCGGCGAGGAGCGCGCCGCGCCACCGGGCGAGGCAGGCGGCCTCGGCCTGCGCCAGGTTCCGGTCGTAGAGCATTGCCCCCAGGCGTCCGAGCATCTGGCCCGGGGAGACTAGCGCAGGCATCGTGCCGGAGGACGCCGGCCGGCCTCCCGTTGTAGGAACGGGGCCCCGGGATGGGAAAGCCGATCGTCATCTGGCCGGACAAGGTCCTCAGCCGGCCCACCGCCCCGGTCGCCGATTTCGGGCCGGCGCTGCAGGCGCTCCTCGAGGAGATGATGGAGTCGCTGCGCGAGGCGGAGGGCATCGGCATCGCGGCCAACCAGATCGGCGTCGCGCTCCGGGTGGCCTGGGTGGGCCGGCCCGACGGGACCTTCTTCGAGATCGTCAATCCGGAGCTGCTCGAGACGTCCGAGCCGGTGACCTACGAGGAGGGGTGTCTCTCGGTCCCCGGGGAGTTCGAGCAGACGCCCAGGTTCCGGAAGGTGAAGCTCCGCTACCAGGACCGCACCGGGGTGCCGACCACGCTGGAGGCCGAGGACCGCCTGGCCCACGTGCTGCAGCACGAGATCGACCACCTGGATGGAACGGTGTTCGTCAACCGGCTCTCGTCGCTCAAGCGCGACCTCATCCGCCGGAAGATGGTCAAGCTGCAGAGGACCCGCGCCGCCGAGGCCGCCCATCCTCACTCGGATGACGAGCACGGCGAGCACGCCCACGGCCACGAGCACGGGCATCCTCACCAGCACCACCACCCTGCGCACGACCCTCGCGGGCCCCACGGCAAGGGCGAGGACTGACCTTCACGCTCCGAGTGTGAAACTCGGTGCACACAATCTGTGCACCGCGATGCGCAAGGACGGCCGGCCCCGCGTCCTGGGCCCCGGAATCCCGAACGGCATCTGACTTGCACCCGGGCCCGGCCCCACGGGGCGTTCCTCCTTGCGCAGAGGACGACTTTGGGAGGAAAACCGCCGGCCCTTCGAAGCGAAGCCTGAAAACGAGCGGTCCCCGGAAGCACGGGGCCGTCCTACCGGAGACCAGTGAATGCTCAGAAAGCTTGGCGTCGTCCTCCTTTCCGCCGCGGCGCTCGCGGTGGCTGCCTGCAGCAGCAGCAGCTCCCCCCCCAACCCCTGCGCCAACGTCAGCGGAACGTGCGTTGGATTTGCTGCCGGCACCACCGAGCAGACCATCACCAACGCCATCGCCACGGCTCAGGCGAACACCACCTTCGCCTTCGCCGCCGGCACCTTCACCTTCACCAACACCCTCAACCTGCCCAAGGTCTCCGGCCTGACCATGCTCGGCGCGGGCATGACCCAGACCATCCTCGACTGGTCGGGCCAGACCGCCGGCTCGGGAGGCATCCTCACCGCCGACGGCACGACCAACGTCACCTTCAACGGGTTCACGGTCAAGAACACCAAGGGCGACGGCATCAAGGCGGTGGGCTCCACCGGGGTCAACTTCGAGAACGTGAAGGTCTTCTGGACCAACGCCGACTCCAGCACCCACGGCTCCTACGGGCTCTACCCGGTGGGGAGCACCAACGTGCTGGTGGAAAACTGCCAGGTCAGCGGCTCGCGTGACACCGGCATCTACGTCGGCCAGTCCTCGAACATCATCGTCCGGAACAACTACGTCGGCCCCTCCACCGACGGCGGCACCGACGGCAACGTCTCGGGCATCGAGATCGAGAGCTCGACCAAGGCCGACGTGTACGGCAACACCGCCACCGGCAACACCGCCGGCGTCCTGGTGTTCTCGCTGCCCGGGCTCCATCCGCCGGACGCCGGGACCGGCTTCGGCACCGCCAACAGCGAGCAGGTGCGCGTCTACCAGAACATCATCAACGCCAACAACCTGACCAACTTCGGCGATCCCTCGGGGACGGTCTACGCCGTGCCGGGCGGCACCGGGGTGGTGGTGATGGCCGCCACCAACGTGGAGGTGTTCTCGAACACCATCACCAACAACTCCACCGACGCCTTCAGCGCCATCAGCTACTTCCTGGTCAACCAGGGCTACGCCACCGATCCCACCGACCCGAACTTCAACCCGTTCCCGGCCAACGTCTGGGCGCACGACAATACCTTCACCAACAACGGCACCTCGCCCGCCGTGGCCAACGTCGGTGGCCCGAACCAGCTCGGCCTGCTCCTCTACAGCCTGCTGCCGGCCTTCGCCGCGGCCACCGGCGTGACCGCCGTTCCGCCGCTCATCTGGGACGGCGTCGCGCTCACGCCGGCACAGGGCGGAAACTACACGCCCCCGCCCTCGGCCACTCCGCAGCCGCCCGATGCGGCCGGAAGCCCCCCCAATCCGCTCGGGTACTTCATTTCCAGCAACGGCTCGGCACCCTTCGTCAACCTGAACTTCATCGTCCTCTTCGCGGGCGGGACGACCACCACGCCTGATCCGCATGCCCTGGTGTTCAACGCCGCCCCGTTCACCGTCACCGCCGCGCCCACCGGCTTCCCGCTGCCGGCGGTGACCATTCCCGGAGTCCAGTAGCGATGAGAGGGGTGTTCCGTCGTGCAGGTGCAGTGGTCGCCGCGGCGGTGGTCGCCGCGGCATGCGGCGGCTCGGGCTCCTCGAGCTGCACGCCCCAGCAGGGCGGGGCGACCGCCTCTCCCACCCTCGACGCCTGGTGCCAGGTCTCGATGGTGAACGGCGACATCGTCCCCAATGCCGGGGTCACGCCCTACAACCTGAACACCCCCCTCTTCAGTGACTACGCGGTGAAGCGCCGGACGGTGTGGATGCCGGCCGGCGCCTCCGCCACCTACGACGCGACCGGCGTCTTCCAGTTCCCGGAGGGCACCGTCCTCACCAAGTCCTTCGGCATGGCCGATGACGTGCGGAAGGCGAACCCGGTCGTCACCTGGGTCGAGACCCGGGTGATGTGGCTCAGCGGCGGACAGTGGAACGCCATCAGCTACACCTGGGACGCCGCCCAGAAGACGGCCACCGCCGCGCCGGGCGGCGGCGTGTACCAGAAGAGCTTCATCGGCCCGGACGGGACGACGCTGACCGCCAACTACCTCGTGCCGCAGGTGCAGCAGTGCCGCCAGTGCCACGAGGACAGCGCGATCATGACTCCCATCGGCCCGAAGGCGCGGAACCTCAACCGCGACCTGACCTACCCGGACGGGACGACCGAGAACCAGCTCGCGCGATGGACCAGGCTCGGGCTCCTGACCGGCGCTCCGGACCCGGCGTCGGCCCCCCGGCTGGCCGTGTGGAACGACCCCGCCACCGGCACCCTGGAGGAACGGGCCCGCGCCTACCTGGAGGGGAACTGCGCCCACTGCCACAGCCCCGGGGGCGAGGCCCGGACGACCGCCCTGTTCCTCTCCTCGCTGGTGACGGAGCCCATCCAGTACGGCATCTGCAAGAAGCCGGTGGCGGCCGGCGGCGGCGCGGGAGGGAACCTGTACGACATCGTCCCCGGTCAGCCGGACGCGTCGATCATCCCCTACCGCCTCGCCTCCACCGAGCCGTCGGTGGCCATGCCGCAGATCGGCCGCAGCGTCGTCGACGAGGCCGGTCTGCAGCTGGTGCGGGACTGGATCACCTCTCTCACCGGCTCCTGCCCCTGAGCGACAGGGGAGCTCGCCGGGCCACCACCTCCCGCGGCTTTTCTTTCCGGCTGGGGCGCCGACCTCCGCTACAGTCGCGCGACCCCAAGATGCCCGAACGCCCCGACGACAGGAATTACCGCCTCCCTCGTGACGTTCTCCCGCGGCGGGTTCGGGCCACGCTGGAGGTCGACCTGCGAGCGAAGTCCTTCCGCGGCTCCGCGGAGCTGACCGTCTCCATCTCCCGGCCGGTCCGCGAGGTGGTGCTCCATGCCCTGGCCCTGGAGATCTCCCGCGCCGAGCTGCGCCGCGGAGCCGAGGTGCATGCCGCCGCGCCCAGCCTGCTCCCCACCAGCGAGACGGTGGTGCTTGCCTTCGACCGCGAGGTCGGACCGGGAGAGGCGGTCCTCGCCGTGGAGTGGACGGGGCGCTTCTCCGAGGGCCTGCGCGGCCTGTACCTCGCCGGGGAGGTGGCCGCCACCCAGTTCGAGGCGGCCGACGCCCGGCGCGTGTTCCCCTGCTTCGACGAACCGGCCTTCAAGGCCCGCTGGGCCCTCACCGTGCAGGTTCCCGCGGAGCTGGCGGTGCTCTCCAACGCCGTTCCGGTCCGCCGCACGCCGGTCCCGGGTGGCCAGGTGCGGGTCGAGTTCGCCGAGACGGAGCTTCTCCCCAGCTACCTGGTGGCGCTGGTGGTCGGGCCGCTCGAGGGATGCCCGGAGGAGCGCGCCGGGGCGGTCCCGGTCCGGACCTGGTCGCTGCACGAGAAGGCCCACCTCACCCGCTTCGGACAGGAGGCGGCCCTGGCCGTGCTCCCGCGGCTCCAGGATTACTTCGGGCTCCCTTACGCCTTCGGCAAGCTGGACCAGGTGGCCATCCCGGATTTCGAGGCCGGGGCGATGGAGAACGCCGGGCTCATCACCTACCGCGAGGTCGCCCTCCTCCTCGATCCGGTGCACGCCCCGCTCGCCGTCCAGAAGCGGGTGGCGGAGGTGGTGACCCACGAGCTCGCCCACCAGTGGTTCGGCAACTGGGTGACCATGGTGTGGTGGGACGACCTGTGGCTCAACGAGGCCTTCGCCACCTGGATGGCCTACAAGGTCGTCGATGCCTGGAACCCGGGGTGGCGCGTGTGGCTCGACTTCGACGCCGGCAAGTCGGTGGCCCTCCACCTGGACGCGCTCCGCTCCACCCACCCCATCCGGGGAACGGTGCGAAACGCCGGTGAGGCCGGCGAGGCCTTCGACGCCATCACCTACGAGAAGGGCGGAGCGGTGCTCCGGATGATCGAGGGCTTCCTCGGGGAGGAGGACTTCCGCACCGGCATCCGCACCTACATGCGCAAGCACGCCCGGGCCAACGCCGTGGCCGACGACCTGTGGGCCGCGCTGGCCGACGCCTCCAGCCAGCCAGTGCTGGAGGTGACCAACGCCTGGATTCGCCAGCCGGGCTACCCGGTGGTGAGCGTGTCCCTGGCCGGCGCGCGCCTCTCCCTCTCCCAGGGGCGGTTCTTCTCCGAGCCCTCGGCGACCGGCGAGGAGCAGTGGCCGGTGCCGCTCGTCCTTCGCTGGCGCGATGGCGCGGGCGAGCACGAGACCCGCCTCCTCCTCGAGGAGAAGGCGCAGGGCGTCGAGCTCCCGGCCTCCGGCCCCATCGCCTGGGTGTGCGCCAATGCCGGCTCCACCGGCTTCTACCGGGTGGCCTACGACGCCGCCGCCCTGGCCGCGCTCCGGCGGCACCTGGACGCCCTCGCTCCGGCGGAGCGCATCGGGCTTCTGGCCGACCAGTGGGCGCTGGTGCGCGCCAACCGGGCGCGCATCGCCGATTTCCTCGAGCTGGCCTTCGCCTTCCAGGGCGAGACGGACGACGCCGTGCTCGACGAGCTGGTGGGAAAGCTCGGCTTCGTCGAGGCACGCCTGGTGGAAGGCACGGACACCGCTCGCTTCCGCCGGCGGGTGGAGGACCTCCTCGGCCCGGCGCTCGCCCGGATGGGCTGGGATCCGGCCCCCGGCGAGCCCGACCTGGCTCGGCTCCGGCGGGCCTCCCTGCTCCGGGGCGTGGGGGGCGTGGCCCGCAGCGCGGGAGCGGTTTCCGAGGCCAGCGCCCGGGTCCGGCGGCTCCTCGAGAAGCAGGGGGACGTCCTGGAGGCGAACCTGCTCGACGCCGCGGTGGGCATCGCCGCCCGCGCCGGCGACGCGCGCCTCTTCGACCTCCTGCGCTCGGCCTTCCCGGCCGAGCCGGATCCGGCCACCAAGCGGCGCTACCTGATGGCCCTCACCGCCTTCGAGAACCCGGCCCTCTCGGCCCGGGCACGCACCCTGCTCCTCGAGGGAGCGGTGCCGATGCAGGACGTGGCCGGGTACGTCCACGGACTGCTCGCCAACCGCGCCGCGCGGGAGGATGCCTGGCGGCTCATCCGCGAGCGCTGGGCGGACGTGCTCGCCCGCACCGGCGGTGCCCCGATGCTCGTCCGCCGGGTGGTGGAGGCGCTGGGCAATCTGCACACCCGGGCTCACCTGGACGGGGTCAAGGACTTCCTCGCCGCCCATCCGGTTCCCGAGGCCCAGCAGGCGGTGGCCCAGACGCTCGAGCGGCTGGCCCAGGACGTGGCGCTCCGCGAGCGGCTGCTGCCCGAGGTGGCCGCCTGGCTCGGAGCCCGCTCTCCGTGAGGGGCCCCGGGCGGCCTCAGGGCGGGAGCGCGGCGCGCGCCGAGCGCGATGCCCGGCCGAGCGCCTCGAGGAATTCCGGGCCGAGGAGCTGCCGGTCCGCCTCGCCCTGAAGAGCGGCGAGGTGCTCCGGCGTCTCGACGTAGCCGAGGTAGCCGTTGACCAGGCTCACCACCCGGAGCGCCCCGGCGGCGTCCTCGAGCCGGCGCCCGGCGGCGGCGGTGGGCTCGGCCGGGACGCCGAGGAGCACCAGCGGGCCGACCCGGAGGATGCCCACCTCGGCGCGCAGCGGCGCCGCGGCGCAGAGCACGTTGTCCAGGAGCGGCCGGGCCAGAGGCGGCACGAGCCGCGAGGCGTCCGGCCCGGGCAGGCTCACCGAGGCCCGCGCGATGCCGAGCCCCGGCGGCACCGGAGAGAGGGCGAGACCGTCCACCCCCCGGCCGAGCTCGGCGAGGAAGCGCTGGAGCCGCTCTCCGTTCGGCTCGAGCAGCGCGGTGGAGGCATTCCCCACCGCTCCCTGGAGCACGAGCGTGACGCCGTGGCCGGCGGCCTGCTCGGCGTCGGCCAGCCGCCCGGGCCAGTCCGGGTCCAGCCCGGCCGGCGGGCGGGGGACGAGCGTCGGATGGCAGGCGAGGACGAGGAGCTGCGCCAGGGGCCCGGAGCGGCCGTCGAGCACGAGCCGCGAGAGCCGCACGTCGACCTCCGCCGGCGAGGAGCGCGCACCGACCAGCTCCGGGACGGCGCCCACCCCGGAGCGGAGGGTCACCGGGGAGAGCGACCGGGCGGCGGCGTGGAGGGCGCCCACGGCGGCCGAGACCACCGCCCGGCGAACCGGCCGGCGGAGGAGCCCGGTGCCGGCCACCTCGGTCACCGGATTGGAGGCATACGCTCCGGGGCCGGAGTGGGTGTGCGTCACCGCCACCCAGAGGTCGCCGAGCCGGAGGTCGGCCACCCCGGCGCGAATCTCGTCCTCGAGGGAGCGGTCTCCGACCAAGAGGTCGAGCGTCACCACGCCGGCCCGGACTGCTCCTGACTGCAGCACCAAGGCGCGCGCCCGCACCGGGACGGAGGTGGCGCTCACCGAGGCCCGCGGGAGGCCGTAGCCGGCCACCACGGCCGGGAAGGGCACCTCCATCGGCGCGGAGCCCGCACCGGCCAGGAGCGCCTCGGCCGACCAGGCGGCCAGCGTCACCTCGGGCGGCCCGGGGCGCCGGAGCGCGCAGTGGTCGCGGCCAGCGGCGACGGCGAGCACCAGAAGGACGATGGCGCCGGCGGCCAGGCCGGCACGCGTCGAGCGCGTCACGCCGCTCGGGTCCGGGAGGCGGAGACCAGCTGCTCGCTCAGCTCCCACAGGCGGCGCGCCGACTCGGGATCCCGGGCGGCCGGGCTGGGACGCATCTCGCGGCACCGGTAGAAATACTTCCCGCTCACGCCCTCCACCTCCGGCGAAGTGGCCAGGTAGACCAGCGTCCGGGCTCCCTTCTCGGGCGAGAGCATGAACGGCTGCGCGATGCGGACCAGGGTCCGGAACAGCCCGGGAGTGTTGCCGCCGAAGCCGGTGGCCACCACGCCGGGATGCAACGCGTTGGCGGTCACCGCCTTGCCCTCGAGGCGGCGGGCGAGCTCGGCGGTGAAGAGCAGGTTCATGAGCTTGGACCGCCCGTACACGCCGAGGCCGGAGTAGCGGCGCCTCGAGTCCAGGTCGTCGAAGTCGAGCCGCGTCCCCCGGTGGGCCTCCGAGGCCACGTTGACCACCCGGGCCGGAGCGGTGGCCAGGAGCAGGTCGAGGAGCTCCCGGGTGAGGAGGAAGTAGGCCAGGTGGTTGAGGGCCAGCGTCTTCTCCCTCCCCTCCGCCGTCTCCTCCCGCCGGGTGAAGATGGCGCCGGCGTTGTTCACCAGCACGTCCAGCCTCCGGTGCCGCGCGCGGAACTCGGCGGCGAGCCGGCGCACCTCGCTTCCGAGCGAGAGGTCGGCCACCAGGCCCTCGACCCGGTCGTTGCCGGAGGCTCTCCGGACGCCCTCCACCGCCGCCTCGGTCCGGGCCGCGTCCCGCCCGGCCAGAACCAGGGTCAGGCCAGTGCGGGCCAGGCCCTCCGCCGCCGCCCGTCCGATGCCGGTGGTCGCCCCGGTGAGGAGGCAGACCTTGCCGCCGTGGTCGCCGTTCGCCATGCGGCGTCCACCCTACACCAGCCGACCATTCCCTCCGCGTCAGACCCGCCGCCCGCCCCTGGGCGGAGCCGTGCAGACGACAGCCGGGCGGTGTATGTCCCGCCTGCCATGTGCGGCATCTTCGGCATCTTCGGAAACTCCGAGGCCTCCAACATCACCTACCTCGGTCTCCACGCGCTGCAGCACCGGGGGCAGGAATCGGCCGGCATCGTCAGCGCGGACGGGAGGGCCTTCCACGTCCGGCGCGAGATGGGCCTGGTCCAGGACGTCTTCGGCGCCCGCCACCTGGAATCGCTCGCCGGCCGGGCGGCCATCGGCCACGTGCGCTACTCCACCAGCGGGGTGAGCCAGCACAAGAATGCCCAGCCGCTCACCGTCGAGTACTCGCTCGGAAAGCTGGCGGTGGCCCACAACGGCAATCTGACCAACGCTCCGCAGCTCCGCGCCGAGCTGGAGCAGCAGGGGGCCATCTTCTCCGGTGATTCGGACACCGAGGTCATCATCCACCTCATGGCCCGGAGCCGGGCGCCGACCCTGGCCAAGCAGATGGTGGAGGCGCTGGGCAAGGTGCAGGGCAGCTACTCGCTCCTCTTCCTCACCCCGACCGCGGTGGTCGCCGTCCGGGACCCGCGCGGATTCCGGCCGCTGGTCTTCGGCAAGCTGCGCGACTCGACCGTCTTCGCCTCGGAGACCACCGCCCTGGACCTGGTGGGGGCGAACTTCGTCCGCGAGGTGGAGCCGGGAGAGATGGTGGTGGTGGACGACATGGGGCTGCGCTCCTCACACCCCTTCCCCGCCGAGCGGCCGACCCGCTGCGTCTTCGAGCACGTCTACTTCGCCAAGCCCGACTCGGAGCTCTTCGGCGCCTCGGTCTACGCCACCCGGCAGCGGCTGGGGAGGCAGCTGGCGCGAGAGCAGCCGGCCGAGGCAGACTTGGTCATCGCCGTGCCCGACTCGGGCGTCCCGGCGGCCATCGGCTACTCCCAGGTCTCGGGCATCCCCTACGACGTCGGGCTCATCCGCAGCCACTACGTCGGCCGCACCTTCATCGAGCCGCAGCAGTCCATCCGTCACTTCGGGGTGAAGCTCAAGCTGGCGGCGGTCAAGGAGGTCCTCCGCGGCAAGCGGGTGGTGGTGGTGGACGACTCCATCGTCCGGGGCACCACCTCGCGCAAGATCGTCAGCATGATCAAGAGCGCCGGCGCGGCGGAGGTTCACCTGCGCATCTCCAGCCCCCCCACCCGCTGGCCCTGCTACTACGGCATCGATACGCCGCGGCGGGCGGAGCTCATCGCCGCCACCCAGCCAGTGGAGGAGATCGCTCGCTACGTGACCGCGGACACGCTCGGCTACCTCTCCGTCGAAGGGCTGGGAGCGGCGGTGGGGGATCCGGAGTCGAAGACCTTCTGCATGGCCTGCTTCACCGGGAAGTACCCCACGCCCATCCGGCTGGTCGAGGATGTGCCGCATGCGCGGAGCGCCGCGCGGGGGTAGGGTGCCCAGCCTGCCCGTGGACCGTCCTCCCCACCGCGCCGGCGAGCATGGCCGGGCCGACCGCCGGCTGGCCCGGCGGGTGCTGATCGCGCTCGGGCTCCTGGCCGCGCTCGCCCTGCTCGTCCCCCTGCTCGGATACCGGACCGACGTGGCGGAGGCGAGGCGGCTGCTCCACATGCGGGTGGTGCGCGAGGCGGCCGTCTACGCCGATGCCCTGGATACCCACATCCGGGCGCTGGTCGCCGAGCTGGAGCGGCTCGCCTCGCGGCCCCAGGTCGACCTTCGCGACGAGACCCTGGCGCCCGAGCAGGCCCTGCTCGACTTCGCCCACCACAACTCGGCCTTCTTCACCGTGGTGGCCGTGCTCGACGAGCGGGGCGTGCCGGCCTGGAGCGAGCCGAAGGACGCCCTGCCCCCCGTCTCCCTGCGCACCCGCGCCTGGTTCCAGCGGATGCTCCTCACCGAGTCCCCGGTCATCGACGCCTTCGTGCCCGGCGGGCGCACCTTCGTCGTGGCCGTGCCCGTCCTCCGCGGCGCCCACGTCACCGGGGCGGTGGTCGGACTGCTCGACGCCGGCAAGCACGTGCTCCCCGGGGGGCGCCCGGTGAACGAGCACGTCCAGCTGGTGGTGGCCGACCCGGCCGGCTCGGTGCTCGCTCCGGCCGTGCCACCGCCATGGGTCAATGCCGAGCGCTTTCCGCAGCGACTCGAGCACCTCCTGGCGCAGGGAAGCGGCGTGACGCTGGAGCTGACCGGGGTTCCCGAGTTCGCCGTGGCCATGCCGGTGGGACGGACCGGGCTGCGGCTGCTGCTCGTGGCCGACGAGGCGGCCATGCTCACCTCGGTCCGCCAGCGCTTCCTGGCCGAGCTCCTGGTGTCGATGGTGGTGCAGGGCCTCACCGTGCTCCTCTTCACCCTCTTCCTCCGGCGCACGTACGGGACGTGGCAGCAGATGGAGGCGCGGGCCGTCCAGCAGGAAAAGATGGCCGCCCTGGGCACCGCCTCCTCGCTCATCGCCCACGAGGTGAAGAACTCCCTCAACGGGCTGAAGGCGGCCGCCTCCCTGCTCCGGGACGGCGGCGACCCGGCGCTCGCCGCGCGGAGCATCCGCGGGCAGATCGACCGGCTCGGCCACCTGGCCCAGTCGCTCCTCTCCTTCGGCCGTCCGGCCCAGGCGCAGCTCACCGACGCCGGTCTGGCCCAGCTGGTGCGGGACGCGCTGGACGGCGTGCGAGACCTGCCCGAGGCGACCGAGGTCTCGCTGGAGACGGACCTCGAGGCGCCGCTCACCGTCCGCTGCGACCCTCTCCTCTTGACCACCGCCCTGGACAACCTCCTCCGCAACGCCATCGAGGCGGCGGTGGCGGCGAAGGATCTCGGCCGCCAGCCCAGCCCGCTGGTCCGCGTCGAGGCGCGGGGCTCGGGGCGGACGGCCCGGGTGGTGGTGGAGGACAACGCCGGCGGGCCGCCCTCCGACTTCGAGGGTCACCTCTTCCAGCCCTTCGTCACCAGCAAGTCGAAGGGAATCGGCCTCGGGCTCTCCATGGCGCGGCAGGCGGTCGAGCGGCAAGGGGGGCGGCTGGCCTTCGAGCGGACGGGGCGGGGAAGCCGCTTCACGGTCGAGCTGCAGCGCGGGGACGCCCGGGCATGAAGCGCTCGGTCCTGCTCGTCGACGACGACCGGGCCTTCTCCTCCCTGGCGCAGGCGGCGCTGGCCCGCGAGGGCTGGACGGTGCGGCTGGCGCGCAGCCTCCACGAGGCCCGCGGCGCCCTGGACACCGACGTCGCCGACGCGGTGATCCTGGACCGGCGCCTGCCCGACGGCGACGGCCTGGACTTCCTCGCCTCGCTGCGCTCCCAGGTCAGCGACGTGCCGGTGCTGATGGTCACCGCCCACGGGGACATCCAGAGCGCCGTGGACGCCATCCGGGCCGGGGCCGCGGACTACGTGGCCAAGCCGGTGGAGCTGGCCGATCTGGTGCTCCGGGTCCGCCGTGCCTTCGGGGACCAGAGCCTCCGCGACCGGCTCTCGCGCGCCGAGGCGGAGATCCTCCGGCGGCGCCGGCTGGTGCCCCCCGCCTCGGCGGCCATGCGCCAGGTGCTGGCCGCGCTGGAGCGCATCGCCACCACCCCGCGTAGCCCGGTCCTGCTGCTCGGCCCGACCGGCTCGGGCAAGGAGGTCCTCGCCCGGCACCTCCATGT
>DASPUU010000151.1:0-17698 GCA_035622755.1 Myxococcaceae bacterium
TGCCGGTGACCACCACCCGGTGCAGCTGCTCCACCGGGGAGCAGTCGAACTCCACCGCCACGCCGTCCGGCTCGGGGTGGGCCCGGGCCACCACGTCGGAGAAGCGGCCGGTGGCGAAGAGGAGCGCCACGCTCCGCCTCACGGCGCGGGGATCGAGCGGCTGGCCCTCGGCCACCACCACCAGCGGCCGGAAGTCGCGCGCCGCCAGCCCTGGCGGGAGGTGGAGCACGACGGCGGTCACCTGGGGTGGGTCGGCCAGGGCCGTGGCCGCCGCGAGCAGGAGCAGCGCGACGGTTACTCGACTTCCCACCGCAGCTTGAGATCGATGCCCAGGTTCCCGATGGCGATGTCGCTGTAGGCGTTGTCCCACTGGGCCTGTGCGGACAAGCGGTTGTCGAACCGGTACTCGGCCTGCGCACGCGTGCCCTTGCCGGACACCGGCTGGCTGAGGCTGAGCTTAAGCTGCTCGACCAGGAACTTCGACTCCAATTGCGCCGAGGGTTCCACCAGCCCGGAGAAGTCGTTGTACAGGGTGTTGATCCGGAACGCGGTGTCGCGCAGCACCGTGTTCTGCGGCAGGAAGCGCTGCACCTGTCGATCCAGCCCGGAGGCCTGGTAGAGCGCCTCGGCGGCGAGGCTGGCGCCCGCGCCGGCGGTTCCCGACATGCCGGCTCGCTCGCGCCCGGTGACTCCCACGGTGAGGAGCGAGACCACGTCGCCCTCGGGCAGCGCCGGGTCACTGGAGAGCTGGACCTGGGGCGAGTCCAGGCGACCGAAGGCGTGCAGGCGGATCTGGTAGTCGCGGACCTGCGTCTCGGCATAGACGTCGAAGACGCCCTGGAGGCTGTGGCGATCCTTGAAGTCGGCCACCCCTTGGGTGATGGCGAAGGAGTTGCCGCGGAAGAAGGCCTGGCTCCCCTCGCCGGCCTCGATGGCACCCACCAGGCCGGGGTGGAGATTGGTCCCGGTGACGCGCAGCTCGCCGCTGAGCTGGGCCCGGGCGACGTTGTTCTCCACCCGCGCATCCTGGAGCCGGAGCAGGACGTCCAGGGACAGCCATTCCGAGGTGCGCTCCGCCCCCGCCGGGCCGCCGCTTGTCCGCCCGGGGAGGAGCGCCCCCACGCCGAAGGGCCGCACGTAGCGGAGGCGTGCCACGTCCAGCTCGCCGGAGACGCGGAAGGCGCCCGGCCTTCCGGACAGGAACAGCTCGCCGGTGGCGCTGAACGGCGCATCCCCGAGCACCCGCAGGGTCACGTCCTCCAGCCGCGCCGAGGCGGCCAGCTGCGTGGGCGCGAATCCCTTCCAGGCCAGGTCGCCGCGGGAGCTGACCTGCCCGTCGTTGAGCTGCCCGTGCACGTCGGTCCAGATCATCCGGGACTCGCTGAAGTCGACCCGGCCGGAGAGCCCGCGCAGCTCGAGGCCGGAGTCCCGGAGGCCGAAGGCCACCTCGAGCAGAGACGCCGTCCCGAGCAGCGAGGGCTCGCGCGGATCCCCGTGAGCCGTGCCCGACAGCTCGAGCCGGCCCCGCAGCCGCTCCAGGGACGAGGTGAACGGTTCCACCAGCCGGAGATCGAGCGTCCCGGCGACCTTCAGGTCCACCGCCCGCGCCGAGGCCGAGCCGGACACGCTGAGCGACGTGTCCGGTCCGCGGAGCGTCAGCCCCTCGGTCTCCACCCGTCCCCGGGCGAAGTGCACCTCCCAGGGTCCATCGTTCTCGGCACGGACCTCACCCCGCTCCACGCGCAGCTGGGCCAGGTGGAGCTTGCCCTCCATGGCCTCGGGCTCGAGCAGGGTGCCGGCGGCGACGGCGCTGCCCCGCATGCTTCCCTGCCACCCGTCGCCGAGCAGCGCACGCAGGTCGGACAGGGAGAGGTCCAGCTTGGCCTGGAACGGATAGGGGCGCCGCACCTCGGCGGTCAGCCGCCCCTCGATCCCGGCGATGGGGCGGCCGGAGATCTCCAGCTGCTCTCCCAGCATCCGGCCCTCGAGCGCGAGCGGGCCCAGCGACCGGCCTCCGAGCGTGGTCTGCGGCGCGGTGAGCGAGGCCTGGACGTCCGGGACGTCCGTGGTCCCCCGGACCGTCCCCAGGAGCGTCAGCGAGCCGCGCACCGGCGTCCGGCGTCCACCCGGGCCGACCATCTCCTCCAGGGACATGCCATCGACGCGGAAGCGGTAATCCAGGCTGCCGCCGATGGTCAGCCGTCCCTCCGCCTGGCCGGTCCCCAGGGGACCCTTCAGGGTGAGCGGCAGCAGCTCGAGGGTGTCGCCGCGCAGACGCAGGTGGACCTGGCCACTTCCCATCCGCCGCTCCCGGAAGGCGACCTCGCTCGCGTCGACGTCGACGTCCGCCTCGAGCGACTCGGACGGGCCCCACAGGTGAACCGCTCCCGAGGCACGCCCGACGAGCACGTGCCGGAGCGGCTGCCAGGCAGCCGAGAGCGGGGCCACCACCTCGACCACGTCCTCCACCCGCCCCTCGGGCATCCGGCCCCGCGCCTCGACCACCAGGCCCTCGCCGCGGAAATCGAGGGTGGCCGCGCCGGTGTAGGGGGACTTGCCCCGCAGGCCGTTCACCTCGGGGAAGCTGAGCACCCCGTCGGCGAAGTGGAGCGGGCTCTTCACCGTGCCCAGCGCGAAGTGACGGAACTCGGAGTCGTGGAGCGCCACATCGGCGTCGATGTGCAGGAGCTCTCCCCAGGGCATGCCCAGCGAGAACCGGCTCGAGCCCACCCCGGACCAGGGGATGCCGAGCAGCGGGCCGACCTCGTGAAGGTCGAGGGTGTCGAGCAGCCCGGTGATGGACAGGCCGACTGCCTTCTGGAACCCGAAGCGGGCCTCGACCAGGCCGTGCGCGTTCCCCACCCGGAGGTCCGCCTGGCGGAGCTCGACGCGGTCGGGGAGGACATGCAGCTCGAGGCGGATCTCCCCGGCGGGGAAGGCGAGGAGCGGTGGACCGGGCGGTGGCTTCTCCACCGGGCCGGCGGTGAAGCGGAAGCCGGCCGCCCGCAGCACCGCCTCGCCCTGGAGCTGGGGCGAAGGAGCGAGCTTCCCCTCGGCGGTGACCTGGCCGGAGAGGGCGAAGTCGACCCAGGACCCGGAGACCCCGGACCGATCCAGGACCCGGGCCAGGCTCGCACCGTCGAGGTCGAGGCGGGCCTTCACCGGCCAGCCGGGCTGGAGCCGGACCAGGCCGGAGGCCTTGATCTGCCCCGGCGCCACCGGGAAGGTCACGTCCTGCACGCTGAGCGTGTCCCCGGTGAGGGCGAAGTGACCGCTGAAGTCGCCCGGACGCCCGGGGGGAATCTCCACCCCCTTTCCCAGGACCTCGCCGCTCAGGTGGAGGTCCGGGGCCCGGCCGCTCACCGCCAGCCGCGCCCAGAGATGGCCCGCCGCGCCCTCCAGGCCCCCGCTGATCCGCGCCACCGCCTTCATCGGGATGAAGAGCTGCGCGTCGAGCGCGACGGTGGGGCGGCAGAGGTCGTCCACCCGGCCGCTGAAGGAGAGGTCGGTATCGCCCACCGCCAGCTCGCCGCGGGCCACCTCCAGGTCCCGTCCCCCGCGCGACAGGCCTCCCTCCACCAGCAGGCCAGCCAGCGCCAGCGGCGTGGCGCCCCGCCCGAGGTCGACCAGCCCCTCGGAGGTCTCGATCCGGAACTCGGCCACCCGCCGCCGGACCCGCCAGCCCAGGGCGAGCCCCTCCACCTCCACCCGCCGCCCACCGGGGAGACGCAGGCGGACCTCCGCCCCGCGCACGTCGAGATCGTCCACCGACACCGTCTGCAAGATCTGGAGCGGGCAGCCGGCCCCGGTGGCCGCCGGCGGGCGGGACAGGTCCAGGTGCAGGCGCGGGTGGGTGACCCGCAGCCGGTCGAGCAGCAACCGGCCGGCGAGGACCTGAAGCCCCCCGACGGTCATCTCCACCCGGTCGGCGCTGAAGAGAGGGCTCTCCTCGCCCGGCCGGAACACCGACACCCCGGAGAGCACGACCGAGCGGGCCGCCGGGTCCACCTCGCACCGGCCGATCCCCACCTCCGCTCCGATGAGGTGCGGGAGCTCCCGCCGGGCGACGGTGCACAGCTCGTCCCAGGCCATCCGCGAGCGTGCGGCGAGCACCAGCCCGGCGAGGAGCACCAGCAGGAGCAGCAGGGCGATCCCCGCCCTGCGCATGCGCGGCGCGTTCATCGACCGGCGGTCTCCTCAGGCCTCGAGGTCATCGAGGTATCGATCGATCTCGGCGAGATCGACCCTCTCCGGGGCTGCCTCCGGGGGCGCGGGGGCCCGGCGGGCAGGAGGCTCCGAGCCGGAGGAGCCGATGGAGAGCGAGCGGGCGATCTCCTCGATACGCCGGGCGTCGACCACCGTCTCCCGCCCGAGGAACGCCTCGAAGAGAGCGTTGTCGCACAGGGTGTTGATCACCCGGGGGCTGCCGCCGCTCAGGCGATGCAGCGCGGCCAGCGCCTCGGCGGTGAAGGGGAGCCGCGTCCCGCCCGCGGTCTGGATGCGATGGCGCACGTAGGCCTCGGTCGAGGCGAGGGTGAATGGCTCCAGCCGATAGCGCATCGCCACCCGCTGCGCCAGGGGCGGGTCGAGGCGCAGGTTCTGCTCGATGTCCGGCAGGCCGAAGAAGACGAAGCTGATCAGCTTGCGCTCCGGGACCTCGAGGTTGAGCAGGCCCCGGAACTCCTCCATCAGCTCGCGCGAAGCGAGCATCTGGGCCTCGTCGATGAGCACCACCGCCTTGCGGCCCTGCTCGTGGATGTGCATCAGGCGCTGGTAGAGCTGGCCGAGCAGGGCCAGCTTCTCGTTGGCCGGATTCTCCACGCCCAGCTGCAGCGCGATGCGCTTGAGCAGCCAGCCGGCGGTCACGCCGGAGTGGATGATCACGAAGAGCGCGGCCTCGTACTCCTCCTCGGGAAGGGCGTCGAGCAGGCGCCGGGCGAGCGTCGTCTTTCCGGCGCCGATGTCGCCCACCAGCACGCACAGGCCCTTCATGCTCGAGACCGCGTGGCGGAGGCGGACCAGCGCCTGGGCGTGCTGCGGAGACTCGAAGTAGAACCGCGTCACCGGTGCGTTGGAGAAAGGCTCCTCGGCGAGCCCGAAGTGGTCGAGGTAGCTCATCGGTCTCGGGCCTCTAGAGGTACCCCACCTTGCGCTTCTTGGAGCTGCTCGACGTTCCGGGCTCGGCCGGCGAGGAACCGTCGCCGCCATCGGCGCCGGAGGCCATCGGCCGGGTCACCGCCGCGAGCCGGGCCACCGCCGCCTGCACGTCCCGGTGGGCCGGATCGAGCTTGCTCACCTCGAGGTACTCGGCCAGCGCCCGCCCCGGCGCACCCTGCGATTCGTAGGCCAGCGCCAGGTCGTAGTGGAGAGCGATGAGCGTCGGTCCCGAGGCGTGCTCGGAGGCCAGCGCGTGGCGGTAGTCCTCCACCGACTTGCCCCACTCCCCCTTCATCCCGTGGAGCAGGGCGAGCATCGTCAGGCAATCGACCTCCTTGCGTAGTCCGCTGCACCCCTTGCGTGCCACCTCGAACACCTCGATGGCGTCGTCGACCAGACCCATCTCCTTGTAGGCGATGCCCAGGTCGTAGTGGGTGTCGACGTCCGAGGGCTTGACCACCTTTTCCAGACCCTTCTTGAACTCGGAGAACACCTCGTCCACCGAGTACTGGAAGTCGCCGTCGGCCGCCTCGGGAAGGGGCGGCTCCTCCGGAAGCGCGGCCAGCTCCTCGGCCAGCTCCTCGGCCAGGTTGTAGGAGCCGGTGCGGATGGGGATGGGCTCGATGCCCGGCGGCCGGTCCGGACCGGGGACGGGTGGCGCCGTCCGGGCCTTGCCCGCGCTCTCCTTCTCCGCCTCCTCCAGCTGTCGCAAGAGCGCCGCGGTGCGAGGAAGCCCGGGCCGGACCACCTCCACCGTTTCCAGGATTTCCCGCGCCTCGTCGACCAGACCCTGCTCCAGGAAGAAGGTCGCCTCGTCGAGCTCCTCGGACACCGGGCCGCTCTCCACCGGGGTCTCGAGCGAGACCTCCTCCTCCTCCGGCTCCTCCGCCGCCTCCTCCGGGGGCAGCTCGACCTCGGATTCGAAGCCCGCCTCGTAGGTCCCGAGCGGTTCCGTCGGTGGGTCGTCCCCGGCGACCGCCTCGGCGTCCTCGAAGGGAACGGCCTCTCCGAAGTCCTCCCCCGGCTCGGGCGCCGCCCGGACCGACAGCGGGCGGACCTGGCCGCCGGAGACGGGAGGAGGAGTGAGCGGCTCGTCGTCGGCGGCCGCTGGCGGGCCCTCCTCGTCCTCATCCGACATGAGCACCGCGTCGTCCGAGACCAGCTCCTCCGAGCCTCCGGCGGCCGCCGAGGCCAGCCCCAGGTCGGCCTCGGGGTGAGGGTCGGCGCCCTCGTCGGGCAGGAGCATCTCGTCGTCGGGGGCCACCGCCGCCAGGCCCTCGTCGCCTTCGCCGCCCTCCGGCCGCAGCACGGCCAGGAAGGCCGGCATCTCCGGATGGTCGGGGACCTCGGCGAGCAGCGTGTCCAGGTACGGCTGCGCCCGCTCCGCCTCCAGGCGGCGGGTGAAGAGCCGCAGCACGTTGAGGAGCTGCTCGCTGGCCTGCGCCGGCTGACCGGCGCCCCGGTAGATGTGGTAGGCCTTCTCGTGGGCCTCGAGGTTCTCCGGATCGGCGATGAAGATCCGCCGCAGGTGCTCGAGCGCCTTCTCGTGGAGCCCGTACTTCACGTAGACGTCGGTCTCGGTGAGAAGCTTCTGCACCTGCTCCGGCCGCAAGGGCGGGGCGGCCGGAGGCGGCGGGGGCGGAGGCGGGGCGGCCGCGGCCGGGATCGGGCCCGGCTGGGCCACCGGGCCGCGTGCCCCTTCCGCTCTCCAGGCCAGGAGATCGGGATCCCTCGGGTCGAGCTGTTCCACCCGGGCCCAGGCCGCCCGCGCCTCGGCGATGTGATTGCGCTCGGCGTGGAGCTTGCCCAGCTCCTTGTAGACGCTCAGCGTCTTGCTCGTGTGCCCGAGCGCCGTGAAGGCCTCGGCCAGGAGCTTCAGCGTCTCCAGGTCGCGCGGATCGACCTTGAAGCAGAGCTGGAGCTTGGCCAGCGCCCGCTTCGCGTCACCGCGGGCGAGGTAGTCGCGCGCCAGGTCCCGCGCCAGAGGGAGGTTGTCCGGCTCGAGCGCGGCGATGCGCTCCAGGACGCGGAGCCGTTCCTCGCCGCGACCCGTCCTCTGGAAGTGGTCGGCGGCACGGCGGAACTCCTGCAGCGCCTCCCCCCCCATGCCCTCGCGGGCGTACAGCTCGGCGAGCTTGAGGCGGCTGGCCACGTTCTCCGGGTCCAGGTCCACCATCCGCTTCAGGGTGTCGAAGGTGGCGCGGGTGTCGCCCCGCTTCTCGTGGTGGGCGACCACCGTCTGGAAGAAGGCCATCGCCTCGGTGAGCAGCCCGAGCTGCTGGTGCAGCTCGGCGAGCTTGAGGTTGACCTCGACCAGCTCCGGGTTGAGCCGGAGGACCTGCTTGTAGAGGGCCACCGCCTTGAGGAAGAACCCGTCGCCCGAGTAGCACTCCGCCACCCGGGTGAAGAACGCCGCGGCTTGGACGTTGTCGTTCTTCTTCTGGAACAGCTCCCCCATCTTCTGCAGGACCCGCACGTCGCGCGGATCGGCGTCGAGTACCTTCTGGTACTCCTTGATCGCCTTGTCGTAGGCCCCCTTGGCTACGAGCTTCGCGGCGCCTTCGATGATCTTGTTCTTGTCCATCGGGCGCGGGAGACAGAGCCGGCCAGCTCGGCTGTCGACACCAGAGCCGGCGTTTGGGGACCGCCGGAGAGCCGGGGGCCCCCAGTGTCCCACCCCGGACGCCCCAGAGTGTTGCCCTGACCCTGAAACGGTAGCGGAACGGCGCCGGCCGGGTCAAGGTTCCGCCCGGGGGTTTCGGAAGGGACTCCGGGGGGTTACGCGAATCCCCCGCCGGCGCTCGCGCGCGCCGGGGGCCTAGGGTGTCTCCTCGATGGACTGGCGCAGCCGGCGGGTCCCCGTCTCGCTGGCCAGCAGCCGCTCCACGAAGCGGGTGTCGTACGACCCGGAGACGAACGATGGCTCGGCCAGGGCCGTCCGGTGGAAGGGCAGGTTGGTGCGGATGCCCTCCACCACGTACTCCCCCAGGGCGCGCCGCATCCGGGCGATGGCCGCCGGCCGGTCCTCGGCGTGGACGACCAGCTTGGCGAGCAGGGAATCGTAGTACGGGAGGACGGCGAAGTTCTCGTAGGCGGCCGAATCCACCCGAACGCCGAAGCCGCCCGGGACGGAATAGGCGGTGATCTTGCCCGGCCAGGGCGCGAACGTGGCCGGGTCCTCGGCGTTCACCCGGCACTCGATGGCCGCCCCGCGGAGCGCCACCTCGTCCTGGGTCAGCCGCAGGGGCTCTCCGGCGGCGAGCCGGATCTGCTCCCGGACCAGGTCCACGCCGGTCACCATCTCCGTCACCGGATGCTCGACCTGGATGCGAGTGTTCATCTCCATGAAATAGAAATCACCCCGCTCGTCGAGCAGGTACTCGATGGTCCCCAGGTTGTTGTAGCCGATGCGCTCCATCGCCCGGACGCTGACCTCGCCCATGCGCCGGCGCAGCTCCGGGCTCACCGCCGGCGAGGGCGTTTCCTCGATCAGCTTCTGGTGGCGACGCTGCACCGAGCACTCCCGCTCCCCGAGGTGGATCACCCGTCCGTGCTCGTCGGCCACGATCTGGATCTCCACGTGGCGAGGCTTCTCCACGTATCGCTCGACGTACATGTCGCCGTTTCCGAAGGCGTTCGCCGCCTCGGCCGAGGCGGTGGCGAAGGCGGCCGCCACCGCCGAGCGGTCGCGGACGATCTTCATCCCTCGCCCGCCCCCTCCCGCCGCGGCCTTGAGGATGACCGGAAAGCCGATCGACTCGGCGAAGCTCCGCGCCTCTCCCGGGTTCTTGAGCACGCCCGGGCTCCCGGGCAGGAGGGGCAGCCCGGCTTCCTGGGCCGCCTCGCGGGCCTGCACCTTGTTCCCCATCAGCCGGAGCATCTCCGGACGGGGGCCGATGAAGCGGATCTTGCAGTTCTCGGTGACCTCGGCGAATCCGGCATTCTCGGAGAGGAACCCGTAGCCGGGATGGATGGCGTCGGCGCGGGTGATCTCCGCCGCGGAGAGGATGGCCGGGATGTTCAGGTAGCTCTCTTTCGACGGCGGCGGGCCGATGCACACCGCCTCGTCGGCGAAGCGCACGTGGAGGGCGTTGGCGTCGGCGGTGGAGTGCACGGCGACGGTGCGCACCCCCAGCTCCCGGGCGGCGCGGATGACCCGCAGCGCGATCTCGCCCCGGTTGGCGATGAGGATCTTCTTGAACATCGTCGGCTCAGGCCGGCTCGATGCGGAACAGCGCCTGGCCGAACTCCACCGCCTGTCCGTTCTCGGCCAGGATCTCCGCCACCCGACCGGCAACCTCCGCCTCGATCTCGTTCATCAGCTTCATCGCCTCGATGATGCAGAGGACCTGGCCCTTCTTCACCATCGAGCCGACCTCGACGAAGACGGGCTGGTCCGGGCCGGCGGCGCGGTAGAAGGTCCCCACGAAGGGCGAGGTGACGAGCGCCCCGGGCTTCTCGGCCGCCGCCGGGGTGGCCGGCTCGGGCGCGCTCACCCGGGGGCCGCTCGGCGCCGGCGCGGCGTGGGGAGCCACCGGCCCGGCTCCCGCCGGCGGGCCACCCGAGCTGCCCGGGCCTCCTCCTCGCTGGAGAACGAGCCGCTCCGGCCCGCGCTTCCAGGAGAGGCGCGTCACGCCCGAGCGCTCGAGCACCTCCACCAGCTGCCGGATGGCGTCGACGTCGATGAGACTCCCCGCCCGGTCCGCGCCGCCCTCCGAGCCCGCATCGAACTTCTTCTTTCCCGCCATCGCTCGGACTCCCTCTGGCCGGCCCCGGGAAGAAGGCCGCGGTCTACTGCGCGGTCGAGACGCGGGTCAGGTACTTGCCCTCGCGGGTGTCGATCTTCAGGACGTCGCCCTCTTCGATGAACAGCGGAACGTTGACCACGTAGCCGGTCTCCAGCACCGCCGGCTTGCTCGCGCCGGACACCGTGTCGCCCCGGACCCCGGGGTCGCACTTGGTCACCTTGAGGTCGACGCTGTTCGGCAGCGACACCCCGAGTGCCTTGCCGTTGTAGAAGAGCACCGAGGCCTCGAGGTTCTCCTTGAGGAAGTTGCGCGCCTCGCCGAGCACCTTCTCGCCGAGAAAGGTCTGCTCGTAGTTGCGCGTGTCCATGAAGTAGTAGTCCTCCCCCTGGCGGTAGAGGAACTGCATGGTGCGTTCCTCGATGTCCGGCTTGCCCACCTTGTCGCCGCTCTTGAAGGTGGGCTGGAGCACCCGCCCGGTGAGCAGGCTCTTGATGCTGGTGCGCACGAAGGCCGAGCCCTTTCCGGGCTTGACATGCTGGAACTCGATGATCTCGAAGGGTTCTCCGTCCACCTCGATCTTGAGACCCTTGCGGAACTCGGACGTGTCGATGACGCCAGCCATAGCGGGCGCCAGGTGTCTAGCCTCCCCGGGGCCGCTTGGGAAGGGCGTTCAGAGCTCGGCGCGGATCCGCGGAGCGGCGATGCGAAGGGCCCAGCGTCCCTTTCCGTAGTTGCCGTCCGGCCGGAGCGCGAGCACCACGAAGTAATCCGGCGAGACGAGCCGCATCACGGTGATCAGCCGCTCGGTGTTCACGCTCACCTCGGCCACGTTGCCGGTCTTGAGCAGGGCGGCGGCGTTCTTGAGCTGGGCGAGGACCGAGGCGTACTCCACCCAGGTGGTGGGGAGATCCAGCTCGGCGGCGGCATGGTCCTGGTAGGTCTCGACGGCGATGCCGTCGAAGCCCATCACGCTGCAGGCCAGCGCCCCGTCGACCTGCGACACCACGCCCTGGAGGTGGGTGAGGAAGGACACGGAACGGTCACGGCACGCAGTACTGGATGTCCCGCCCCGGGATCCCGCAGCTCGTCATCTGGGACGTCGTGTTGGCCGGGCAGGTCAGCGTCCCGGCGACGGGGGGGATCCCGTAGAACAGGGTGAGCGGGAAGGTCACCGGATTGGTCTGCGAGGACCCTCCGCCGACGAGGTTGCCGAAGATGGCGAAGGTCACGAGCAGGGTCTGGGAGGCGCCGGGGTTGGCCAGGGCGGCGTTGTAGCCCGCCGTCGCCGCCTGGGGAGTGAGCAGCTCCACGCCCACCGAGTTCTTGTCCGGGGTGGCCCCGGCGGTGATGCTGGCCGACATGTTGATGATGCCGGTGGGCGGGTTGCTGCCTCCCACCAGGATGTAGCTCAGCTGCACGTAGGTGGAGATGAAGGTGTTGGCCTGGGCCCCGGAGATCTGATCCCCGTTGACGGTGGTGCTGATCTGCTGGAGCTGGCTCTCCCAGCTGAAGACCTGGAAGTAGGTGCTGGCCCCGCCGAAGACGGACATGTCCACCGCCCCGCCCTCGACGTACTTGGTCGGGTCGGAGAAGTCGCAGTTCGTCCCCGGCGCCCGCGCGGCGCTGACCACGATGGAGAGATTCTTCTCGGCCGAGCAGCCCGCCGCCGCGACCAGGGCGGGGAGCAGGAGGAGGAAGCGGCGAAGGCGGTTCATCGTTGCTCTCCGACGGACGGGGTGGCGGGCGGATTCGCCGCCGCGACGGTCTTGCTGCCCACCCCGAGGATGCGCGGGGTGATGAAGATGAGCAGCTCCTGGCGACTCTCGGTGTAGCTGGTGTTCTTGAAGAAGAAGCCGAGGATGGGGATGGAGCCCAGGAAGGGGACGCTGTTCTCCTGGTTCGAGGCGTTGCGGACGTAGATGCCGCCGATGACGGTGGTGTCGCCGTCGTGGACCAGCACCTGCGTCACCGCCTCCTTCTTGGAGATGGCCGGCTGGCCGTTGGCGCCGGTCAGCGATGGATCGGGCTGGTTGTTGGTGGCCTTGATCAGCATCAGCACGCTGCCGTCGGCGGTGATGTGCGGCGTCACCTCCAGCGACAGCTGGGCGTCGACGAAGACGGTGTTCACGCCCTGGGCCGACACCTGGCTGAAGGGGATGGAGAGCCCTTGCGTGATCTTGGCCGTGGCGTTGTGCACGGTGGTCACCTTGGGGGCGCTGATCGTCCGCACCTGGCCCTTGGTCTCCAGCGCCGACAGCCGGAGGTTGAGCTGGAAGGCGCCGTTCACCGAGCCGAAGGTCATGCCGATGGCGCCGCCGGATCCGGCGCCGACCGCGGCCGGCAGGTTGACGGCGAAGTTGGGCGTGCTCGAGGTCCCGGTGGCCGGAGCGGTGCCGGTGTCCACGCCCCCGGAGATGCGGTAGTTGTTCGGGAACACCAGGCCGGTGGCGTTGTTGGTGCCCGGCGCCTGCTGGGCGTAGCCGCCCCACTGGACGCCGATCTCCCGGGTGAAGTTGGTGTTGGCCTCGACGATCCGGCTCTCGATCAGGACCTGGGGCGTCATCGTGTCCAGCTGCTCCACCAGGGACCGGGCCCGGGAGATGTTCGAGGCGATGTCCCGGACGAGGAGGGTGTTGGTGCGGACGTCGACGTTGACCGTGCCGCGCTCGGTGAGGACGTCCTTCACCCGGTCGCGGAGGTCGGTGGCGGTGGCGTAGTTCACCGGGAGCAGCTGGACCACCAGATCCTCCTGCCGGCGGAGGGCCTTCTTCCGCTCCTCCCGCAGGCGCGCCTCCTCCTCCAGGGTCTTCAGCGGCGCGACGCGGATGACGTTGCCAATGACCTCCTTGCCCAGCTGCTTGCTGGCCAGGATGATGTCCAGGGCCTCGTCCCAGGGAACGTTCCGCAGCCGGATGGTGATGTTGCCCTTCACGTCGTCGGCGACGACGATGTTGAGCTTGCTCACCTCGGAGATGATGCGCAGCAGATTGTGGATGTCGATGTCCTTGAACTCGAAGGTCACCTTCTTCCCGGTGTACTTGGCGCGGGCCGGCGCCCCCTGCGCGGCGTAGGCCTTGGCCTCGGTGGTGAAGCTGGCGGTCCGATCCACCACCGCCACCTCCTCCACCTCCGCGCCCCGGGCGCCGAGGCGCCAGGAGAGCCCGGCCGGGGTGCGCTCCAGCTTCTCGTCGATGGGCTTGTCCGCGGCGACGACGATCCGCACCGTGTTCACCCCGCCCGGGACGGCGAAGGTGCTCACCATCCGCACCGGCGTCTCCAGCGCGCTGGTGTCCAGGCTCCGCTCCAGCCGCTTCGGGACCTTGGCTCCGGTGAGGGTGAGCACCGCGCCGCGCGCGTCGGGACGGTCCACCGACCAGGCCACCTCCCCGGTGAGCTTGATCTCCACCCGTCCGCCGCCGGGGAGCTCGGTGAAGGCGACGTCCTGGACCTCGCCGGTGGCCGGTGGGGCGGCGGGCGGCGCGGCGGCGGGCACGGCGCGCGGCACGCGCTTGCCGTCGATCTCCACCTCCCCGTCCTGGAGCTCGCCGGGGGCCGAGCGGGCCACCGCCGGAGCGGCCGGGGCGCCCACCATCCAGGCCAGGCCCTGGGACGTCCAGCGCACCGAGTGGCTGGGCATCTCCGGGCCCACGTCCAGGACGAGGCGGACCTTGTCCGCGTGCGCCCCGGCCCGGAGCGAGGCGAAGGGCTCGGGGCGCGAGGTGGGCAGCTTGCCGGTGAGCTTCACCCCGTAGACATCGAGGGCGATGCGGGCCGGGTCTCGCAGCTCGAGAACCTCGTAGCGCGCGAGCTGTCCGTCGGCGACCAGCTCCAGCCGGTGGGACGACAGCCGAACCTGGGTCAGGTGGTGGGCGGGGCGGCTCACCGCGCGCTGGTCGTGCTCGGCGACCACCGGCTCCCCCGCGGGCGGCGCGGCGGCCGGGGGCTCGGCGATGGCCTCGGCCTTCACCTGGGCGGTGGCGGCCGGGGCGGGCGCGGAGGCCGGCCCCGCGGCCAGCCCGGGAGCGGCGGCCGGGGCAGGCGTGGGGGCCGGCGCCGCGGCCACCCCGGGGGCGGCGGCGGCCGGTGCGGCCTTCACCAGGATCAGCACCCGGTTCCCGTCGGCATGCACGTCGTAGGAGAGGGCCTGCCGGAGCGCCACCAGGAGGCGGGCGACGTTCCCTTGCGCATCGGAGAACTGCGAGATGACCACCCCGCCGACGGGCCCGGCGCCGTCGCGGACCCCCTTCACCGCGCCGGCATCGGCCGAGCTCACGTCCACCACCAGGCGGTCGGGGTCGGAGAGTCGGAAGACGGTGAAGATCGGGGAGCGGCTGCCGGTCACCATCACCTGGGCGCCCTCGCGGGTGGCAGACACCTCCACCGCCTTGAGCGCGTTGAGATCCGAGGCCGCCGCCCCGTGGGCGAACAGCCACAGGCCAGCGCCCGCCAGTACAATGAGCCCCTTCGACGTGACGCGCGGTTGGCGCATGGCTTCTTTCCTCGACGTGCTGCTGCGAGAGGCCGTCGCCAGAACGGCCCCGGTGCAGGCGCTAGTAGGTCTTTCCCGTGGAGAGGTCGAGCTCCGGCGGAGCCTGGCGGTCCGCCTTGATGGCCAGCGTGAGCTGGTTTGCGTTGGTCTTTCCGTCCGGTCCGGTGAAGTACTCGGTGATGGTCACCGAGTCCCGGAGGATCTGGGTCACCTTCCCGCCCTGCCGTCCGATGCGGGTGTTGCGGCGGAGGAAGTACCCCCGCCCCTGCGGGTCCTGGACCATGGCCAGCGGGTTGGCATCCCCGGACACCACCGCCACCAGGGTGAGCTGGTCGAGGTCGAACTTGCAGAGCGGCTCGTTGCAGGTGGCGTTGGCCACCGCCGCGGAGCGGGCCAGGTCCAGGTCCGGGCTCCGGAACGGGTCGCGCTTGCCGATGGGGTTGTAGACGTAGACCGGGCCGGGGCTGGCCGCCGGCGGCGGGAGGGGAGCCGCCTTGGGCGGCGGCGGCGCGCTCCTGGCCACCGCCGGGGCCGCCGGCGCCGGCTTGTCGCCCCCGCATCCGGCGAGGGCCGCCGCGCCCAGGGCGGCCAGGGAAGCGGCGGCGCCGAGGCGCGTCACGGGGTGCCCGCCTTCTTCTCGGCCGCCTTGGCCGCGTTCTGATCGAGGAAGCGGAAGGCGGTGGCGATGAAGTCCGCCGTCAGGACCACCTTCTCCGCCCTGACCTGAGGCGTGCTCAGCCGGAGATTGTTCACGTTGACGATGCGGCGCATGTTGGCCACTTCCTGGAGGAAGAGCGCCACCTCGTTGTAGTTGCCGGTGACCGACATCCGGATCGGGATCCTCACGTAGATCTGCGCCGGCTGCTCGGTGGTCGGCTCGACGGTGGAGATCTCCAGCCCGCTCTTGCGCCCGACGTCGTTGAGCTGGGCGAGGAGCTCGTCGACGTCGGCCTCCTCGGGAAGCTCGGAGAGCGCCTCGTCCAGCTTCTGCTGGAGGACGTCCATCTCCCGGCGGCGCTCGTTCAGGTTCTGTGCGATCTCCGACTTCTCTTGAAGTTGCGCATCGAGCAGGCGCTGCCGCACCTGCTGCCCGGTGATGGCGCCCTCCACCGGATTGACGAAGAGCAGGAAGTTGGCGAGCGTGATGAGCACCACCGCCACGGCCACCCCTCCCCAGCGGTAGAGGGGCGGCGCCTTGAGCAGCCTGTTGATCAGCTCGTCCATCTAGATGGTGTAGTTGGAGTTGAGGTTGAGCTCGAACTCGACCAGCTTGGTCGAGCCGATGGCATCCTTGACGTCCCGCTGCTCGGCCTTCTTGAGCTGGATGTTGTTGAAGAAGGTGGCCACGTCCTTGGTGGGGAAGTCCTCGATCGCCCCCTCGGCGGAGAGCAGCTCCACCCGCGCCGTCTGGGTGTCGCGCTTCTGCTCCACCAGCCGCCCCATGCCCTTCGGGGTCCAGACCATGGTCTGCAGGCCGCGCATGAACTCGGAGACGTCGTCCACCGAGGCCGCCTTCCCGTCGAGCACCACCGCGTTCTGCTTCTCCTCGAACTTGGTGAGCCACACCTTCTTCGGGGTGGCGGTGGCCAGTGCATCCAGCATCCGCACCGGCCCGGTGCGCTGCTTGCGCAGGTCGTTGAGGATGGCCAGCTTGGCCTGGACGTCCTTCTTCCGGGCGTTGATGTTGTTCACCTCGCCGATGACCTTCTCCAGCTCGGCGATGCGGCTCTGCGTCTGAGCGATGCGCTTGGCGTTCTTCTCCTGCTCCTCGGAGCGGCTGTACCACCACCAGTAGTTGACGCCGAGGGCGACGGCCAGGATGCCGCCGATGACCACCAGGACCTGGCGGCCGACCTCGCGCTTCTTCACCTGCCGGACGGGCAGGAGGTTGATGTGGATCATCATTCCAGCTTGTCCCCCGGGCGCCGCAGGGCGAGTCCCACCGCCACCGCCGCCATCGGCGCCACGTCCATGACGAAGCCGGGATCGAACCTGCGGTTGTCGATCTCGATGTTCTTGAAGGGGTTGAGAATCTCCACCGGAACGCCGGTGCGCGCCTCGATGGTCTTGAACAGCGCCGGGATCTTGGCTGTCCCGCCGGAGAGGAAGACCTTGGAGAAGCTCGCATCGGCTGCGGTGCCGGCGTAGAAGTCGAGCGAGCGCTGGATCTCGCCGGCCACTTGCTCGGCCACCGCGGCCATCACCCGCTCCACCTCCTGGGGGACCACCGCGTCGGAATCGCTCCGGCCTCCGCCGATCTTCAGCGCCTCGGCCTCCTCGTAGGAGACGTTGAGCTGCTTCTGGATCTCCTCGGTGAACTGGTTGCCGCCGATGGTCACGTCGCGGGTGAACACCGTCGCCCCGCGGCTGAGGATGTTGATGTTCACCACCGAGGCGCCGGCGTTGATCAGCACCACCGTCTCGGTGGGCGGCAGGTCGTAGTTGACGCTGAACATGTTCTGGACGGCGAAGGCGTCCACGTCCACCACCACCGGGATCAGCCCGGCCTCGGAGACGACGGTGGTGTAGTCGTTGATCATGTCCTTCTTGGCCGCCACCAGGAGGACGTCCATCTGGCCGGTGGCGTCGCTTCCCTCCGGCGTCAGGATCTGGGTGTCGATGTGCACGTCCTTGACGTCGAAGGGGATGTACTGCTCCGCCTCCCACTGGATGGACTCCTCCAGCTCGTCCTGGCTCATGCGGGGCATGGCGATCTTCTTGATGATCACCGAGTGGCCGCTCACCCCGATGGCCACCTCCTTCTGCTTGACGCGCAGCTCGCCGAGCAGCTCCTGCACCGCCTGGACGATGGCGGTGGAGTTCATCAGCGTGTTGTCGACGATGGACTCCGGCGGCAGCGGCTTCATCCCGAAGTTCTGCAGGGAGTAGCCCACCACCCCGCGCCGCCTGGACTCCTTGAGCTGGATCATCTTCACCGAGGTCGACCCGATGTCGAGTCCGATGGCCAGTTTCCCGCGTGCCATGGTTGGTTGCCGGGCGGCTTCAGCGCCGCACGCCGTCCTCCTCGAAGAAGACCCGCCTGCGGTCGGTGACCTTCATCCCCAGGGCGAGAATGATCTTGCGCTTGGTGTCCACCCGGCAGGCGCTGCCCCGCTCCACCCGGTCGATGGTGAGCACGGAGACCCCGGCCCGCCGGGCGAGCTCGGCCTTGGAGAGCAGCTGCTCCTCGCGCAGCCGCTGCACGGCATTCTTGACCCGCTGGCCCATGCCTTTCCTCGGAGAACCGCCGCCCGGGGAACCGCTCCTTCCCCCGATCAGACCCCGAGTATCCCCACGGGCCGGA
>DASPUU010000152.1:0-11041 GCA_035622755.1 Myxococcaceae bacterium
ACGTAGATGAGCGGTGGGACGCCTTCCACGACGTCGCGGAAGACCACGCCCCCCCGGGCCATGACCCGGGCGATGAGGAAGAAATCGCTCTCGTCGACGTTGACGATGCCCACCGGGACGCTCACCGCGCGCACCGCGCAGATGGCGAAGAGCAGCCAGAGCGGGGCCCAGCGACCGACCAGCCAGCGCAGGGGCGGATGCTCGCCGGGGAGCTCGGACGTGGCGGACATCGCGGGGTGGGGGCCTAGCACGGGACGCACCACGCGAGGGCCTTGATCCCGCTGGGAGTGGGTGTGTACACCCGCCGGCCACCCCAGCCCGCCGTGCTCGCCCTCCTCCTCGCCACGGTGCTCGCCGCGGACATCCCTCGCTGCGGGCCGCTCGACCTGGCCACCGCGCAGGCCCTGGCCATCGCCCGGAGCGACGAGGTGGCCATCCGCAAGTCAGAGGTGCTCGCCGCCGAGGCGGACGTGGCGGTGGCGAAATCCATCAACTTCGTGCCCGACTTCAATCTCCTCTTCCTCGGGGGCGTGGTGCCGGGCGCCAAGCTGGTCAGCGGGGCGAGCCCCAACGACATCACGGCCATCGCTGCCGGCAGCAACCGCGGGCTGACCGACGTCGGGGTCTTCGGCCGGGTCGAGGTCAACGTCGTCCAGCCCATCTACACCTTCGGCCGCATCGGAGCCGCCGGCGACGCCGCCCGGGCCGGGCTCGGGGCCCGGCAGCAGCTGGTCCAGGAAAAGGTCAACGCCGTGCGCCAGCAGGCGCTGCAGCTGGTGATGGCCGCCACGCTGACCCGGCGGCTGCTCGGGATCGTGGCCGACGTCGAGTCGGCCATGAAGGACGTCGACGCCCGGATGGCCCAGTCGCTCAAGGACAACGACGGCGAGGTCACCACCGAGGACCGCTACCGGCTCGAGCTCTTCCGTTCCGAGCTGATGCAGAAGAAGGCCGATGCCGTCCGCGCGCAGACCCTGGCCCGGGCGGCCCTGGCCACGCTCATCGTCCTCCCCGAGCCGGACCTCCGGCTCAGGGAGGACCCGTTCCCCGACCTGGGCGAGGTCACACCCCCGGACCTGGTCGCCGCGCGGCTGGAGGCGGAGAAGGATCGCCCCGACATCCGGGCGCTGGACAAGGCCATCGAGGCCAAGCAGGCCGAGGTCCACGCCGCCTGGGCGGAGCAGTTCCCCCAGTTCTTCATCGCCGGAACGTTCGCCTACTCCCGGGCGCCGGGCCGGGACATCGTCACCAACCCCTACGTCGGCGACTTCTTCAACGCGCTCACCGTCGGAGCCGCCGTCGGCTTTCGACAGAACCTGTCCTTCTACGTCCTCACCGCGAAGCTGGACAAGGCGGAGGCCGAGCTGCGGACCCTCAGACGCCAGCGCGAGGCCGCCTCGCACGGCGTGGACCTGGAGGTGGAGCAGGCGCACGCCGACCTGGTGGCGGCCATCGCCAAGCGCAAGGCGACGCGCGCGGCGCTCGCCGCCGGCAAGAGCTGGTTCCGGAGCGCCGGCCTCAACTTCGCCGTGGGAGTGGGGGACGCCAAGAATGTGGTCGACGCCTACACCGGCTACGCCAAGAGCCAGCTCGACGACGCCCAGGCCACCTATGACCTGTTCGTGGCCCAGGGACGCTTGAACCAGGTGCTCGGCCGCGGCGACCCGCCCGGGCCGGCGCCGTGCGTCCCGTGACGCCCGCGCCCGGCGCCGCGGCCGGGCCGGAGATCCAGCCGGCGACCGGACCCATCGCCGCGCTGACGCGCGCCTCGCTGCGCCACCCGGGCCGGTTCCTGGTCTCGGCCACCCTGCTCTTCGCCCTCTCCTCCTGGCTCACGGTCAAGCTCTTCGGCGACATCCGTTCCTCCTTCCAGGAGCTGCTTCCGGCGGACATGCCCTCGGTGCAGCAGATCCAGGAGCTGGTGCGCCGCGTGGGCGGCGACGGCTCGGTGCTGGTGGTGGTGGAGTCGCTCGACGGCGCCGCCGGCCTGGGCCGGGCCGAGGCCATGGCCCGTGCCCTGGTCGAGGACTACCTCGCCCTCGGACCGGGAGTCATCCGCAGCATCGAGTGGAACGTCCGCGACACGGAGGCCTGGTACGCCGATCACTGGCCGCTCTTCCTCGGGCTGGACCGCCTGACCGAGGCGCGCGACGCCCTGGCCAGGGCGGTGGCCGAGCACAAGCGCCGCGCCAATCCGCTCACCCTCGGGCTCGATGCCGAGGAGACCGGCCGGGACACGCTGGTCGTGGCGCGGGAGTTCGAGCCCTGGCTCGACCTTCACCAGCCCCTGCCAAGGGACCGGGTCCGCGAGAGCTTCGCCCGCTACCGGGACGGGATGCTCGTCCACCCGGACGGCGCCTCGGTCACGCTCAACGTCCGCCCCACCGGGACGTCGCTGGGAGTGGCCGAGGCGCGCGCGCTGGTGGAGCGGATGCGAGCGGTGGCCGAGCGGCATCGGCCCGAGCTCGACCGGGACCGCCTCCGGGTGGGCTTCGGCGGCAGCTTCCCGCTCTTCGTGGCCGAGTACAGCTCCATCGTCGGCGACGTGCGCAACACCGCGCTCCTCACGCTCGGGCTGGTGCTCGGCTCTCTCTTCCTCTTCTTCCGTGACGTTCGTTCCACGCTCTCCCTGGGCGTGGCGGTCCTCACTGGCGTGGCGGTCACCTTCGCCGTGACCTGGTTCGCCATCGGGCACCTCAACACCCAGACGGCGTTCCTCGGCGCCATCGTGCTCGGCAACGGGATCAACTACGGCATCATCTACCTGGCCCGCGTGCGTCAGCTCCGGCGCGCCGGCGTGGGCCTCGAGCCGGCCTGCCTCGCCGGAGCCCGGGCGGCGTGGCGTGCGACGCTGCTCGCCTCGGCCGCCACCAGCCTCAGCTTCGGCATCCTCGTCCTGGCCGCCAACCGCGGCTTTCGCCACTTCGGCATCATCGGTGGCATCGGGATGCTCAGCTGCTGGGTCTTCACCTTCCTCCTCCTCCCGGCGCTACTCGCCGTCTGGGAGCGCCTTCGCCCGGTGCGCGCCGGGGCGCGCCCCGGCCCAAGGGCGTCGGCCGTCCCCGGCTGGCTGGAGCGGCTCTTCGCCCGGCCGCGGACGATGGTCGCCGGGTTCGCCCTCCTCACGGTGGGCGCCGGCGCACTCTTTCTCCACTCCCTCCCGGTGGCCATCGAGCGGAACCTCAAGAACCTGACCAACGAGCTGAGGGGCCAGGACACGCTGCTGCGTGACCACGACCGCGCCCAGGCGGCGCTGGGCAAGAGCATCTCCGGCGCAGTGGCGCTCCTCGACTCGCCCGAGGAAGCGGAGGCCTTCTGCGCCGTGGTCCGGCGGCGCGTGGAGGACCCGCGCTACCACCCGGTCATCCAGGGCTGCGAGACGGTGCGCAGCGTGGTCCCCGCCGACCAGGAGGCCAAGCTCGGGGTGATCCGGGACCTGGCCCGCCGGCTCAGCGACGCGGTCATCGACTCCCTGCCCGAGGAGCAGCGCCCGCGAGCGCGCGCCGTCCGGGACGACCTCCGGGCCCAGGGGCCGCTCGGACTGGACCAGGCGCCGCACTCGCTCCTCGACCGCTTCCGGGAGCGCGACGGGACGGTGGGACGGCTGGCGGTGGTCACCGCTCACCCGGACGCCCAGCTCGAGGAGGCGCCGCGGCTCAAGGCCTTCGTCGACGGCGTGCGCAACGTCCCGGTCGGAGCTCGCACCGTCGACGCCACCGGCGAGAACGTCATCTTCTCCGACCTCCTGCAGAACATCGACCGTGAGGGCCCGCTCACCACCGTCTTCTCCCTCCTCGGGGTCTGCCTCCTGGTGGCCCTCTTCCTGCGCAACGGCCGGACCAGCGCCGAGGTCATCGCCACGCTCGTCTGCGGGGTGGTGATCATGGGAGGAGTGGCGGCCCTCACCGGCCTGCACATCAACTTCCTGAACTTCGTCGTCTACCCGATCACCTTCGGCATCGCCGTGGACTACGGCGCCAACGTCGTGCTCCGGGCCGAGGAGCGCCGGGGCGCCGTGCTGCCGGCGCTGGTCGAGGTGGGGCCGGCGGTGATGCTCTGCTCCTGGACGACGACCATCGGGTACGGCTCGCTGATCATCGCCTCCAACCGAGCGCTGCGGTCCTTCGGCTGGTACGCGCTGCTCGGCGAGGTGGCCTGCCTGGCCACCGCCCTGCTCATGCTCCCGGCGTTCCTGCTCGTCGCCCGGCGCGGGGCGGTGCCGGTCCCGGCCCGCCCGGGCGAGAGCTGACTCGCGCGGCCCGGAGCGCCGCGCCGCCGAGCTTGGGGGCCTCTCGTTGAGCCGGCAGGGGCACCGTGCTACCAGTGGGCCGGCACGGACCCATGCCAACCGACCCCTTGCGCCCTCCGCGCCCCCTCGCCCCGGTGGATCGCGCCCTCGACGGTGCGCCGGAGGTGTCGGTGGTCATTCCTCTCTTCAACGAGGAGGGCAACGTCGAGCCGCTCCTCGACGAGCTGTTCGCCACGCTCGAGGGGCTTGGCTCCCGGTTCGAGGTGGTGGCCGTCGACGACGGCAGTCGCGACGGAACCTGGGCGGCGCTGGAGCGGGCCGCCGCCCGCAGGCCCGCGCTGCGCGTGCTGCGCTTCCGGCGCAACTTCGGCCAGACGGCGGCCATGTCCGCCGGCATCGACGCCGCCCGGGGCGCGGTCATCGTCCCCATGGACGGGGATCTCCAGAACGACCCGGCCGACATCCCCCGGCTCCTCCAGCGCCTGGAGGGACGGCTCGCCGGCCATCCCGTCGAGGCGGTGGACGTGGTGAGCGGGTGGCGCCGGAACCGGCAGGACCGCGAGTGGGGCCGCAAGCTGCCCTCGCGCATCGCCAACCGGTTGATCAGCCTGGTTTCCGGCGTTCGCCTCCACGACTATGGGTGCTCGCTCAAGGCCTACCGGCGCGACGTGCTCCACGGCGTCCGGCTCTACGGTGAGATGCATCGCTTCATCCCGGTCTACGCCAGCTGGCAGGGGGCGCGGGTGGCCGAGCTGGTGGTCAACCATCGCTCCCGCCACACTGGCCGGAGCAAGTACGGCCTCGGCCGCACCGGCAAGGTCCTCCTCGATCTCCTGGTGGTGAAGTTCCTGGCCAGCTACACCACCAAGCCCATCTACCTCTTCGGGGGGTTCGGCCTGATCTCGCTCGGCCTCGCCGTCGCCTGCGGCGTCGCGGCCGTGGTCTACAAGCTGCTCGGGCTCAAGGACCTGGTGCAGACCCCGCTTCCCCTCCTGGCCGTGGCCTTCGCCCTGGCCGGTCTGCTCGCCCTGCTCATGGGGCTGCTGGCCGAGCTGCTCATCCGCACCTACTACGAATCGCAGGAGAAGCGGCCCTACCTGGTCACCGCCGAGCTCAACGCGCCGCGGCCCGCCCCGGCCGCCGTCGACCGGCGGGCGGGCACCGTCTAGCGGCGGCTCCCCCGGGACCGACGGCCCGTCCCCATGTGTGGCATCGCCGGTGAAGTGCGCTTCGACGCTCCGCCCGACGCGGACGCCGTGCGCCGGATGGCCGATGCGCTGGCCCACCGGGGACCCGATGCCGAGGGCTTCGCCGCCGATGGCACCGCGGCGCTCGGCCACCGGCGCCTGTCGATCCTGGACCTGGTTGGCGGGGTCCAGCCGATGCAGCGCGACGGCGTCACCCTCGTCTTCAACGGCCAGGCCTACGACTTCGCCGCGCTCCGCGCCGGCCTCGAGCGGAAGGGCCACCGCTTCACCACCCGCAGCGACACCGAGGTCGTCCTCCGCGCCTACCTGGAATGGGGGGAGGACGTCTTCCCGCACCTGGACGGGATGTTCGCCGTCGCGCTCTGGGATGCCCGGTCGCGCAAGCTCCTCCTCGGCCGCGACCGGATGGGAAAGAAGCCGCTCCACCTGGCGCTCGCCCAGCGGGGCCGCTGGCATGACTCCCTGCCCGCCGAGGGCGCCCCGGCCACTCCTGTGGACCGGCTGGTCTTCGGCTCCGAGCTCAAGGCGCTCGTCGCCCACGGCGGCGTCCCGCGCTCGCTCAGCCGCCCGGCGCTCATCGAGTACCTGGCCACCGAGGCCGTCCCCGCCCCGCGCACCATCTGGACCGAGGTCCACAAGCTTCCTCCGGCCCACGTCGCCGTCCTCGACGCCTCCGGCCTGCGCCTTCGCCGCTACTGGGAGCTTCCCGTGCCTCGCCCCTCGCCCGGCAGCCGGGACGCCGCCGCCGAGCTGCGCGGGCTCCTGGACTCCGCGGTGGCCAAGCGGCTGGTGGCCGACGTCCCGGTGGGCATCTTCCTCTCCGGGGGCATCGACTCCACCGCGCTCACCGCGCTGGCGGTCCGCCACGCTCCGCGCATCCACAGCTTCTCCATCGGCTTCGAGGAAGCCAGCTTCGACGAGTCGGCCCATGCCCGCCTCGCCGCCGATGCGCTCGGCACCGAGCACCACCTGGAGATGCTCTCCGGCCGGGCCTGCCTGGAGCTGCTCCCCTGCGCGGTCGACCAGCTCGACGAGCCCTTCGCCGACCCGAGCTACCTTCCCACCCACCTCCTCTCCCGCTTCGTGCGCCGGAGCGTGAAGGTGGCGCTCGCCGGCGACGGCGGCGACGAGCTCTTCGCCGGATACGACCCGTTCCTCGCCCACCGCCCGGCGGCACTCCTGGCCCGGCTGCCCGGGCCGCTCCTCGGCTTCCTGGCCGGAGCGGCGGCGCGCCTTCCGGCGGCGGCGACCAACATGAGCTTCGACTTCCGGCTCAAGCAGCTCTTCCGCGGGCTCACCGCCCCCGCCTCGCTGCGCCACGCGGCGTGGATCGGCGCCTTCCTGCCGGAGGAGCTCGGCTCGGTGCTGCACCCGGACCTGCGCCCGCTGGCCCGCGAGGAGGTCGCCTACCGTGCCGTGCTGGCCGAGGCGGAGCGCGCCCATCGCGCTGGCATCTCTCCCGGGTCGGTGGACGAGGCGCTTCGCTTCTACCTCACCGGCTACCTGGTCGATGACATCCTGGTGAAGGCCGACCGGGCGTCGATGGCCGCCTCGCTGGAGGTGCGCGCCCCCTTCCTCGACACCCGGGTGGTGGAGTTCGCGGTGGGCCAGTCCTGGCAGGCCAAGCTCTCCCTCACCCGCACCAAGGTCCTGCTCCGGAGCGCTCTCCGGGGCCTGGTTCCGGAGCCCATCCTCGCCCGACCGAAGAAGGGCTTCGGCATCCCGGTGGCGCAGTGGATCCGCGGTCCGCTCCGGCCGCTCTTCGAGGATCTCTTCTCGGAGTCCTCGCTCCGGCGGGCGGGGGTGTTCGCCCCGGAGCCGACCCGGGCGCTGCTCGAGCGTCACCTGGGCGGCGCCGCCGATCTGCGCAAGCCGCTCTGGACGGCGGCCATGTTCCTCCTCTGGCAGAGGCGGTGGGCGGCCGGCGCGGGTCCCTAGCCCGCGGGCCCCCGCGCTCAGCGGGCGGTGACGAAGGGATCCATTCCCGCCGGGAGGCGGAAGACCTTGACCACCTCCACCCCCTCGATGGTCTCGACGTGCCAGGGGGCCTCCTGGGACAGGCGCTCGAGCGCCTCGACGTTGTGGCGGTACCACCGCCCGGCCTGGGTGACCACGTAACACGGGTGGCCGGACCGACAGGCCGCACCCGGCCGGAAGGCCGAGACGACGAGGTCGGTGCGCCCGGCGCGGTCGGCGTAGTAGCGCGCCGGCCAGTCGATGTCGGTGGCGATCTCCGCGCCCGGCTCGGCGCGCGAGGCGATGGCCTGGATGGCCTCGCGGAATCCGGCATCGAAGTAGTCGCAGTGCGGGAAATAGAAGGTGACCCGCGAGGAGCCGCCCCCGAGCACGCTGACGTACAGCCGCTCGTGGGGCGCATGGACCAGAGCGGCGTGCGCCTCGGTGCCCACCAGCAGCGCCCCGAGGATGGCGGCCAGTGCCGGGGAGATCCACCGGGCGCGCTTCCCGCTCCGCTCCGCCGCCCAGGCGACCAGCGCCGCCACCGCGTAACCGGCGAGCAGCGCCAGCGCCGGCTGAAGGGTGAGGAAGAAGCGACCCCACTTGCTGGCCAGAGGCACGAGGATGGCCGCCCACGCGCCGATCCAGACCAGCACCAGGCGGTGCGAGGGAGCGCGGAGCCAGAGCGCCAGGCCGAGGCCCAGCCCGGTGGCGAGGAGCGTCGGCGGCGCCAGCTTCACCCAGGCGAAGGTCAGGTAGAACCAGGGCGGAAGCCCGTCCCGCCCCACCACCTGGGCATTCCGGTAGATGTGCCCGGCGAAGTAGAGCCCGCCGTGGATGGTGACCTTGGCCTGGAGGTACTGGAGGAGGAAGGCCCAGGTCGACGGCAAGAAGAACATCCAGTTCACCGCCGCGAACGTGGCCAGGGAGGTGAGCAGCAGGACGGCCCAGCGCCCCGGGGAGATGCGCCAGGCTGTTCCCGTGCCCCGGAGCCAGGCGTAGGCGAGCGGCGGAACGGTGGCCAAGAAGAAGAAGTACTTCGAGGCGCAGAGCAGCCCCACCGCCGCGGCCGCCCCGAGCTCCCAGCGCCGGCTGGCCGCCGGGCTCTCCCCGTCGGCGGCGACCTTCGCCTCGGCGGTGCACAGGACGGCGAGGAGGAGGAAAAACCCGAGCAGGGTGTCCTCCTTGGCCACCCGGTTGTAGCCGATGAAGGTGGGTGAGGCGGCGAGCAGGCCGGCGGTGACCAGCCCGGCCAGGCGGCCGAAGAGGCGGCGCCCGAGCCAGGCGGCGACGAGCACCGACAGCCCTCCGGCCAGGGCGAGCGGCAGGCGGGTGATGGTCTCCGGCGCCCAGCCGAGCGGCCGGCCGACGAGGAGCGTCCCGGTGATGAGGAGCTTCATCAGCATCGGATGCTCGATGTCGTCGCCGAGGAAATCGCCGTGCAGGTAGCGCTCGGCGGCAAGCCACTTGTGCATCTCGTCGTCGGCGAAGCCCTCCGCGGACAGCCCCTGCAGCCGCGCCCAGAGGCCGCCCAGGACGATGGCGCCGAGCAGCAGGACGCCACCCGTTCCCCAGGGGCGCACCGGGCCGAGCAGGGCCAGGCCGGGCAGGTCTCCGAATCTCGGGCGCCGAGATGCGTCCATGAAGGGCGCGGCTTCTACTACGTTCCGCCCGAGGACCCTACCGAAGGAGTCCATCCCCGTGCCCAGCTTCGCCCCCCTCCGCCTCGCCCTGGTGGCGGCGCTCGCCGCCGACGGCGGTGCCCCGGCTCCTGCGCCGGGCGAGCACCAGACGCCGGTCCCGGTCAAGATCTTCGCCGTCGTCGAGCAGGACTCGGGGCCGGTGAGCTACTACTCCATCGTCACCGAGGGAGACACGCGCTTCATCCGCTCCGTCTACAAGCCGGGGCTGGAGACGGTGGTCCTCGGCGCGGTCGTCCCCGAGCAGGCCAGGAAGAGGGTCAAGTCGGTGAGCTGGCGCTGGCGCGTCCACAGCCTGCCCAGGGATTCCAACGACTGCGGGCCGGGCTACTCCGACTCCGGCGCGGCCGTGTTCCTCACCTTCAAGTCCGGGCTGAAGTACATGATCCTCAAGTACGTGTGGGCCACCATCGGGACGGTGGGAAGCTTCTGCCAGTCCAAGCGCGGCTGGTTCCTGGACCGGAACACCATCCTCCTCGAGGTCGGTGGCCCGCTCGGGGTGTGGAAGACCGAGGAGGTGGACGCTCGGGCAGAGTTCGTCCGCGCCTTCGGCGTCAAGCTCGAGGACGTCCCCGACCTGGTGGGCATCGGCCTGATGACCGACGGAGACCAGTCCAGCTCGGTGGTCGAATCCGACTACGCCGACTTCCTGGTGCGGTGGTAAACGCCGGTCCGCTGCTTCTGGTACCAGTGCCAGAAGCGGGTCACGCCCTCGGGGAAGGACACCTTGGGCGCGTAGCCGAGCAGCTGGCGCGCCTTGCCGATGTCGGCGTGGGTGGCCGACGCGTCCGACCCGAGCTTGGGCCGGCTGACGAACCGTGCCCGCCGGCCGGCCAGCTCCTCGATGCGACGGACGAAGTCCAGCAGCAGGACCGGCTCGCCCCGTCCGAGGTTGATGACCTCGAAGCCCACCCGGTGGTCGGCGGCGGCCACCACCCCGGCCACGGTGTCGGAGACGTAGGTCCAGTCGCGGTACATCTGGCCGGCCTCGTAGAGCGGGAGCTCCTTGCCGGTGAAGATGCTGTCCAGCACCTTGTAGGCCATCATGTCCGGGCGGTTGCGCGGCCCGTAGACGGTGAAGAAGCGCAGCGCGGTGAAGTGGATGCCGTACAGGTGGTGGTAGCTGTGGCCGAGCATCTCCGCGGCCCGCTTGCTCGCCGCGTAGGGATTGAGGGGGCGGTCCGCCGAGTCATCCTCGACGAAGGGAAGCCGCACGCTGTTGCCGTAGACGGACGACGTCGAGGCGAGCACGACGTGCGGGACGGAGAATTCCCGCGCCGCCTCGAGGACGGCCAGGGTCCCGTTGACGTTGACGTCGAAGTAGAGCTGCGGCTGCTCGATGGAGGCCCGCACCCCGGCCACCGCGGCCAGGTGGACGATGACCTCCGGCCGCCACTCCGAGTACAGCCGGCGCAGGAGCTTGTCGTCCCGGACGTCCCCTTCCACCAGGAGTAGTCGCCCGGACTCCGGGCGAGCCTGCAACTCCGCGACGTTGGCGCGCTTGCGGCTCTCGTCGTAGTAGGGGTCGAAGTTGTCGAGCCCGAGGACGTGGTCGCCCCGCTCGAGAAACGCCTCCACGGTGTGGCTGCCGATGAAGCCTGCGGCTCCGGTGACCAGTATGCGTCGTCCCACCTGGGGTGCCCTTCGCATTGCCCGGACTCGTCCCGGGGAGGCCCTCACCTACGCCGGGACGCGTTGCGTCGCAACTCAAATGTAACCCTCTCAACGGAAAGCCGGCCGGGGCCGGTCCGGGCCCCGGACGCGAGGCGGGCTTATCCGACACCCGCCCTAGGGAGGGGGGGAGGCGGGGAGGGAGAGCTCGTAGATGCGGACCGAGTCCTTCCCTCGCTCGAGGCGGAGCTCCTCGCGCGCCCCGGCGAGGTCCACCGCTCCCTGCCAGCCGAGCTCGCGATCGAAGTCCGGATGAA
>DASPUU010000153.1:0-2801 GCA_035622755.1 Myxococcaceae bacterium
CCCCACCGGCGCGCGCGGCTCGGCATCGGCTACGCCCCCGAGGACAGCGGGCTCTTTCCCGAGCTGACGGTGGAGGAGAACTTCCAGATCTGCCGCTGGTTGGCCCAGGCCTCGGGTCGCGCCGGGCCGGCGGCGGAGACCAACGCGCGGGTGTTCGCCGTCTTCCCCGAGGTGAAGGACCTCCTCGGCCGCCGCGGACTCAACCTGAGCGGCGGCCAGAAGAAGATGGTGACCATCGCCCGGGCGATGATGCTTTCCCCGTTCATCCTTCTCCTCGACGAGCCGTTCGAAGGCCTGGCCCCGGTGGTGGTGACCCGGCTCGTCGATGCGGTGCGGAGGATCAAGGAGATGAACATCTCCGTCCTCATCGCCGAATCGAATCTGGCCAATGCCACCCGGGTGGCGGACCGGCTCTACGCCATCGACCGGGGCGAGATCATCTATCATGGCGATCCGCGGCGAGTGGTGGAGAACAGGGAAGTGATGGAGACGATCCGCGGATAGGCGGTGGCGCATCGCTCGGCGGTCCTTGCTCTGGCTGGCTTCCCTGGCCGTGCTCGTCGCAGCCTATGCCCTGGCGGCGGCGTGGATGGCCCGGCCGGACATCGTCCCGGGCGCCGGAGACCTCCTGGAGGCCTGCGGCGCGCTGGTGGGTCCGGGCATTCACCCCCTCCCCGCCGGGGAGGAGCATCATCACCACGCCAGCGACCAGGTGGACACGCTCCTCCAGCAGGGGGTGACGCTGCAGGGCGCGCTTCTGGTGAGCACCGCGCGGGTCCTCTTCGGCCTGGCAGTGGGCCTGCCGCTGGGAATCCTGATCGGCCTTCTCATCGGCTGGAGCCGGCGGGCGGACGACTACCTCCATCCGGTCTTCATCCTCGTCCGCTCGGTTCCCCCGCTGGCCCTGATCACCTACATCATGCTCTGGCTGGGCCACAGCGAGGCCCACCGGCTCATCCCCATCGTCTACGCCGTGGCCGTCACCGCGGTGATTCCCACCTACCACGGCGTGCGCGACGTGGCCCGGAAGTACGTGGTCGCCGCTCGGTCGCTGGGCGCGCGGGGGCGGCTGCTGCTCGCCGGGGTGGTGCTCCCGGCCGCCGGGCCCAGCGTGCTGGGGGGCTTCCGGTACTCGCTGGCCATCGCCTGGATGACCGCCGTGGGGGCGGAGATGCTCATGGCGGAGAACGGGATGGGAAACCTCCTCGTCGGCGGCGGGATGTGGTCCTCGCGGCTGCAGACCCGGTCCGATCCGGCGGTGATCATCGTCGGCATCGTGGCGCTGGCCGCCGCGGGGTGGGCGATGGACCTTCTCCTGCGGATGCTCACCGCTCGCCTCACGCGCTGGGCACGGTGATGCTGGCGCCGAGGGTGAGACGGGCGGTCGCTGCCCTGGCCGGGCTGCTCGTCCTCTACGCCGTCGCGGCGGAGATCGGCCACGGGCGGTTGCCGGACCGGATCTGGCTCGGCGCCCACTACGTGGAGAACGTCCAGCTCCTCCCCACCGTGCGCTCGCTGGCCGAGGAGGCGACGTTCCTCGTCGAATCGCGCATCCTCCTGGACAGCATCGCGGTGAGCACGAGGCGGGTGGCCCTCGGCCTGCTCCTCGGCTCCCTCGCCGGCATCCTGCTCGGGCTCCTCACCGGCTGGGCGGCCCGTCTGGAAGTCCTGGCCGATCCCTGGGTGACCTTCTTCCGCTTCACCCCCGCGCTCGCCCTCCTCCCCCTCTACGTCGTGTGGTTCGGCTACGGCGAGGCGTCGAAGGTGCTGCTCATCGCCACCAACGTGGCGGTCATCGTCCTCCTCGGAGCGCACCAGGGGGTGCGCGGCGTGGCCAGGGTCCATCTCGACGCGGCCGCCTCGCTCGGCGCCGGCCGGTGGCTGGTCTTCCGGAGGGTCGTCCTTCCGAGCGCGTTTCCCTCCATCCTCGCCAGCGTCCGCATCGCCGCCGGCCTGGCCTGGGTGACCATCGTCGTCGCCGAGCTGATCGACGCCAGGATGCCGAGCCTGGGCTATCTCCTGGCGCTGGCCGGAGCCTACCCGCGCGTGCCGACCATGCTCATCGGCATCGCCACCGTGGGCGCCCTGGTGCTGCTCTTCGACCTCCTCGCCCTGCTCCTCCATGCCCGGGCCACCCGCTGGATGGAGCGGACGCCATGAGCGGCCGGGCGGCGCCGGTGCTCGAGGCGGCGGGCGTCGGCTTCACCTACTCCGGCCGGAGGCCGACCCGGGCGCTGGACGGCCTGGACCTCGAGGTCGAGGAGCACGAGTTCCTCGCCCTGCTCGGCCCGGTGGGGTGCGGCAAGACGACGCTCTTGCGCATCTTCGCCGGCTTCCTCCAGCCGACGACCGGCTCGGTCCGGTGCCAGGGCGCGAGCATCGACGGCCCGGGCCGGCAGCGGGGCTACGTCCTCCAGGAGGCGGCCATCTTTCCCTGGATGACGGTGCGGGAAAACCTCGAGTTCGGGCTCCGCGCCAAGGGCCTCCAGGCGGCCGCCCGGCGGAGGGTGAGCGACGAGCTGCTCGGGCTCATCGGGCTCGCCGGCTTCGCCGACGCCCACCCGAAGGAGCTCTCCGCCGGGATGTCGAAGATGGTGGAGGTGGCCCGGGTCCTGGCCACCGATCCCTCCATCCTCCTGCTCGACGAGCCCTTCGGCGCCCTGGACGCCCAGACCCGCGCCCGGATGCAGGACGCGCTGGCGCGCCTCTGGGCGCAGGAGCGAAAGACGGTGCTCTTCGTCACCCACGACGCCGAGGAAGCGCTCTTCCTCGCCGACCGCATCGTCGTCCTCTCCCCGCGC
>DASPUU010000154.1:0-23427 GCA_035622755.1 Myxococcaceae bacterium
AGGGTGGCCTGCCACCGGTTCACCACCGGTGTCGGCTCGGGATAGACAGGGAAGGCGGGCGGACCGGCCGGAGCGATGACCGCCGGAGCCTGCGCGTCCTGGGCGGGGGGCGTGCCCTGTCCGAGCGCCGAAGCTCCGGCCAAGAGCACGAGGGCGACGACGAAGAATCCTTGGCGTCTCACCGGTGGTTTCTCCTCACGTCCTGCGGGTGAACCCTCTCCCGAAACGGCCGGGCCAAGCGGCCGCTCTCCTAGCAGGGGGCCCGTGGCGGACGGCGCAACACCAGGTGACGTTTCTGTGGCCCGCGGCTCGCGACGGGCGCCGAGGCGCCGCGCCGTGGGAACCGGGCAAAAAAAAACGCCGGGAGCAGGGCTCCCGGCGCCTCGACTCTCCCTGAGGAGGGATCGGGTCTCAGTTCATGTAGTAGCTGACCGAGAACATGATCTGGTAGGCGTGCGAGTTGGCGTAGGGGATGGGCGGCACTCCGGCAGTCGCCGGGTAGGCCGTGTACTGCGTGTAGAAGTTCACCCACTCCAGGCCCATGGCGTAGTTGTTGTCCATGTACCGGATCATCGCCGCGTAGGTGTTGTTCTGGACGATGCCGTTCGCGGCGACGGTCGGTGTGCCGCTGGCCGGGCCGCCGGTGATCGCCGGCTTGGCCAGCCAGCGCCGCACCATCGCGTCGTCTGGATTCTCCTCGCCGGCCCAGCCCCAGATGCTCAGCTCGCGCGTGAGGTTGAGACCCAGCTGGGCCCACCAGCCGTAGCTGAGGATGTCGCCGTACTGGAGCACCGAGGCGATGATGCCGCCCTCGGCGCGGCTCCGGTTGTAGCCGCCCCAGGCAGTGACCGGCCCGATGACGAACCGGGCATAGGTCTCGAACATCTCTCCGTTGATGTTGTTGTAGCGCTGCGTCGTGCCGCCGCCGGTGCAGCTGGTCGCCGAGCAGCCCGGTGGGGCAACCCCCACGCCCCTCCCGACGCCGGACAGATCCTTCCAGTCATAGTGGCCGAGGAGTCCGAAGGTGAATCCGAAGCCCGGGCTCTTGAGGTTCAGGACGAGGCGTGCCTCGAGCTGGGGGATGCCGGAGGCATCGCCCAGGCCCAGGTAGTAGGGGTTGGTCGCTGCGTTGGGCGTGTTGTCACCGTATGCCGCCGGCGCATCCGTCCACCCGGTGCGGGTCGCGCTGGCCGCGAACTCGAGGGTGTTGTTCTTGGCGCTGTCGAAGCAGAAGGTCTGGAAGAACCAGACGCCCGGGTAGCGCCAGCCGACGAGCCCGGATCCGAACCCGAGAGGGAAGGCGACGTGCGCGACCGACTCCGGCACGACCCAGAAGGACAGGGTGTTCATCTGTCCGACCACGAAGCGGGTCATGCTCGGCCATTCGAGCTGGACGAACGCCAGCCGGAGACGGGGGACGATCGACTCGTAGCCGTAGTTCCCTGCGCCCAGGCCTCCGAAGAAGTCGACCTCGGTCACGGCCAGGGGCGTGGCGCCGAGAACCTGAGGACCCTTGACGGCGAAGTTGAGCCGCGTCTGGCGAACGTCCCCGCCCCACGACACCCGGTCGTTGTACGGCTGGGTGCGCGTCGCCCAGAGAGACTGCTGTCCTGGGCTCGGTCCGAGTCCGCCGACTTGCTCGAACACCGTGCCCGTCACCATCCCGCGGAATTTGAACTGGAAGGAGTTGTCCGGGCTCCATGCTGACGGCGGCGGCGTCATCCCCACGTACGAGCCGACCATCTGAGCAGCTGCCGCGGAAGCCCATCCAACTCCAACAAGGACCAAGAGTCTGAGTGCCGTTGCTCTCACGTTCTCCCTCCCTGGAGCGCGGGTCACAGACCCCGGACGCGAGGACGGCTCCCGCTGGACGACTGCATCTAGCACAATGGCAAAAGCGCGAAAGCCAGAAGACACTGGCGAGAATTCCTTGGCGCTCTGTGTCATGGAAGCCAACGCGGTGTGACGCGGAGCGTCGCACGGACGGGGGAAATGGCTTGCTGCTCTCGAGCGCGGTGGTGTACCGAGGCGCGGCCTTCTGTCCCGAGAAGGGAGTCGGAAATGCCCCGGCGTGAGCGCATCCTCGCGATCGCAGTAGCTCTCGTTGTGTGCGGGCTCGGTGCTACAGCCCGAGCCCAGGCGGTACCGGTGAAGGTCGGCGCGGCGCTGAGCCTGAGCGGCCCGGCGGCGTCCTACGGGGCGAGCCAGCGAGCGGGCATCCAGGCGGCCGCCGACGAGGTGAATGCCGGCCAGCTCCCCGGCTTCTCGCTCGTGGTCGTCCTCGACGACGACGCCTCGACCAAGGAGCAGGGGATCAACGTCTACCAGCGGCTGATCAACCAGGAGAAGGTGTCGGTCATCCTCGGGCCCACGCTCTCCACCACCGCCACCGCCGCCGACCCCATCGCCCAGGCGGCCAAGGTGCCGGTGCTGGCCATGTCCAATACCTCGCCCAAGGGGATCACCGACATCGGCGAGTACATCTGGCGGGATTCGTTGACCGAGGCCCAGGTCATCCCCGGAGCGGTGAAGAAGGCGCAGGCCCGCCTCGGCTTCAAGACCGCGGCGCTGCTCTACGGCAACGACGACGTCTTCACCAAGGCCGGCTACGACGTGATGGTCAAGGCGCTCGCCGACCTCGGGGTGAAGGTGGTCGCCACCCAGACCTTCACCAAGTCGGACCGCGACTACGGGCCGCAGCTCACCGCGCTCCGCTCGGCGAGCCCCGAGCTGCTCATGGTCAGCGCGCTCACCGACAACGCCTCGGCCATCGTGGTGCAGGCCCGCTCGCTCGGCCTGACCATGCCCATCATGGGCGGCAACGGATTCAACAGCCCGGCGTTCATCAAGAACGCCGGCCCGGCGGCGGAGGGCGTGCTGGTGGGAACGTCCTGGGACAGCACCAGCACCGCCCCGGCCAACGTGAAGTTCAAGGAGGTCATGGCCAGGCGCGGGTTCACGCCGGACCAGTTCACCGCCCAGTCGTACACGGCGGTGCTCATCGTCGCCGAGGCGGTGCGGCTCACCGGGAAGGCGGGACGGGAGGACATCCGCGCCGGCTTCGCGAGGGTGAAGGGGCTGGCCACGCCCCTCGGGAAGTTCAGCTTCACCGCCAACCGCGACGCGGACCACGAGGCGACCGTGCAGCAGGTCAAGGACGGGAAGTTTCAGATCCTCCCCTAGGCGCCGCCCTTGGGCCAGCAGCTCCTCAACGGCATCTTCCTCGGCAGCATCTACGCCCTCTTCGCCGTGGGCTACACGCTGGTCTTCGGCGTGCTGGACATCCTCAACCTCGCCCACCAGGCGGTGTTCATGGTCGGCGCCTTCCTCGCCCTGACCCTGGTGGCCACCGCCGGGCTTCCCTTCTGGGCGGCGATGGGCGCGGCCATGCTGGCCACGGCGCTGCTCGGCATCGTCCTCGAGCGGGTCGCCTTCCGGCCGCTCCGGGGCCGGGCGGACTCGAACTTCTCCGGGCTGATCAGCTCGCTGGCGGCGGCCTCGGTCCTCGAGGCGGTGGCGCTGCAGCTCTGGGGCCCGGACGTGTCGCGCTTCCCCCTGGGGACCTTTCCCGACCGCGTCCTCCGGGTGGGGCCGGCCGTGGTCAGCCTGCTCCAGCTGACCATCGTCGCCCTCTCGGTGTGCCTGATGCTGGCCCTCACCCTGACCCTGCAGCGGACCCGGCTCGGCCGGCAGATCCGCGCCGTGGCCGAGAGCCCGCGGGCGGCCCAGGTGCTCGGGGTGCCGGTGAACCGGGTCATCGCCCTCTCCTTCGCGCTCTCCTCGGCGCTGGGCGGAGCGGCCGGGGTCCTCTTCGGCCTGGCCTTCAACAGCATCTCCCCGGACGTGGGCCGGACGGTGGAGCTCAAGGGGCTGGCGGTGATCATCCTCGGGGGGATGGGGAGCGTCCCGGGCGCGGTGCTGGCCGCCTACCTGCTCGGTCTCCTCGAGGTCTTCACCACCGCCGAGCTCGGGTCGAGCTACCGGGACGCGGTCGCCTTCGCCGTGCTCTTCGGGGTGCTCGTGTTCCGGCCGCGCGGTCTGCTCGGCGGCGCGGCGGTCCGGACGTCGTGAGGAGCGGTCCGCACCGGGGCCGCTGAGCGATGGAGAGCTTCCTCGCCACCTACGCATCCGTCTTCCAGTTCATGCTCCTCAACGGGCTGCTCGCCCTGAGCGTCTATGCCACGCTGTGCTGCGGGCAGCTCAGCCTGGCCAACGCCGGCTTCATGTGCATCGGGGCCTTCGCCTCGGCGGTGCTCACCCAGAGAGCCTCGGCGCCGTTCCCGCTCGCGCTGGCCGCCGGCGCGCTGGTTCCGGCACTGCTCGCCGTGCCGCTCGGGTTCCCCGTCCTCCGCCTGCGCGGGGTCTTCCTGGCCATCGCCACCATCGGCTTCGGCGAGATGGTGCGCGTCTTCTTCGTCAACTGGGACTACACCAACGGCGCGCTCGGCCTGGTGGCCATTCCCCAGCACACCACCACCCTCCTCCTCGTCGCCTCGGTGGCGGCGGTGACCTTCTTCTTCGCCCGGCTCAGGGGCTCCCGCATCGGCTACGCGCTCGAGGCCCTGCGCGAGGACGAGCCGGCCGCCTCCACGCTGGGCATCGACCCGGCCCGCTACAAGCTGGCCATGTTCGTCCTCGGCGCGGCCATCGCCGGCCTGGCCGGCGCGCTGGAGGCGCACCTGACCTTCATGGTCGCCCCGTCCGGCTACGGGTTCGGACGGGCGGTGGACATGCTCGTCTGGGCGGTGGTGGGCGGCATCTCGCGGGTGGGCGGGCCTCTGCTCGGGGCCTTCTTCCTCACCGCCCTCCCGGAGGCGCTCCGGGCCGCCGGCCACGCGGTGGGGCTGGCTCCCGGCCCGCTCCGGATGGGGGTGAACGGGCTCATCCTCCTGGCGGTGGTGCTCTTCCTCCCCAACGGCCTGGTGGCCGCGCCGGCGGCGGTGCGGGCCCTCCTTCGCCGCCGGAAGGCGCGGACATGAGGCTCGAGCTGAGGGGCGTCTCGCGCTCCTTCGGAGCGCTCCAGGCGCTGGAGGGAGCGAGCTTCACCGTCGAGCCGGGGACGGTGCACGGGATCATCGGACCGAACGGCGCCGGGAAGACCACCCTCCTGAACATCATCTCCGGCGTGCTCGGCCCGAGCTCGGGCGAGGTGGTCCTCGGCGGCCGGCGCATCGACGGGCTCCCGCCCCACCGGGTGGCGGCGCTGGGCCTCACCCGCACCTTCCAGAACATCCGTCTCTTCCCGGCGCTGAGCGCGGTGGAGAACGTGCTCGTCGGCCAGCACCGCGTGCGGCGCGCGCCCCTCGGGGCCCGCCTGCTGCTGCTCCCCTCCGCGGCCCGCGAGCGCCAGGAGGCCACCGGACGCGCGCGGGCGCTGCTCGACCGGGTGGGGATCCGCGAGCGCGCCGAGGAGCGTTCCTCCAACCTCAGCTACGGGGACCAGCGCCGGGTGGAGATCGCCCGGGCCCTCTCCGCCGAGCCGCGCCTCTTGCTCCTCGACGAGCCGACGGCAGGCATGAATCCGGTGGAGGCGAGCGGCGTGGGGACCCTCATCCGCGAGGTGGCCTCGGCCGGGGTGTCGGTGGTGCTCATCGAGCACAACGTCCGCCTGGTGATGGACCTCTGCACCCGGGTGACGGTGCTCAACTTCGGCCGGGTCATCGCGGACGGGACGCCGGCCGCGGTGAGCGTCGACCCGGCGGTGATCACCGCCTACCTGGGAGCCGCCCGGTGAGCCCCGCGCCCCTGTTCGAGATCTCCGGGCTCGAGGTCCGCTACGGGCACGTGGAAGCGGTGCGCGGCGTCTCGCTGCAGGTGGATGCCGGGGAGGTGGTGACGCTCATCGGTCCGAACGGGGCCGGCAAGAGCAGCACGCTCGGCGCGGTGGCCGGTCTCGTCCGCCCGGCGGCCGGAGAGGTCCGCCTCGCCGGGCGGCGCATGACCGGCTGCGCCTCCCACCAGGCCGTCGCCGCCGGCATCGTCCTCGTGCCCGAGGGCCGGGCGGTGCTCACCCGGCTCACGGTCGAGGAAAACCTCCGGCTGGCCGCCGAGGCCCGCCCCCACCCCGACCCGTGGAAGGCGCGGCTCGAGGCGGTGTGCCGGCGATTCCCGGTCCTCACCGCCCGGCGGCCGGCGCTGGCCGGCACGCTCTCGGGAGGAGAGCAGCAGATGCTGGCCATCGCCCGCGCCCTGCTCGCCCAGCCACGCATCCTCCTCCTCGACGAGCCGTCGATGGGGCTGGCCCCGCAGATGGTGGAGGAGGTGTTCCGCCTGGTCGGCTCCATCCGCGAGGGGGGGACCCCGGTGCTGCTGGTGGAGCAGAACGCCCGCATGGCGCTCGGCATCTCCGACCGGGCCTACGTGCTCGAGCGCGGCCAGGTGGTCCTCCAGGGCACCGGGGCCGAGCTCGCCGCCGACCGCCGTGTGCAGGCCGCCTACCTGGGGGGCGACGTGGAGACGTGAGGTCCCCGGGTCGGCTAGACTGGGGGCGTTGGAAACGCCCGGGGACGGGGAGCCCACGGACGCCCGCACACGAGGAGGCCCTCAAGTGCTCCGCTCTTCCCCAGCGCTCGGAGCCGCCGCCGCGCTCGCGCTCGCCTGCGCCACCCCCACCGCCTCGCGCCTCGCCGCTCCCCCTGCCCCGTGGGTCGAGGAGGGAGCCGCCCGGGGCCTGCCGGTGGAGAACCCGCTCCTGCTCCGTCCCGAGACGGTGGAGAGCATCCGCGTCGCGGCCTCCGGCTCGGGCGCCGAGGCCTCGCAGATGCGGCGTCTCCTCCGCTACCTGGTCGACGACAGCGGCCTCGGGTTCCGCTACCAGGCCTCACGGACGCTCAACGCCGAGGACGCCTTCCGGGCGCGGGCCGGCGACTGCATGAGCTACGCCGTCCTCTACGTCGCTGCCGCGCGGAGCCTCGGCCTCCACGTCCACTTCGTGCGCATCACCCAGTATCCGGTCTTCTGGGGAGAGAACGGGCAGTTCTTCACCTCCTCGCACATCGCCGTCGCCCACGGGCACGAGACCTGGATGGGGGAGGCGATGGTGGTCGATTTCTCCGCCACCCACACCTCGGCCTGGCGGTTCGCCATGTACGAGGAGACCGACGACGAGACGGCGCTGGTCCTCTTCCACAGCAACCGGGCGGTGGAGCTGATGCTCGCCGGGCGGAGCATGGAGGCCGAGGCGCTTCTCCGGTTCCTGGTCCAGCGCGCCGCCCCGGTGCCGGAGGTGTACAACAACCTCGGCATCGTCCTCGCCCGGCAGGGCCGCGTCACCGACGCGGTCGACGTGTACGCCCGGGCCATCGCGCGCTTCCCGCGCTTCATGCCGCTCTACAGCAACGCCGTCTCCGCGGCCGGAAGGGCCGGGCTCTCCGAGCTGGCCGCCCGCTGGTCCGAGGCGGGCCGAAAGGTGGCCGACTCCGACCCGGCCTTTCACTTCAGCGAGGGCCTGCTCGCCTACCGCCAGAGGGACTTCGACGCCGCCGCCGGGCACTTCGAGCGCGCCCTCTCCAGCCAGCCGGACGACGTGACCCTGCTCGCCTGGGCCGCCCGGGCGCACCTCTCGGCCGGGGACATCGACCGCGGGAAGAGCCAGGTGGAGCGCATCCGCCGCCAGAAGCCCACCCCGCAGCAGAGCCTGCTCCTCGAGCAGCTGGAGCGCGAGTTCCCCTCGGCCGCCCTCCACTCCTGACCAGGGGACGCCTCTCCAGCGAGCTCGCTCAGCCGGCCCCGGCCAGGGCGCTGGCCGGCTGGAGCGCGCGGCGGACGCGGTCGGTGAGCTCGTCCAGGGTGAAGGGCTTCTGGAGGAAGGAGCCGGCGAGCTCGCGCTGCAGCGCCGGGTCGAGCATCGCCTCGCTGTACCCGGAGACGACGAGCACCGGCGTGCCCGGCCTCTGGGCCCGGAGCCGCCGGTAGGTCTCCAGCGCCGGTAGCCCGGGGAGCACGGCATCGAGCAGGACCAGGTCCACCGCCCCCTGCTCGAGCGTGGCCACGGCCGCCTCACCGTCCCCGGCGGCCAGGGCGCGGTAGCCGGACCGCTCCAGCATCCGTACCAGGGCCTGCTGGACGCTGGGCTCGTCCTCGACCACCAGGATGGTCCCCGAGCCGGGGGTCATCGCGCCGCCCTCCCTCTTCGGCAGGGAGGCGGCCTCCGCCTCGACGGCGGGGAGGAGCACGGAGAAGGTGCTCCCGGCCCCCGGCGTGCTCTCCACGTCGATCTGGCCCTCGTGCTGGCGCACGATGCCGTGGACCACCGCCAGGCCGAGGCCGGTTCCCCGCCCGGGAGCCTTGGTGGTGAAGAAGGGCTCGAAGATCCGCTCCAGGGTCCGCGGCTGGATGCCGGTGCCGGTGTCCTGGACCGACAGGAACACGGTGCGCTTGCCGGGAGGCACGCGGGCGCGGACGGCCAGCGGGGAGCCGGGCGCGAGGTTGCCGGTGCGGACGCTGAGGCGGCCTCCGTCGGGCATCGCGTCGCGAGCGTTGATGCACAGGTTCATCAGCACCTGCTCCAGCTGTGCGCTGTCGCCGCTGGTCATCCACACGTCCGGCTCGAGCTCGACGCTGAAGCGCACGCGCTCGCCCAGCACGCGGCGGAGCAGGCTCTCCACGTCCAGGACGACCTCGTTCAGGCTCAGGGTCCGCCGGGCGAGCGGCTGCTTCCGGGCGAAGGCGAGCAGCTGGCGCACCAGCGCGGCGGCGCGCTGGCACTGGCGCTCGATCTCCGCCAGGTCACCGGCGGCGGCGTGCTCCCGGGGGAGCTCGAGGCGGGCCATGGCCGCGGCGCTCTGGATGCCGGTGAGCACGTTGTTGAAGTCGTGGGCGACGCCGCCGGCCAGCATGCCCACCGTGTCCATCTTCTGGGTGCGCTGGACCTCGGCCTCGAGCCGCCGGCGGTCGGTGACGTCGCGCACGGCGACCACCAGCCCGGGGTCAGCGCCGGGGATGTCGGCCACCGCGATCTCCAGGCCGAGGACGGTCCCGTCCGGGCGGCGGGCCTCGACCTCCAGCGGCCCCTGGTCGCGCGAGCCGGCGAAGCCGGTGGGGAGCACCGACTCGGCGGGCCGCCCGACCATCTCCTCGGCACGCTGTCCGAAGATGCGCTCCGCCGCCGGGTTCATCGAGGTCAGCGTCCCGGAGGCGGACACGGTGAGCAGCCCGTCGGGCACGTGCGCCATCACCGCCCGCAGCTCGGCCTCGCTCTTGCGCAGCGCCGCATCCGCTCGGCGGCGGGCGGTGCGCTGCTGGGCCTCGCCGCACTCCCGGGCCACCGCCGGGCCGAGGCGGGCCAGGTTGTCCTTCATCAGATAGTCGTGCGCCCCGGCCTTCATCGCCGCCACCGCGTCCTGCTCGGAGATGGCCCCGCTGACGATGAGGAAGGGGATGTCGAGGCCGCTGGCCTGGAGGAGCCGCAGCGCCTCGAGCGCCGAGAAACCGGGCAGGCGGTGGTCGGCGACGATGACGTCCCAGGAGGCGCTGCCCAGCGCGGCGGCGAAGCTCGCGGCGCTGTCCACGCGGAGCGGGCGGACGAGCCGCCCCTCGGCGCAGAGCGCGTGCACGATGAGCGCGGCATCCGCCTCGGAGTCCTCGACGAGGAGAACCCGGAGGACCTCCGGCATCCCGCTCGTTCGCAACGGCTCGCGCTCGCCCACGTCCCTGGCGCGTCATCAGAACCGAAAGCCCGAGGCGGTGGCGAGGCGCATCCGGAGAATTCTGCTTCCACACGGTATCCAGATGAACGAGGGTGTACGTGGACCGCCCCGGTTGTGCGCCGGAGGACGCGCGCTAAGCTGCGCCGCCCGGCTGCCGACCGGCGAGGAGGAGCCCGATGGCCAGGAAGCGCACCCCCCGGAAGAGGACGTCGGCGCCGAGGTCACGCCGCCGGAAGCAGCCGCCGCCCCCGGCGCGGGCGGCCGCCCCACGTGCCGTCCAGCCCTCGCCCCGGCCCACCGCGGCGGCGCCCACCCCGGAGCGGAGCCGTGCCTTCATCACCTCCCCCCGGTTCGCCACCGACGAGCTGGCCGAGGAGCTGGGCGAGAGCTTCGTGCTCTCCGCCACCTCCGGGGAGGACCCCGAGGAGCACTACGAGCGGGAACGTCCCGAGGAGGACGGTGGTCCCTTCCTCGAGACCAGCGGCAGGACCGAGTTCGCCTACGGCGTGGACGAGAGCAACCCCGAGGATGCCGAGCCCGCCCCCTGGCCGACGGTGTCGCTCCAGGGCCGGCGGGCCTACCGGCCCGGCGGACCGCGGTAATCCACGCAGCGCCAGACCCGGAAGGCGCGCACCACCCGGTCTCCCCGGCGGATGAGGATGGGCCGCTCCGCCTCGACCCGGCGGCAGGCCCGGCCGAGCCGCTCCGGGGGCGCCGACCCGGCGGCCCGGAGCTCCGGGTCGTCGGGCGCCGAGTCGACGAAGAGCGCGTCGCGGCCGACGAGCCGGCGGGGGTCGACACCGTCGTAGTCGTACTGGAGCGCGCGCTCGCCGAGCAGGTTGCGCCCATGGACCTCGAGGTCCGAGTAGAAGAGCAGCTCGGCGGTGGTCTTGTAGTCGTCGGCGGAGAAGACGAACTCCCCCGGGCGAACCCGGGTGCGGAGCTCGGCGGCCAGCGCCCGCCAGCCGACCCAGGTGTCATCGCTCCGGAGCGCCACCGGGTAGACGAGGAGCTCCACCACGAAGAGGACGTGGACCACGAGGGAGCTCCACAGGTTCCAGCGCAGGAGCCGTGCCCCGCTGCTTCGCGCCACCCAGAGGATGGCGGTGACGTAGGCGGGGAGGAGCCAGTTCGGCTTGACCAGGAGCACCGTGCTCAGGAGCACGCCCGGGACGAGGAGCGGCACGGAGAAGGCGGCCAGGAAGAGCTCCTCCGGTCCGAGGGCCCGGCGCAGAAGACCAAAGAGCCCGCGCCAGACGCACACCACCACCGCCGCGAAGAGCGGCGGGAGCAGAAGCACCGCCTGCGTGACGGCGAGGCCGGCGAGATGGCGGAGGCCAGGCCCGGCCGCGGTCCCGGCCCGCCCGGCGGTCTGGAAGACGAAGGAGGCCCAGCCGTGCTGGGCGTTCCAGACGTAGACCGGCAGCGCCACCAGCTGCGCCACGGCGATCGTCACCCACGGCCACGGCGTACCGAGGAGCCGGCGATGCGCCGGGGAGAGCACGAGGAAGGCGAGGAGCCCGACCGGGAGGGCCGCCCCGGTGTACTTGGAGTCGAAGGCGAGGCCGAAGAAGAGCCCGGCCAGGACCCAGGACACGCGCCCGGCCTCGAAGAGGGCGCGGCCAAGCGCCACCAGGGCCAGGCTCCAGGCGAGCACGAGCGGCGCGTCCGGGAGCGCGACCAGGGAGAGCACCGTCACCGCGCCGGTGGTCGAGAAGAGCAGCGCCGCGCGGCCGACCCCAGCCGGCTCGAAGCGGCGAGCGAGGGCGACGAACGCTCCCTGCGTGCCGAGGGTGAGCAGGAAGGGCACCGCGCGCACCGCCAGCGGATGGTGCCCGGCCACGCGCAGCGCGCCGGCGAGGGCCCAGGCCAGCAGCGGCGGGTGGTCGAAGTACGAGAGCGCCGGCGAGCGGGCGTAGAAGGCGTAGTAGGCCTCCTGGGGAACGAGCTCGAATGCGGGCAGGAGAAGAGCGCGCGCGGCGGCCACCGCGACCAGCGCCCACACCCATCCGGGGAACCCCCTGAAGCCCGGCCGCCGGTCGGTCATGTCTCCGCCGCCGGGGAAGAAGCCAGCCCTCGGGCCATCGGACGGGGCACGGAGATTGTTCGGGTCCGAACAGAGCTGGACTGAACGGAGCTCGCGGATGTGGCGCGAGTGAAACAGTTCGAGCTGCGCTGAAGCGGCCATCTGTCCAGGCAATCGCCGCCCTCCCACGGACATAGGGAGGGCGCAGCGGCATCTCCGAGGACCCCGCCCGGGGGAAGGCCGTGCTCGAACCACCGTGGAATCCCGACATGAGTTCTCAGCCGATGCGTACCACCGTCCTCCTCCTCGCCTCCCTGTCCCTCGCCGCCTGCGCCAGCGCCGGAAACGTCCCCGACGAGCGCCTCACCGACACCTTCAGCGGAACGGTGAACGGCGTCATCGTGCTCCCCCAGCAGGCCGGAGGCATTCCCTGCAGTGAGCTCACCGTCTACGCCACCGCCGTCGGCGACCAGGCGAAGAGCCCGTCCCGGCTCGGCCGCCCGTCGATCCACGACGGGAGCAGCCGGTGCTCGTACCAGATCGACAACCTCCCCCCCCAGCCGGTCGAGGTCCACATCGAGCCGGCCGCGGGGATGGCCTGCCGCGACGGCTCCTCGCTCAGCTTCGGGTCCACCGGCAGCGCCCCGTTCACCGTCAACGCCCACGAGAGCGTGACGCGGGACTTCCGGGCGCAGTGCGGCGCGAGCTCCTGACCGGGCCGGCAGGGGTCGGTCCTCCCTGCTAAGGCAGGCTCCGGAAGGACCGATGCACACCGTCGCCGATGCGGGCGAGGATGATCTTCCCGGCATCCTCGCCATCTACAACGAGGTGATTGCCCACTCCACTGCGGTCTACCAGGAGGAGCCGGTGAGCCTCGAGAACCGGCGGGCCTGGCTCCAGGCCCGGGCCGCGCAGGGCTTCCCGGTCCTCGCCGCACGGGACCCCACCGGGGTGGTCGGATTCGCCTCCTTCGGCGAGTTCCGGCAATGGCCCTGCTACCGCAACACGGTCGAGCACTCGGTCCACGTCCGGGCAGACTGCCGCGGCCGTGGCATCGGTCGGAGTCTGGTCGAGGCGCTCCTCGAGCGTGGCCGTGCCACGGGCAAGCACGTGATGGTCGCCGCAGTCGATGCCGACAACGCCGTCTCCCTGCGCCTCCACCAGTCGCTCGGGTTCGTGCCGGTGGCCCACTTTCGCGAGGTGGGACGGAAGTTCGATCGTTGGCTGGACCTGGTCTTTCTCCAGCGCCTCCTCGACCGCGTTTAACCGCGACGGGGCGCGGGCTGTCCTCTTGGTCTGCAGGCCAGACCCGCATCCCGCCCGGCCATCCCGCGGCCGGACGCCGCGACCGGGCTCTCCGGCAAATCCGCTACTGGCCCGCTCGGAAGGAGTGCTCACATGAGCATGCGCCCCTCGCTCGTCCTCCTCGCCTCGATCTGCGCCGCCTGTGCCAGCTCCGGCGCGAAACCCGACGATCGGCTCGATGACCTCTACACGGGCACGGTCACCGGGGTGGTCGAGCTGCCCGCGGCGTCGGCCGGACATCCGGCCTGCGCCAGCCTGGAGGTGTACGCCACCGCCGACGACGGAAAGGGCGACCCGCCCATCCGCGTGGGCCGGCCGGCGGTCCACCAGGGAAGCGGCCACTGCTCGTACGAGATCCTGAACCTTCCCCCCGGCCCGGTGCTCGCCGTCCATGTCGAGGCCCCGGCCAGCTCGCTCTGCGGCGAGGGCTCGTCGCTCAGCTTCGCGCCGGAAGCGGCCCCCACCTTCGCGCTCGCCGATCAGCAGGAGCGCACCGAGAACTTCCGCGCCCAGTGCGGCGGTCGCCGGTCCTCGCTCTAGCGCCCGGGCGAAAAATGACGCCGAGCGTCGAGCGGGCTCGGCGACCCCGCCCGGAGGTCAGGGGCGGCGTGGACGGGCAGCGCGCGGCCTCCCTAGGATGCCGCCCGCGATGCCGCCCGGACACGCCGGATGAACGGTCATCTCGACACGTTTCCCCGCCTGCTGCTCGACCACGCCGCCGAGCATGGCCGGCGGCCGGCCATGCGCGAGAAGGACCTCGGCATCTGGCAGACCTGGGACTGGGCCCAGGTGGCCGATGAGGTGCGCGCGCTGGCCTGCGGGCTCGCCTCGCTCGGCTTCCAGCGCGGCGAGCACCTGGCGATCATCGGCGACAATCGTCCGCGCCTCTACTGGGCCATCGCCGCCGCGCAGTGCCTGGGGGGCGTCCCGGTGCCGCTCTACCAGGACGCGGTGGCAGACGAGATGGTCTACGTGCTCGCCGATGCGGACGTGCGCTTCGTGGTCGCCGAGGACCAGGAGCAGGTGGACAAGCTCTTCGAGCTCCGCGCGCGGCTCCCGTCCTTGAAGCTGCTCATCTACGACGACCCCCGCGGGCTGCGCCACTACCCCCCGGACCTGCTCGCCCGCTACGAGGACATCCAGGAAGCCGGCCGCCGGTACGACCGCGAGCATCCCGGCCTCTTCCTCGCCCAGGTCGAGCAGGGCCGCCCGAGCGACGTGGCGATCATGCTCTACACCTCCGGCACCACCGGGCACCCCAAGGGAGTGACCCTGACCCACGACAACCTCATCCTCACCGGCCGCGCCGGCAACGAGCGCGAGCACCTCACCGCCGACGAGGAGGTCCTGGCCTACCTTCCGATGGCCTGGGTGGGGGACAACATCTTCAGCTACACCCAAGGGGCGATCGCCGGGTTCTGCATGAACTGCCCGGAGAGCTCGGACACCGTGCTCACCGACATGCGGGAGATCGGCCCCACCTACTTCTTCGCCCCTCCCCGGGTGTACGAGAACCTCCTCACCCAGGTCTCCATCCGCATGGAGGACGCCGGACGCCCGAAGCGGTGGCTCTACGCGCGCTTCATGGAGGTCGCGGCGCGGGTCGGCACGCGGATCCTCGACCGCCAGCCGGTGCCGCTGGTCGACCGGCTGCTCTATGCGCTCGGCGACGTGCTCATCTACGGACCGCTCCGCAACGTGCTCGGGATGAGCCGCATCCGGGTGGCCTTCACCGCCGGCGAGGCCATCGGCCCCGACCTTTTTCGCTTCTACCGGTCGCTGGGCGTGAACCTGAAACAGCTCTACGGGAGCACCGAGACCTCGGTCTTCGTCTGCATGCAGCCGGACGGCGCGGTGAAGCCGGACACGGTGGGCACGCCGGCCCCGAACGTCGAGGTCCGCATCTCCGACCAGGGCGAGGTGCTCATCCGCAGCCCCGGCGTCTTCCACAGCTACTACAAGAACCCGGAAGCGACCCGCGAGGCGAAGACCCCCGAGGGGTGGTTCCACACCGGCGACGCCGGCTTCTTCGACGAGGACGGGCATCTGAAGATCATCGACCGGGCCAAGGACGTGGGGCGCCTCGAGGACGGCACGCTCTTCGCCCCGAAATACCTGGAGAACAAGCTCAAGTTCTTTCCCACCATCAAGGAGGCGGTGGCCTTCGGGGACGGGCGCTCCTATGCCGCGGCCTTCGTGAACATCGACATGCAGGCAGTGGGCAACTGGGCCGAGCGCCGCGGCCTGCCCTACTCCGGGTACACCGACCTGGCCGGCCGCGACGAGGTCTACGAGCTGGTGCGCAGGTGCGTGGAGTCGGTGAACCGGGACCTGGCCCGCGACGCTCGCCTCCGGGGCTCGCAGATCCGCCGCTTCCTGGTCCTGCACAAGGAGCTCGACGCCGACGACGGCGAGCTGACCCGGACCCGCAAGGTGCGCCGCCGCTTCATCGCCGAGCGGTACGCGCCGCTCATCGAGGCCCTCTACTCGGAGCGGACCAGCTGTCCGGTCGAGGCCCAGGTCAAGTTCGAGGACGGGCGGACGGGAACCGTGCGCGCGGAGGTGAAGATCCGCGAGGCGCCGCTGTTCGACCGGGAGGCGCCCCAGAGGGCGGCCTGACCAGGGACCATGGTCACCGTTCCCCGCCAGCGCATCGGTGACGTCCTGCTCCGGCTGGAGGGGGTGAACCTGGCCTTCGGCGGGGTGAAGGCGCTCAGCCAGGTGAGCTTCGAGGTCCGGGAGCGCGAGGTCTGCGCCATCATCGGCCCCAACGGCGCCGGCAAGAGCAGCCTCCTGAACATCATCAACGGCGTCTACCAGCCCAGCTCGGGCAGCGTCCTCTTCGCCGGCGTGGTCCGCCGCGCCATGCGTCCCCACCAGGCGGCGGCCAGCGGCATCGCCCGGACCTTCCAGAACATCGCCCTCTTCAAGGGGATGAGCGTCCTGGACAACATCATGACCGGGCGCAATCTGATGATGCGCGCTCCGCTCCTCGCCCAGGCCGTCTACTGGGGACCGGCGCAGCGCGAGGAGATCGCCCACCGCCGCAAGGTGGAGGAGATCATCGACTTCCTGCAGATCGAGCACATCCGCAAGACGCCGGTGGGGCGACTCCCCTACGGCCTGCAGAAGCGGGTCGAGCTGGCGCGGGCCCTGGCCGCCGGGCCCCGCCTCCTCCTCCTCGACGAGCCGATGGCCGGGATGAACGTCGAGGAGAAGCAGGACATGTGCCGCTTCATCCTCGACGTGAACGACGAGCTGGGGGTGACGGTGGTGCTCATCGAGCACGACATGGCGGTGGTCATGGATCTCGCCGACCGGGTGGTGGTGCTCGACTACGGCCGGAAGATCGCCGATGGCCCGCCGGACGAGGTGCGCCGCAACCCGGAGGTCGTCGCCGCCTACCTCGGCGTGGCCACCGATGCGGATCGCCAGGCGGTCGGGGGGGGCTAGGGATGCAATTCTTCTTCGAGGTCCTCATCGGAGGGCTGCTCGCCGGGGTGATGTACTCGCTGGTGGCGCTGGGCTTCGTCCTCATCTTCAAGGCCTCTGGGGTGTTCAACTTCGCGCAAGGGGCGATGGTGCTCTTCGCCGCGCTGACCTTCGTCTCCCTCGAGGAGCGGGGGCTCCCGCGCTGGCTGGCGCTGGCCGCCACCCTGGGCGTGATGCTGCTCCTGGCGGTGGCCATCGAGCGGCTGGTCCTCCGGCCCCTGGTCAACCAGCCGCCGATCAGCCTGTTCATGGCCACCATCGGGCTCACCTTCTGCATCGAGGGGATGGCCCAGGGCGTCTGGGGGAGCGTGGTCAAGGGGCTGGAGCTGGGCATCCCGGACACGCCCTTCGAGGTGAAGGGGGTGCTCGTCAGCCAGTTTGACCTGGCGGCCGCCCTCACCGCCGGGCTCCTGGTGGCGGTCCTGGCGCTCTTCTTCCAGTTCACCCGGGTGGGGCGGGCGCTCCGGGCGGTGGCCGACGACCACCAGGCCGCGCTCAGCGTGGGCATCCCGCTCCGCCACATCTGGGGGGTGGTGTGGGCCGTGGCCGGCGCGGTGGCGCTGGTGGCCGGCCTGCTCTGGGGCGCGCGCCTGGGGGTGCAGTTCGCGCTCTCGGTCATCGCCCTCAAGGCGCTCCCGGTGATGTTCCTCGGCGGCCTGACCTCCATCGCCGGGGCCATCGTCGGGGGGCTCCTGGTGGGAGCCTCGGAGAAGCTGGCCGAGGTCTACATCGGACCGGCGCTCGGGGGCGGCATCGAGAACTGGTTCGCCTACGTGGTGGTGCTGCTCTTCCTGCTCGTCCGGCCGGAGGGGCTCTTCGGCGAAAAGCGGATCGACCGGGTCTAGGGCGATGATCTACCGCGAGGCGGGACAGTTCCGGACCACCTACCGCGCCGACCAGCGGATCTTCCCCATCGTCCAGGACCGGGTGGTGGTGGCGGCACTGCTCCTCGTCGCCTTCGTGGTGGTCCCGCTCTTTGCCTCCGAGTACCTGATCACCGCGCTGCTCATCCAGTGGCTGATCCTCTCGCTGGCCACGCTGGGCCTGAACATCCTCACCGGCTACGCCGGGCAGTTCAGCCTGGGCACGGGCGGCTTCATGGCGGTGGGGGCCTTCGCCACCTACGCCTTCCGGCTCCGGGCACCCGCCCTCCCCCTGCTCCTCGACTTCGCCCTGGGCGGGCTCTGCGCCGCCGCGGTGGGAGTGGTCTTCGGCCTGCCCTCGCTCCGCATCCGGGGCCTCTACCTGGCGGTGTCCACGCTGGCGGCCCAGTTCTTCATCGAATGGCTCCTCACCCGCGTCGGCTGGTTCACCAACTACAGCGCCAGCGGGGTGATCAGCGCCCAGAGGATGGTCATCGCCGGGGTGCCCATCGACACCCCCGCCCGCCGCTATCTCCTGGTCCTGAGCATCGCCGCTGTCCTGGCGCTGGCGGCGAAGAACCTGGTGCGGAGCCGCACCGGCCGGGCGTGGATGGCGGTGCGGGACATGGACGTGGCCGCCGAGGTCATCGGCATCCCCATGCTGCGCACCAAGCTCTCCGCCTTCGCCGTCAGCTCCTTCTACTGCGGCGTGGCCGGGGCGCTCTGGGCCTACGCCTTCCTGGGGACGGTGGAGCCCCAGGCCTTCGACCTGGACCGCTCCTTCCTGGTGCTGACCATGGTCATCATCGGCGGGACCGGGAGCGTGCTGGGGAGCTTCCTCGGCGCGGGGTTCATCGTCCTCTTCCCCATCGTGCTCAACCAGCTCCTGCACGGGCTGTTCGGCGAGGGCCTGCGTCCCGGGCTGCTTCCGAACATCCAGCTCTTCGTCTTCGGCTCGCTGATCATCTTCTTCCTCATCGTCGAGCCTCACGGCCTGGCCCGCCTGTGGCAGATCGCCAAGGAGAAGCTGCGCCTGTGGCCTTTTCCTCACTGAAGGAGCAGAACGGATCCTGGAAGAGGACTCTCGAGGAGGACATGCCCATGAAGCGTCTCAGTCAGGCAGCGGCGGCAGGTGCGTTCACGCTCGGACTCCTGCTCGCCTTTCCGGCGGCCGCCCAGACCGCTCCGGCCAACGAGCAGTTCATGCCCGTGCCCAGCTACCGGGTCGGGCCCTACGCCGCCGGGGGCACCAGCCTCTACGGCGGCTTCATCGACTACCTGAACCTGATCAACCTCCGCGACGGCGGCATCAACGGGGTCAAGCTCACCTGGGAGGAGTGCGAGACCGAGTACAAGGCGGACAAGGGCGTGGAGTGCTACGAGCGCCTGAAGAAGAAGGGGCCCACCGGGGCCTCGATGTTCCACTTCTACAGCACCGCCATCGCCTACGCGGTGCTGGACCGGGCCGAGCAGGACAAGGTGCCGCTGGTCACCATCGGCCACGGGCGGACCGACTCCGCCGACGGCCGGGTCTTCCCTTACGTCTTCCCGCTGGTGACCAACTACTGGAGCCTGAACACCGACATCGTGAAGTTCATCGGCCTTCGCTCGGGCGGGATGGACAAGCTCCAGGGGAAGAAGATCGTCCACCTCTACCTCGACGTCCCCTACGGCAAGGAGCCGAACGAGATCTTCCAGAAGCAGGCGGCCATCTACGGCTTCGAGGCCAAGCTCGTCCCGGTGCCGGCGCCGGGCACCGAACAGCAGTCGCAGTGGCTGGAGATCCGCCAGTTCCAGCCCGACTGGGTCATCGTCACCGGATGGGGGGTGATGAACCCGACCATGCTCAAGTCCGCCCAGCGCGCCGGCTTCCCCCGCGATCGCATCGTGGGGAATTTCTGGACCGGCTCCGAGGAGGACACCGTTCCGGCCGGAGAGGCGGCGGTGGGCTACATCTCGGCGGCCATCAACCCGGCCGGGACGGAGTTCCCGGTCATCCAGGAGATCGAGAAGGTGGTCTACGCCAAGGGGGTGGGCAACATGACCGACCGCTCCCGGGTGGGAAGCATCTATTACAACCGCGGGGTGATGACCGGCATCATCTCGGTGGAGGCCATCCGCACCGCCCAGACCAAGTACGGGAAGAAGCCCCTCACCGGCGAGCAGCTCCGCTGGGGCCTGGAGAACCTGAACCTCGACGAGAAGCGCATCGCCGAGCTGGGGGCCACCGGCCTCATCCAGCCGCTCAAGGTCTCCTGCTCCGACCACGAGGGCGGCGGAGCGGCCAAGTTCCAGCAGTGGGACGGCAAGAAGTTCAAGGTGATCAGCGATTGGATCCAGCCGGACCGCAAGCTGGTCCGCGAGATGATCGAGGCCTCCTCGGGAAAATATGCCCAGGAGAAGTCGAAGCCGGTGCGTGACTGCGCCAAGGGAGCCGGCTGACGCCTGCTCGAGGCCCCATGTCCACCGCCCGCGCCACGCCCGCCCCGGCTCCGGCCGGGGCGCTCCTGAGCGTGAACAACATCGAGGTCATCTACGACCACGTCATCCTCGTGCTCAAGGGCGTGTCGCTGGAGGTGCCCCGGGGGCGCATCGTGGCGCTCCTCGGGGCGAACGGGGCCGGGAAGTCCACCACCCTGAAGGCCATCTCCAACCTCCTCCGGGCGGAGCGGGGGGACGTCACCAAGGGGTCGATCGTCTTCGACGGCCAACCCATCCACGCCCTCAACCCCTCGGCCCTGGTCCGGCGGGGAGTGGTCCAGGTGATGGAGGGGCGCCACTGCTTCGGCCACCTGACCGTGGAGGAGAACCTCCTCACCGGGGCCTACACCAGGGCGGCCGGGCGCTCGACGATTCGGGCCGACCTGGCCCGCGTCTACGACTACTTCCCCCGGCTCCGGGCGGTGCGTCACGCCCTGGCCGGGTACACCTCCGGCGGGGAGCAGCAGATGACCGCCGTCGGCCGGGCGCTGATGGCCCGCCCGCGCATGATCCTCCTCGACGAGCCGTCGATGGGGCTGGCGCCCCAGGTGGTGGAGGAGATCCTGGGAATCGTCCAGAAGCTCAACTCCCAGGAAGGGGTGAGCTTCCTCCTCGCCGAGCAGAACACCTCCGCCGCCCTGCGCTTCGCCCACGCCGGGTACATCCTGGAGAACGGCCGGGTGGTGATGGAGGGGGATGCGGCCGAGCTGGCCGGCAACCAGGACGTCAAGGAGTTCTACCTGGGCCTGGGCGCCGCCGGGCGGAAGAACTTCCGCGACGCCAAGCACTACCGCCGGCGAAAGCGCTGGCTCGCCTGAGGACGGTCCATGCCCTTCTACGACGCGCTGGAGACGCGCGACCCGGAGCAGCGGGAGCGCGACCTCTTCGCCGCCCTGCCCGCCCACGTCGCGCACGCCCGCGCCCGGGCGCCGGCCTTCGCCTCGCTCCTCGGCGAGGTCGATCCGGGCGCCGTCGACTCCCGGCGGACCCTGGCCGCGCTCCCCGTGTTCCGCAAGAGCGGGCTGGCCGAGCTGCAGAAGGCGTCGCCTCCCTTCGGGGGGGTGGCCGCGGTGGCGGCCGGCGAGGCGGCGCGCCTGTTCACCTCCCCGGGCGGCATCTACGAGCCGGAGGGGCGGCGGGCGGACTACTGGCGCGTCGCCCGGGCGCTCTTCGCCGCCGGCTTCCGGCGCGGCGACGTGGTCCACGTCGGCTTCAGCTTCCATCTCACCCCAGCCGGCTCGATGGTCGAGACGGCGGCGCACGCGCTGGGCTGTGCGGTCATCCCCGGCGGCACCGCCCCCACCGAGCACCAGCTGGCCGCGCTGGCGCACTTCGGCGCCACCGCCTACGGCGGCACGCCCTCCTTCCTCAAGGTCCTCCTCGACCGGGCCGCCGAGCTGGGCCTGGACGTCTCACGCCTGAAGCGGGCGTCGGTGGCCGCCGAGGCCTTTCCGCCCTCGCTGCGCACCCACTTCGCCGGGCATGGCGTGCTGGCGCTGCAGTGGTACGGCACGGCCGATGCCGGGCTGGTGGCCTACGAGTCGGAGGGCGGCGAAGGGTTGATCCTGGACGAGTCGGTCATCGTCGAGATCGTCCGTCCCGGGACGGGCGTGCCGGTGCCGGACGGCGAGGTGGGGGAGGTCCTGGTGACGGTGCTCAATCCGGACTACCCGCTGGTGCGGTTCGCCCTCGGTGACCTCTCCGCAGTCCTCCCCGGGCGGAGCCCGTGCGGGAGGACGAACGTCCGGCTCAGGGGGTGGCTGGGACGGGCGGATCAGCGCACCAAGGTCAAGGGGATGTTCGTCGACCCCTCCCAGGTGGCGGACGTGCTCCGGCGGCACCCGGAGGTGAAGCGCGCGCGACTGGTCGTCACCCGGGCCGACGAGCACGACCGGATGACGCTGCGCTGCGAGGTGGCCGGCGGCGGGTCGGCCGGGCTGGCCGAGGCCATCGCCGGGTCGCTCCGCGAGGTGACGCAGCTGCGCGGCGAGGTCGAGCTGGTCGCCCCGGGATCCCTTCCCAACGACGGGAAGGTGGTGGAGGACACGCGGACCTATTCCTGAGCGTCAGGGCTCGAAGGCCGCCTCGGCGGCCCCGGCTCCCTCGGCCTCCTCCGCCTCGCCCTGCGTCTCGCCGCAGCGGTCGAGCGCCAACTTGAAGAGCACCGGTCCCACCATCTCGTTCATCGCCACCGTGGCCACCGCCAGCGCGCCGAGGCCGGCCCCGAACGCGGGAAACTCGGCCTGGATGCTGGCGGCGATGCCCAGCGCCAGACCGGCCTGCGAGACGAGCCCCGACCATCCCCAGGACCGGATGGCCGGCGGGTCGGCGGCGTAGCGGCTGGCCACCCGCCCGGCGACCCAGGAGGTGATGCCCCGCGCGCCGGCGAAGAGCAGCGCCACCGGCCAGAGCACGCGGAGGACGGGGAGGTCGAGGTGCGCCCCGGCCACGCCGAAGAAGATGACGTAGACGATCTCGCCGGTCGACTCGATGGCGGTGACGAAGCGCTCGCCCTGCCGGGAGAGGTTCTGCACCACGAAGCCGGCGGTCATGAAGATGAGCAGCCAGTCGAAGTGCAGGTAGTCGAAGACCTCGGTGAACACCACGCCCAGGGCGACGAGCATGACCACCAGGCCCCCGCCCACCAGCCTCAGGTACGCCGCCAGGAAGAGGCCAATGGTCGTGCCCACCGAGATGCTGCCCAGCACCTCCACCCCCAGCTCGCGGACCGCGGAGAGGGAGAGATCCGACCCGGGGAGGATGAGCGGCCGGGCGATGGTCATCACCACCGCCAGGAGCACCACCACCACCACGTCGGAGGTCATCACGAAGTTGAGGGTGAAGCTGGCCAGGGGCCCCTTGGCCCGGGTCTGGGAGAGGATGCCCAGCGTCGCCGAGGGGCTGCGGGTGACGGCCATCACCCCCCAGACCAGCCCGACCCCGATGACCCCGGCGGTCGGCACGTCCTTCAGGAAAGGCAGGAGCGGACGGGCGGCAAGGAACACCGCCGCCAGCGCCGCCATCACCAGCAGATTTTGCCACAGCGTCGCCCAGGCCAGGCTCCGGAGCCCGTTCCGCAGCGAGGCCAGCCGCAGCTCGGCGCCGCCGGCCAGCGCGATGAGCGAGAGGGCGAGCCCGTTCACCGGCGTGAGCTCCTCCACGGCACGGTGGTCGACCAGGTTGAGCGCGTACGGGCCGGCGGCGACGCCGGCGAGGAGGTAGCCGGTGAGGTGAGGGAGCCCGACCAGCTCGAGGAGGTTGGCGAGCACCGTGCCCCCGAGGAGGAGGATGCCCACCGAGGCGATGGTGCCGGCTCCTGCTCCGAGGATGGGAAAGACCCGGCGCGCCGCCACCAGGAGGCCGAGCAGCACCAGGACGACCAGGGCCTCGAGGAGCCGGTCGGCCAGGGGACGCGGCGGCTGCCCTGCCCCGCTCACGACGGCGCCTCGGCCGGGCGCGCCCCTTGCGTCTCCGCGGTCGCGGCGGGGATCTCGCCGGCGTTCCTCAGGGCGCTCCGGAAGCTGGGCGGGCCGATCAGCTCCCCGGCGACCACGGCCAGCGAGGACGCGGCGAGCACCGAGGCGCCGATGACTCCGGGGACGTGCAGGGCGAA
>DASPUU010000155.1:0-5712 GCA_035622755.1 Myxococcaceae bacterium
CCGGGCGGCCCGCTGCGCTGACGCCGAGAGCGTGCCCGCAGCCGCCTTGGGCGCTGGGCGTGGGCTCGGTGCGCACCCGGGCTCGGGACAGTGTTCGGGAAAGTGTCTGGCACCTCGCCCTCGGGTCCGCGTAGCCAGGAGGGGCGAAGGGTTGCCCCCGGCGTACCGGCGATGGCCACGGCTCGGTCGCGACCATGGCTGGGGCTTCGCAACGAGGTAAGGCAACTGAGTTGCTACCCCCCAAACGACCACAACTGCTGTGAATCTCGAGACTTAGGGCGGATACGAGGGTAGCAACTGAGTTGCCTGACCTTGCGCGGGAGCCCGGGGGGCGGGCGGCCCCCCTAAGGCCGGGGAGGCGTCGCCAATCGGAGTGTGCGCCTCGGGGTGGAGCGTCGCGGGGCCTCCCCCGGGGTGGCCAGGGAGAACCGCTGCACGCTCGGACGAGGCGCTGCGCCTCTCGCCCGAACGTCCGTCTTCGCTCCGGAGCTCCTCCCCCCTGGCGACCTCCGAGACCCGCGCCCAAGCCCGGCCGATCGGCCGCGGCGCTACGGCGTCTCCGGCGGCCCCTGTCGCCGGAGGAAGGTGGGGATGTCGAACTGGTCCTCGTCCACCGGGAGAGAGGGGTCGCGGGGTGCGCGCGGGGGGGCTCGTTGGGGCTCGGCGCGGGTCCGGACCGGGGCGGGGACGGCCAGCTCCTGCGGCGCCGGCCGAGGCGTGGCCCCGGCCGAGCTCGCCGGCATCGGCCGGCGGGCGTCGCGGGACAGGAAGCCGGTGGCGATGATGGTGATCTTCACCTCGTCGCTCACCTCCTCGTCGATGAGGCTCCCGAAGATGATCTCCGCCTCCTGGTCGGCGGCGTCATGCACCAGGGTCAGCGCCTCGTTCACCTCTTGGAGGGTGAGGTCCCGCCCCCCGGTGATGTTGATCAGGAGCCCGGTGGCCCCGTCGATGGTGACGTCCTCGAGCAGCGGCGAGGCGATGGCCTGCTGCATGGCGTTGACCGCGCGCTTCTCGCCGCTCGCGCGTCCGGTCCCCATCAGGGCCTGCCCCTTGTCGGACATGATCGTCTTCACGTCGGCGAAGTCGACGTTGATGTAGCCGTGGTACTGGATGAGGTCGGAGATGCCCTGGACGGCGTTGAGGAGCACCTCGTCGGCGCGCTTGAAGGTGTCGAGCAGCGGCATGGACTGGCCGCCGAGGCTGAGCAGCCGCTGGTTGGGGATGGTGATCAGCGTGTCCACGGCGGTCTTCAGCTCCACCAGTCCGGCGTCGGCCTGCTTGCGGCGCTTGTTCCCCTCGAAGTGGAAGGGCTTGGTCACCACCGCCACCGTCAGCGCCCCGAGCGACTTGGCGATGTCGGCGATGATCGGCGCCGCGCCGGTGCCGGTGCCGCCCCCCATCCCGGCGGTGACGAAGACCATGTCCGCCCCGTCCAGGGCCTGGGCGATGAGCTCCTTGCTCTCCAGCGCCGCCTCGCGTCCCACCTCCGGGTTGGCACCGGCTCCCAGCCCCTTGGTCAGGTCCGAGCCGATCTGCACCTTGACCTGGGCCCGGCTCGCCGCCAGGGCCTGGATGTCGGTGTTGGCGGCGATGAACTGAACCCGGTCGAGCCCGGCCGCGATCATGGTGTTGATCGCATTGCAGCCCGCCCCGCCCACGCCGACGACGCGGATCTTGGCGGCCTGCTTGCTCTGCTCCCAGCTGTCCATCAGAAGATCTCCTCCAGCCACTCCCGCATCCGCCCCTTCACCTTCCGGTAGACGTTCTCCTCGCGGATGCGGAACAGGCGGCGGTCCTGATGGCGGGCGCCGTAGATGACCAGCCCCACACCGGTGGCGTACATCGGGCTCTTCACCACGTCGACCAGCCCGCCGATGCCCCGTGGCATCCCGCGCCGCACCGGGAGCCCGAGCACCTCCTCGGCCAGCTCGGCCATTCCGCCGAGCAACGTCGATCCGCCGGTGATCACCACCCCGCTGGCGAGCAGGTCCTCGTAGCCGCACTTCTGGATCTCCCGGTGGACGAGCTGGAAGATCTCCTCCACCCGGGGCTCGAGGATCTCGCACAGGATCTGCCGGCCGAGCACGCGCGGCTGGCGGCCGCCCACCGAGGGGACCTCGATGGTCTCCTCCTTGTCCACCATCGAGGCCAGCGCGCAGCCGTACTTCTGCTTGATGCGCTCCGCTTCCATCGCCGGGGTCCGCAGGCCGATGGCGATGTCGCTGGTGAGGTTGTTCCCGCCCAGGGCGATGACCGCGGTGTGGACGATGCTCCCCCCGGAGAAGATGGCGATGTCGGTGGTCCCCCCGCCGATGTCCACCAGACAGACCCCGAGCTCCTTCTCGTCCTCGCCGAGCACTGCCTCGCTGGAGGCCAGCGGCTGGAGCACGATGTCGGCCACGTTCAGCCCGGTGCGGTTGGCGCACTTGACGATGTTCTGGGCGCTGGAGACGGCGCCGGTGACGATGTGCACCTTGGCCTCGAGGCGCACCCCGGCCATGCCCAGGGGCTCCTTGATGCCCCCCTGGTCGTCGATGATGAATTCCTGGGGGAGAACGTGGATCACCTCCCGGTCCATGGGGATGGCCACCGCCTTGGCGGCGTCGATGACCCGGGCCACGTCCGCCTCGCGGACCTCCTTGTCCTTGACGGCCACGATGCCCTGGCTGTTGAACCCCTTGATGTGGCCACCGGCGATGCCGGTGTAGACGGTGGTGATCTCGCACCCGGCCATCAGCTCGGCCTCCTCCACCGCCCGGCGGATGGAGGCCACGGTGGACTCGATGTTCACCACCACGCCCTTGCGCAGCCCCTTGGAAGGATGCGTGCCGATGCCGATGATGTCGATCCCGTTCTCGGTCAGCTCACCGACGATGGCGCAGATCTTCGTCGTGCCGATGTCCAGGCCGACGACGACTTCCCCGCCCTTCTGCTTGGCCATGTTGTTCCCTCGTTGATCACTTCGCCGCGCGGTCCGCGACCGCCGGACCGGCGAGCTGAACGGCGACCCAGGCGGGGCGCACCCGGTTCTCCAGATGAATGGTGGCCGCGCTCAGGCCTCGCTGCCGGAGCTCCGTCCGTACCCGCACCAGGCGGGCCAGGGCGGCATCCACCGGCCCGGCGGCCAGGGCCACCACCTGACCGTCGGCGTCGATGGCGCGGAAGCCGCCCTCCTCGAGATGGACCTCGGAGAGCGGCGGGCGCTGGACCACCCGGGACCAGGCGTCGATGAGCGCCAGGGCGGTGCGCAGCCGGGCCGCACTCTCCTCGGGACTCCGCGCCGCTTCCTCGCGGCTCACGCCGGTGACGAGCGGAAGGTCGAGGGCATCCGCACCGGACAGCCGCTTGAAGGGGATGCCCTCGGCATCGACCACGTACAGCTCGCCGAGGACGGCCAGGGCGGCCGGCTGGTGCTCCTCGACACGGATGTACAGGGTGTCCGGCAGCGAGCGGCGCACCGAGACGGTGCGAACCCAGGGATGGCCGGCCATCCCCCGTGCCACCTCGGCCGCGTCGAGCGCCCAGAGGTTCGTCCCCGGCTGGACCCCCCCCAGGGCGAGCAGCTCCGCCTCGCTGGCCCGCTGCGCGCCGGAGACCTGGACGGCCCGCAGGGCAAAGCGCGGCGAGTGGCGGGCCCAGGCGTCGGCGCGGACCAGGGCCGGCCCGAGCGCACCGAGGGCGGCGACGGCGAGCAACAGCCGCGGGGCATGCGCCCGGACCGCGCCGCGAAGGCGCGCCGAACGCTCGTGCCGGCGGCGGCGATTCCTGGGCGAGCCGGGGGGCATTCTCTCGATCGTCGGCCCATGCTCGGGCCGGATCAGAGGGGGCGCCAGTTTTTCGCCACAGCTACGTGGCGCGCCGAGCATGTCGGGTCGCCCCACGCGGGCCAGGGCGGCCCCGGACGGGCGTCAGCCCTTGAGCGCCGCCCCGAGCAGGAGGCGCTCGCACAGGGCGGGAAAGTCGAGGCCCTGGCCGAGCGCGATCTTCGGCAGGAGGCTGGTGGCGGTCATCCCGGGCAGCGTGTTGAGCTCGAGCAGCCACACGTCCCCGTCGGCGGTGACGATGCAGTCGCTGCGGGTCGCTCCGCTGCAGCCCAGGGCCCGGTGGGCGGCCAGGCACACGGCGTTGACCCGCGCATACTGGGCCGGAGGCAGGGGAGCCGGAAAGAGGTACCTGGTTCCGCTGTTGGCCGAGTACTTGGCCTCGTAGTCGTAGAACTCGCGCGCCGGCACGATCTCGATGGCCCCGAGCGAGGCATCGTCGAGCACCGCCCCCTGCACCTCGCGCCCGGCGATGAACTGCTCGACGAGCAGCGTCCCGGCCAGCCCGGCTGCCCTGCTCACCGCCTCGGCGTATGCCTCGCGCGTCCGGCAGATGGAGACCCCCACGCTGCTTCCCTCCCGGGACGGCTTCACCACCGCCGGCAGCGGGAAGGGCAGCGCCTCCACCCCGGCCAGGGCCTCGGCGGCGGTGTCGAACGCCCGGTAGGGCGGCGTGGGAATGCCCCGGGCCAGGAAGACCTGCTTGCTGAACACCTTCTCCATGCCCACCGCCGAGGCGAGCACGCCGGAGCCGGTGTAGGGGATGTGCATCGACTCCAAGAGGCCCTGGATGCAGCCGTCCTCGCCGTACCGTCCGTGCAGGGCGATGAAGGCGACGTCGATGTGCTCCTCGACCAGGCGCTCGGCGATGTCCCGCTGCACGTCGACCTCGACGACGGCGTAGCCGAGAGAGCGGAGCGCCTGGGAGACGGCGGCGCCGCTCCGCAGGCTCACTTCGCGCTCCACGCTCAGCCCGCCGAGCAGCACCCCGATCCGCTTCCCGGCCAGCTCCCCGCGGCGCGTCACGTGAACACCCCGACCCGGACCACCTCGGGCGTGAGGACGATGCCGGTGGCCTCCCGCACCCGTCCCTGCGCCAGGGCGATGAGCCCGGCCACGTCCCGCGCGGTGGCGCCTCCGAGGTTGACGATCCAGTTGGCGTGAAGCTCGCTGATCCGCGCCTCGCCCAGGATGTGGCCCTTCAGCCCAACCGACTCGATGAGCCGACCGGCGTGGTCTCCGGGCGGGTTGCGGAAGACGCTGCCGCAGTTCGGCTGGCTGAGCGGCTGGGTCCGCTTCCGGTAGCCGAGGTCCGCCTCCATCGCCGCCCGGGAGGCCTCGGGGTCCCCCCGCCCGAGCCGGAAGCGCACGCGCGTCGCCACTGATCCGGCCGGGAGCTCGGTCTGCCGGTAGCGAATGGTGAGCTCCTGGCGGGCCACCCAGCCCACGCCCTCCGGCGTGGCCAGCTCGACCGCCTCGAGCACCTGGGCGCACTCGCCCTGCTTGGTGCCGGCGTTCATGGCCAGGGCCCCGCCGATGGTTCCCGGGATGCCGGCCAGGAACTCGGCCCCCACCCAGCCGTGGGTCCGCATGACGTTGGTCAGCCGGACGATGGCCGAGCCGGCCCCGAGCGTCACCCGTCCCCCCTCGTCGAGCCGCTCGACGCTCTCCGGAAAGAGGTCGGCGGGGAGCTTCAGGGTGATCCCCGGGATGCCCCCGTCGCCGACCAGGGTGTTCGCCCCACCACCGAGCACGTGGATCGGCACGCCCGCCTCTCGAGCCCGAGCCAGGAGCGTGACCAGGGCATCGGGCGAGCTCGGACGGACGAACAGCTCCGCCGCTCCACCCGCCCGGATGCTCGTCTTCGAGGCGAGCGGCTCGTGCTCGG
>DASPUU010000156.1:0-12766 GCA_035622755.1 Myxococcaceae bacterium
GCCGCCAGGCGATCGCGGTGCTGCTCGGCTCGGGCCTCGAGGTCCTGGAGGTCGATGTTCCCCGAGGGGTCGGTGCGCACCACCACCACCCGGTAGCCGGCCATCACCGCGCTGGCCGGGTTGGTCCCGTGGGCGCTGGCCGGGATGAGGCAGACGTCGCGGTGCGACTCCCCCCGGGCCCTCTGGTAGGCACGGATGACGAGCAGCCCGGCGTATTCCCCCTGGCTGCCGGCGTTGGGCTGGAGCGAGACGGCGGAGAACCCGGTGATCTCCGCCAGCCAGCGCTCCAGCTCGCGGAACAGCTGCTGGTAGCCGGCCGCCTGTTCCGGCGGGCAGAAAGGGTGGAGCTGGCCGAACTCCGGCCAGGTGACCGGGATCATCTCGGCGGTGGCGTTGAGCTTCATGGTGCAGCTGCCGAGCGGGATCATGGAGTGCGTCAAGCTCAGGTCCCGGGACTCGAGCACCTTGAGGTACCGGAGCATCTCCGTCTCGGAATGATGCCGGTTGAAAACCGGATGGGTGAGGTAGGTGCCCTTCCGGAGAAGTGTCGGCGGAAGGCTCTCCCCGAGCTCCGCCCCGAGCGAGGCGGCGGTGAATTCCACCGGCCGCCCGGCGGCGAAGACCTGCCACAGCGCCTCGACGTCGGCGGAGGTGGTGGTCTCGTCGAGGCTCACCGCCACGGTGGAGGCGTCCACCGCAGCGAGGTTCATGCGCCGTGCCCGGGCCGCGGCATGGACGGCGCTGGCCGCCGCCGGGGTCAGCGGGATCTGGAGCGTGTCGAAGACCTGGTCCGTCCGGGTCCGGATGCCGAGCCGGGTCAGCCCCCGGGCCAGGAGCAGGGTCAGCGCGTGCACCCGCTCGGCGATGGCGCGGATGCCCTTCGGCCCGTGGTAGACGGCGTACATGCCGGCCATCACCGCCAGCAGGACCTGCGCGGTGCAGATGTTGCTCGTCGCCTTCTCGCGGCGGATGTGCTGCTCGCGGGTCTGCAGCGCCATGCGGAGCGCCGGCCGGCCGCTGGCATCCTCGGAGACGCCGATGATCCGGCCGGGCATCGACCGGGTGAACTGCGCGCGGGTGGCGAAGTAGGCGGCGTGCGGTCCGCCGAAGCCCATCGGGACGCCGAAGCGCTGCGTGGAGCCGACGGCCACGTCGGCGCCCATCTCTCCGGGCGGGGTGAGCAGGGCCAGGGAGAGGATGTCCGCCGCCACCACCGCGTGGGCTCCCTCGGCGTGGACGCGATCGAAGAACGACGCCCAGTCCTCGACCGACCCGTCGCTGGCCGGGACCTGCACCAGCACTCCGAAGACCTTCCGGCTGAAATCGAACCGGCGCGCGTCCCCGACCAGCACCTCGATGCCGAGCGGCGCGGCCCGGGTGCGGACCACGTCCAGCGTCTGAGGGAATACCCGCTCGGACACGAAGAAGGCGTCGTGGCCCTCCCGGCGCGCGGCGTGGAGCATGTGCATCGCCTCGGCCGCGGCGGTGGCCTCGTCGAGGAGCGAGGCGTTGGCCACCTCGAGGCCGGTGAGGTCGATGACCATCTGCTGGAAGTTGAGGAGTGCCTCCAGCCGGCCCTGGGCGATCTCCGCCTGGTAGGGGGTGTAGGCGGTGTACCAGCCGGGGTTCTCCAGGACGTTGCGGAGGACGACCGGGGGAGTGACGCAGCTCGAGTACCCCATCCCGATGAAGGACTTGAACACCTGGTTCTTGGCGGCGACCTGACGGAGCTCGTCGAGGAGCTCCGACTCGCCCAGCGGAGCGGGGAGGTCCAGGCTCCGCCGGAGGCGGATCGACGGCGGGACGGTGGCGTCGACGAGCGCGGCCATCGAGCTGCAGCCGAGGGTGTGGAGCATGGCCGCCCGGTCAGAGGCATCCGGGCCGAGGTGACGGTCGACGAAACGCTCGGTGGGCTTCCAGTTCAGGGGCATGGCGTGGGCCATGTAACAGGCCTGCCCGACGGAGCGCGAGTCCTCCGGGGACGACGGCCCGGAAACGGACGAGGCGGGGTGGGTCCTACCCGGCCGCGGCCACGAGCTGGGTGTAGGCCCCGGCGTCCATCAGCGCGTCGAGCTCGGACGGCTGGGACAGCTCGACCTCGCAGATCCACCCCTTGCCGTACGGGTCCTGGTTGATGAGCTGCGGCTGGTCGGCCAGGGTCTGGTTGACCTTGACCACCTTGCCGCTGACCGGAGCGTAGAGCTCGCTCACCGCCTTGGTGGACTCCACCGTCCCGAAGCTCGCCCCGGCCGTGACTGCCGCCCCCACCTTGGGAAGATCGACATACACCACGTCGCCGAGCGCCTCCTGGGCGTGCGCGGTGATGCCCACCACCACCGTGGCGCCACTGCGGCGGGCCCACTCGTGCTCCTTGGTGTAACGGAGGTCCTTCGGGTTGTCGGCCATGAGTCAGTGTCCCCTTCCGGGCTACGGTTTGCGCCAGAACGGCGTCTTCACCACCTCGGCCTTGGCCGGTCGGCCGCGGATGTCCACCTCGACGGTGGTCCCCTCCCGGGCGAGCTCGGTGGGCACGTACCCGATGCCGATGGCCTTCTTCACCGAGGGACCCATCGTGCCCGAGGTCACCTCCCCCACCCATCGGCCGCCGCTGAGCAGCGGGTAGCCGTGGCGAGGGATGCCCGGCTCGCGCATCTCGAAGCCGACCAGCTTGCGCCCCAGGCCGGCCTGCTTCTGTCGCTCCAGCGCCGCCCGGCCGACGAAGTCGCCCTTGTCCCATTTCACGATCCACCCCAGTCCGGCCTCGAGCGGGCTGTGCGAATCGTCGATGTCGTTCCCATAGAGCGCGTACTTCATCTCCGTCCGCAGCGAGTCGCGTGCACCGAGACCGGCCGGCCGGAGACCGTCCTTCGCGCCCGCCTCGAGGAGAGCGTTCCACAGCGCCACCGCCCGGTCCGGAGGGCAGTAGAGCTCGAAGCCGTCCTCTCCCGTGTACCCGGTCCGAGAGACGATGCAGGCGACCCCGGCCACGGTCCCTAGGGCGAAGTGGTAGGTCTTGATCGTCTCCAGGGCGAGCGGGGTGAGTCGCTGGACGATGGCGGAGGCGCGCGGGCCCTGCACGGCGAGCTGCGCCCAGTCGTCGCCACGATCGACCGGCTTCACCGCCCCGGCGTGCCCCTGCATCCAGGCGAAGTCCTTGGCCCGGTTGCTGGCGTTGACGCAGATGAAGATGTGCTCCGGAGAGAACCGGTAGGCGACCACGTCGTCGACGAAGCCTCCCGACTCGTTGAGCAGCCCGGCATAAACCGCCTGCCCGTCGGCGATGCGGCCGAGGTCGTTGGTGATGAGCTGGTTGGCCGAGGCCAGCGCCCCCGCCCCGCGGAACTCGACCTCGCCCATGTGGGACACGTCGAACATCCCGGCCGCGTGGCGGACCGTCTCGTGCTCGGCGATGACCGAGGTGTACTGGACGGGCATCTCCCACCCGGCGAAGTCCACCATCCTGGCGCCGAGCGCGCGGTGCGCGTCGTAGAGCGGGGTGCGGCGGGCCATGCGAGCGCCCGGCACCATTCCAGAGCGCACCCATGGATTCAAGCGCTCCGCCTCGGCCGGCCCGGAATGCCGCGGCGGCCCTGGACCGACGTACACTGGGGCGAGAGATGAAGATCCGCAACCGTCTCAACCCCTCCGACCCGTGCTTCTCCTTCGAGTTCTTCCCGCCCAAGACCGAGGAGGGGATGCGGAACCTGCTCCGAGCGCTGGACGAGCTGGCCCCGCTCGCGCCGGGCTTCGTCTCCGTCACCTACGGCGCCGGAGGCAGCACCCGTTCCCAGACCCTGGATCTGGTCAAGGCCATCCGGGCGCGCGGCATCGAGGCCATGGCGCACGTGACCTGCGTCGGGCACGGCAAGGAGGAGCTCGCCCTGCTCCTCGATCAGCTGGCTGCGGCCAAGGTGGAGAACGTCCTTGCCTTGCGGGGGGATCCGCCCGTCGGGGACCGGACCTTCGTCCCGCCGCCGGACGGCTTCGCCCACGCCAACGAGCTGGTGGCCTTCATCCGGGAGGCGGACTACTCGTTCTGCCTGGGCGGAGCCTGCTACCCGGAGGGCCACGTGGAGGCGCCTTCGAGGGAGGAAGACCTCCGGCATCTCAAGCACAAGGTCGACGCCGGGCTGGACTTCGTCATCACCCAGCTCTTCTTCGACAACGCCTTCTATTTCGACTTCGTCGAGCGCGCGCGGCGGGTGGGGGTCAACGTGCCCATCGTTCCGGGCATCATGCCCATCACCAACTTCGAGCAGGTGGCGCGGTTCACCCGAATGTGCGGGGCCACCGTCCCGATGCGGCTCCAGATGGCCCTGGAGCGCGTGCGCCACGACGCACAGGCGGTGACCCAGCTCGGGGTGGCTCACGCGGTGGTTCAGTGCATGGAGCTGCTCCAGCGGGGCGTCCCCGGGATTCACTTCTACACACTGAACAAGAGCCCGGCCTCGCGGATGATCGTCAGCGCGTTGACCGCTCGGACGGGCTGACCCCACCAAGGTGCCAAAGGTTTGTTGGGGTCACGGAACGCCGGTCCCTCCGGCGGGTTGAGCTGCTGGCGCGAAACCTGCTCAGTACTCCTTCCCTTCTGGAGGGAAGCAGCACATGGGACGACCGCTTCGGTTACTGGAACCACAGGGTTGCTACTTTGTAACCGCGCGGTGCTTCCAAGCGCGACTCCTGCTACGTCCATCCTCCGAGACCAATGAACTCGTCGGAGGGACTCTGGCGCGGGCAGTTCGTACCTACGGCGTGGAGCTCTTCGGCTTCGTCGTCGCGTCGAACCACCTGCATCTCTTGGTTCGGGCCAGCAGGGGAAATCTCCCGATATTCATGCAGTTTCTTCTCTCCAACGTCTCGAAGAAGGTCGGCCGACTCGTCGCTTGGCGTGGTGGCCTTTGGGAACGTCGGTATTCGGCCGAGCCCGTTATTGACGACGAAGCCATGGTTGGCCGACTGAGGTACATCCTCAGTCATGGAGTCAAGGAAGGACTGGTCAGGCGCTGCAGTGAGTGGCCAGGGCTTTCGTGTGTGGCTCAGCTCCTGGGACATCGAGTACGCCGATTTCACTGGTTCAACTGGACGGCACGTTGGCGATCCGCTCCTCGAAAGCCGGACCCTCGAACCCTGCTCGACATGCGCTGGGCTCAGCCGGTGGAGCTAGAACTCAGGCCTCTGCCGTGCTGGGCACACCTGTCCGCCGCACAGAGACTTCAGCGCGCGCTGGAACTGATCACCTCGATTGACCAAGAGGGCCAAATCTCTAGCGGCGGTGTGATGGGACGAAGGCGCGTGATGAACCAGCGGCCCCATCGGCGTCCCCGTCACATCAAGCGGACTCCGAGGCCTCTGTGCCACGCAACCACGAGGCAGGGTTGGGAGGCCTTTCGACAACTCTACCGCGCGTTCGCAGCAAGGTTTGCGGAGGCATCCGAGCGCTGGAGGTCTGGTGAACTCCTGGCACAATTTCCCCCGTTCGGCATCCGTCCGTTTCTCTGGCCCGCGGCGTGTCAAGTCTGAGGTTGTTGGGGCCTCCTCCCGGCGAGTGAGCAACTTCACTTCCGATCATCGTTACTAGGAAAGCTCTCCGGCGCTCGTTCGGCCACGACAGCACGCGTTCCGTGGAAGGCCACAATGAAATCCTGTGCGAGGGAGGCAAGTCCGGGAGTCAACCGGGGAAACCGGGGAGAAACCTTTGGCACCTTGACCACCGCACCTTGACCGGGGCACCTTGACCACGCACCTTGACCACGCACCTTGACCACGCACCTTGACCACGCACCTTGACCGGGAAACCTTTGGCACCTTGACCGGGGACCGGGCGGCACCTTGACCGGGCACCTTGACCGGGGGGCACCGGGACTCGAGCGGTCACGGTGGGCGGCGGAGCATCCGCTCGGCGTTCCGGAGCGCGTTCTTCATCAGCATGGCGATGGTCATCGGCCCCACGCCGCCGGGAACGGGGCTGATCGCCGAGGCGCGCTCGGCGGCGGCGGCGAACTCCACGTCGCCGACGAGCTTGCCGTCCGGCATCCGGTTCATGCCGACGTCGATGACCACCGCCCCGGGCTTGATCCACGCCCCCTTGACCAGCTCCGGCGCGCCGGCGGCAACCACCACCAGGTCACCCCGGGCGACCTCCTCGGCCAAGTTGCTCTTCCGGTGACAGATGGTGACCGTGGCGCTGACGTTGAGGAGCATGAGCGCCATCGGCCGCCCGACGAGGATGCTCCGGCCGACGACCACCGCCCGCCTGCCGGTCGGCTGAAAGCCGATCTCCTCCAGCATCCGCATCACTCCCCACGGGGTGCAGGGGAGCGTCGCCTCGCGTCCCTGGGCGAGCAGCCCGGCGTTGACCGCGTGCAGGCCGTCCGCGTCCTTCTCCGGCCGCAGGGCGGCGAGCAGGGCATCGGAATCGATCTGCTTGGGCACCGGAAGCTGGACCAAGATGCCGTGGATGGCGGGATCGGAGTTCAGCGCCGCGAGGCGCTCCAGAGCGGTGGCCTGGCTGGCATCCTCCGGGAGGTGGACCTCCAGCGCGTGGAAGCCGAGCTCGCCGGCGACCTTGCGCTTGCTGGTGACGTAGATCTTGCTCGCCGGGTCCTCCCCGATGCGCATCACCGCCAGCCCGGGGACCATGCCGTGCCGCGCCTTCATCGCCGCCACGCCCTCCGCCACCTCGGCGCGGACCTTGGCGGCGATCGCCTTTCCATCGATGAGGGTCGCCATGTTCAGGGCGGGGGACTCTAGCCGACCGAGCCGTCGCTCGCGTACCCTGGCCGCGGGATGCCCGCCCGCGAGCTGATCGACCTCCACATCCACGTCGGCGGCGCCGTGGCCCCGCACGTGCTCTGGTCCATCGCCCACGCCCAGGGCTTCAAGCTCCCGACGAAGAACTACTTCGAATTCGTGGAGCTGATCACCGCCCGCGCCGACCGGGTCCGGAACCTCGACGACTACCTGGCCATCATGCACACCTGGACGGAGAAGATTCAGAGCTCCCCGATGGCCATGGAGCGGAGCATCTACGAGGTCATCGGCAAGGAGTACCGCGGGAGCCGGGTGAGCCAGATCGAGCTGCGCTTCAACCCCATGAAGCGCAACCTTCACGCCGAGCTCGACCTCGACCACATCATCCACGCCTCCCTGCGGGGCATGGACCGGGCGGTGCTGGAATACGACGTCAAGGCCGGGCTCATCTTCTGTCTGGCGCGGGAGTTCGACCACGCCCTCAACGCCATCATCCTGGACAAGGCCATCCGCTACCGGCACCGGGGCGTGGTGGGCATCGACCTGGCCGGCACCGAGGACCGGGCGCTCGAGCTGGACCACTCCCAGCTCGACCTCTACGGCGAGCTGTTCGCACGGGCACGGACCACCGGGCTGAAGACCACCGTGCACACCGGGGAGACGGCCGGGACCGGGGCGGAGGGGGTGATGGCGGTGGTGGAGCGGCTCAAGCCGCACCGCATCGGCCACGGCATCCGCGCCGCCTACGACGAGTCGGCCATGCGGGTCCTTCGCGAGCGCGAGGTGGTGCTCGAGCTGTGCCCCACCTCCAACCTCCACACCCACGCCGTCTCCGGCATCGACGAGCTCCGGCACATCGTCCAGACCCTGCTCGACCGCCGGGTCAAGGTCACCCTGAACACCGACGGCCCCTACCTCCTGGAGACGGACATGCAGTCCGAGGTCGACCTGGTCCAGAAGCACGGCATCATGACCCCCGACCAGGTGGACCGCGCCCTGGCCACCGCGCGGGAGGCGTCGTTCATCACCTGAGGCCGGCCCCGGGCCCCCTTGTACCCACTGCTCCGAAAGCTGCTCTTTCTCCTCCCGCCCGAGCAGGCCCACGCGCTCGGCGTGGGCCTTCTTCGTCTCCTCGGGCTTTGGCCGTGGCTCTGTCGACGGCTCCGCCGCCGGGCCCTGGGCGGCTCCCGCCGCGCGCCGGCCGTGGACCTCACCGTTCGCAGCGCCGGGTTGACGCTCGAGCACCCGGTGGCGCTGGCGGCCGGCCTGGACAAGGACGGCCGTGCCCCGTCGGGGCTGTTCGCCCTGGGCTTCGCCGCGGTCGAGGTGGGAACGGTCACCCCCCGTCCCCAGCCGGGCAATCCCACCCCGCGCCTCTTCCGGCTTCCCCACCACGGGGCGCTCATCAACCGGCTCGGCTTCAACAGTGCCGGCGCGCGGGCGGCCGCCGACCGGCTCCGGGCGGCCACCTGGCGCCCCGGCCCGCTCGGGGTCAACGTGGGGAAGAACCGGGACACGCCGCTCGACCAGGCGACCGAGGACTACCTGGACTGCACCGCGGCCCTGGCCCCGCACGCCGACTACCTGGTGGTGAATGCCAGCAGCCCGAACACGCCCGGTGTGCGCCGCCTCCAGGAACCCGAGCGGCTGGAAGCCCTCCTCCGCTCCGTCCGCTCGTGCCTGGACACGGTCGCCCCCGGCCGGCCGCTCTTCCTCAAGATCGCCCCCGACCTCGCCCCCGAAGCGGTGGACGCGGTGGTGGAGGTGGCAGTGGACGCCGGCGCCCACGGCCTCATCGCCGCCAACACCACGCTCACCCGCCCCTTCGCCCACCCGCTGGCCCACGAGGAGGGAGGGCTCTCCGGCCGGCCGCTGCGCCTGCTCGCCGCCGAGACCCTGCGCCGTGCGGCCCGACGGGCGAACGGGCGGCTGGCGCTCTGGGGGGCGGGGGGCGTGGCCACCGCCGAGGACGCCTACGAGCGCATCCGCGCGGGAGCCTCGGTGGTCCAGCTCTACACCGCCCTGGTCTTCGAGGGGCCGGGATTGGTGCGCCGGCTGGTCCAGGGTCTCGAGGCGCTGCTCCGGCGCGACGGCTTCGCCCGGCTCGAGGATGCGGTGGGCATCGACCTCGGATCCCGGGTGCGGCGGACTAGTTGATGGGGGTGGTGCAGCTGCTGCTGACCGAGAAGCTGTTCAGGTAGGGCTGACTGGTCTGGTCCTCGGAGACCAGGACGAACTCCAGCTGCAGGTACTTGAACTGCGGCACCGGCCCCGGCGGGGACTGGAGATCCGCCGGCGACGAGGTCCAGGGCCCGTAGCGCTGGGAGAGGGTGAAGTCGAAGTTGTTGGACCCCCGCACGTAGAGGACCACGTTGGTGTTGGGAGGGGTGGTGGCGTCCCAGCTCACCGTGTTCCACTGGGCGTAGCGCGAGCAACCGGCCACCGTCTGGAAGTAGCTCCCCTGCTTGGTGGTGATGTGCCGGAGCTGGTAGCCGGTGAAGTCGGAGTAGGTGTAGAGCGCGCCGGCCTGGTTGGGGCTCTTCGTCACTGCGCCGGTGTTCCGGTCCACCCGCATCACGTTGCCGCTGGAGTTGTTGACCCAGAGGTTGCCGTCCTGGTCGAGCCCGACGCCGATGCTGGTCTTGCTCCAGGTATCGGTGGAGTCGATGAGGTCGGTGCTTCCCCCCGAGGTGTTGAAGACGTACGGCGTCCCCCCGTCGTTGCCGTAGATGCCGAAGACCATGGCCGCCGACCCGCTGCTGGTTCCCGTCTTGCTGTCCGAGGTCATCCACACCTTGCCGTCGACGTCGGTGGCCACGCCGCGGGGCCGGGCGATCTTCGTTCCGGAGGGGCTGACGAAGGACGAGAAATCGTAGCCCGTCCAGGTGCCGGTCCAGGGCTGCGCCGGGTTGGGGTCGAAACTGGTGGCCGACGGCCCGCTCGCCCAGCTGGGGATCCACACCCGGTTCTGGCCGTCGACGGCGATCCCGTATCCCCCGGTGGGAAGCCCGCTGGGAGGCGAGATCTTGCCCCCCGGGGCGTTGGTGCTCAGCAGCTGGGGAGGCTCCGGGTTGGCGTCGATCAGGGCGAGGTTGTTGCGCGTCCGGTCGACGATCCACACGCGGTTCAGCCCGTCCACCGCCGACCCGTAGGGCTCGATGGGGACGGTGAAGTAGACACCACCGTCGGCGAGCACCGGCTTGGGGACGCCGGTGGTGGGATCGAGGCGGAACACCTCGTGGGGCGGAAGCCAGGTGCCGACCCAGACGTCCCCGGCCGCCCCCTCGATGCCTCGAGCGATGGCGATGGAGCCTTCGCCGAAGGCGCCGTTGACGTTGAGCGGGCCCAGCTCCTGGGTGAAGAGGACGCACTCGTCGTAGCCGAGGATGTTCGTCGGATCGGGCGGGTTGGCGTACTCGGTGGGATCGATGACGCCGTAGGTGCCGCCCGGCGTGTTCGGGTCATCGAAGCTGGTGTCGATCTTCCCGTTCCCGTTCCGATCGATGCAGTTGTAGGGATTCCCGGCGATCTTGGTGACGCTGAAGTACTCGTTGGCGTGGGAGGCGAAGTTGGCCACCCAGATGTCGCTGTTGATGTCGATGGCGGTGCGGCTCGGGTCGTAGACCCGGGCCGAGCTGGAGTGGTTGGGCTGGCCCAGCCCGTCCACCGGAACCACGCTGATGTAGCGGGCCAGCTCGTGGATGCCACCGTCGGGCAGGAGATTCTTGGTGTCGAACTTGGAGACCGTCCCCATCGTCCAGTTGGCGATGACGGCGAAGTTGAGCTGGAAGTCGCTGCTGCTCAGCGTGACGTGTCCGTTGGGATCGACGGTGACGCCGTTTCCGTAGCTGCCGGCCGTTCCCCCGTCCAGGCTGAAGCCCTGACCGCCGTCGGTGTTACCGAAGTCGATGACCACCGGGCCGCCGTCGGTGCTGGGCGGCGGGCAGTAGATGAACCGACAGGGGTCGACCACCCCACCTCCGTCGCCGGCGTCGGCCGGGCCGGAATCCAGAACGCCGGAGTCGGCCGCGTTGGACACATCGCCGCTGCACTTGCAACCGGAGGCGGCTCCGAGAGCGAGGAGGACGAAGGGCAGCGCTCTGCGGATCGAGGTGTTGTGCTGCTGCACGTTCGCGGGAATCATCGACCTGGCGCTCGGCCGGGGTCAACAGAACTGCTCGACCCGTCGGAGAGCTCCCACAGCGCCTGACACACTTCAGTGACCCCCGTCTTTTCTGTTGCCGAGAAACCGACGACCCGGTCGGGGGAAAGCTGCAGCTCCGCGGCGATCGCGCCCAGCCTCGGCCGTCGGCGCGCCTTGGCCAGCCGGTCGAGCTTGGTCGCCACGACCAGCACCGGCCGGCCGAGCGTGGTGAGGTAGCCGAGGGTGCGGACGTCGTCCGGGGTGGGCCCGACCTCGGCATCGACGATGCTCACCACGCCGCGGAGCTCCCGGCGGCCGGCGAGGTAGGCGGTGATCATCCGGTCCCAGGTGGCGCGCTCGGCCTTCTGCACGCGGGCGAATCCATACCCAGGAAGATCGGCCAGCCGGACGGTGCGGCGTTCCCCTTTCCGATCCAGCTCCACGTCGAAGAAGTTGAGCGCCCGCGTCCGCCCCGGGGTGTTCGAGACTCGGACCAGCCGGCGGCGCCCGGCCAGGGCGTTGATCATCGACGACTTGCCGACGTTGCTCCTCCCCACGAAGGCGAATTCGGGAGGACCCGGCGCGGGGTAGCCCTCGGGAGCGACCGCCGTGGTCACGAAGCGCGCGTCGACGGGACGGATCACCGGTGATGCGGGCTGGCCGCCTCGGAGGCCGGCGGCGCGGTACGCGCGCTGCGCGCCTGAGTCCAGTGATCCATGGCCTTCAGCTTGGCCTGGAAGTCGAACGGCCGGAGGGACGGCGACCCAGGGTCGTGGCAGCTCCGGCAGGAGCGCTCGCCCGGGTCGAGCAACCCGACCAGGCGGGCCAGCTCGGCGTCCTTCATCACGTAGGACGGAGCGTAGTACTGGCCGCCGCCGTGGCAGGTCTCGCAGCTCACCGCCGAGACGCGCTGCTCGGCCAGGTTCGGGGCATGACAGGCCGTGCACCGCGGGTCGCGCTGCTGTTCCCGGCCGAGCGACTCCGTGCTCCTGGCGTGCTTGGACGCGCTCCAGGCCGCGTAGGCCTCGGGATGACAGCCCTTGCAGCTCTCCGGTCCGAGGAAGTCCGCGGCCGCGGCCGCCGCCGAGACGAGCGCAGCCACCGGCAGTGCGACGCGGAGACATCGGCTGGCACCCCTCGGCATCTTCCCGCGCGGCGTAACAGACCGGCTCGCGCACCGGCAACCCCCGTGTGGGAGGAAGGCCCAGATTGAGCGACCACCCCCGGGTTCGATATTCGATGGCATGGGAAGCCCCGGTGTCCTTGCGCTCCACCCCCCTCCTCGCCCTCCTGCTCCTGGTCCCGGCCGCCGCCGGCGCCCGGCCGTGGAACGGCATCGAGCCGGGAGTCACCCCCAGGGACGAGGTGGTCAAGCGCTTCGGCCCTCCGAGCAAGACGCTGACCGTGGAGGGCCGCCAGGTCCTCGCCTACACGGGCAGCGCGGCCATCAAGGGCACCGCCCAGGCCCAGTTCCGCGTCGACCTCGCCACCGGCGTGGTGGAGCGCATCGACGTCTTTCCCGGACCGGTGGTCGACCGGGAGACGGTGGAGAGCACCTACGGCCCCCCCTGTCCGGCGGCCGGGGCCCCCCCGGGCGCGATCTGCTTCCAGAAGAAGCTGACCGACGACTTCCGCACCTACTACGTCTATCCCCGTCTCGGCCTGGCGGTGTTCTTCGATGAGGATGGAGACAAGGTGCAGTCCTTCGTGTTCCAGCCGGTGAAGCCGGCACGCGCTCCCTGAGCATCCTCCCATGCGCCTGATCGGCCTCACCGGCGGGATCGGATCGGGCAAGAGCACGGTCAGCGGGATGCTCCGCGCGCTCGGCGCCGAGGTCATCGATGCCGATGAGCTGGCCCGGGAGGTGGTCCG
>DASPUU010000157.1:0-5154 GCA_035622755.1 Myxococcaceae bacterium
TCTCCCAGCGCCGGACCGACGAAGACCCGGGTCTCGGTGCCGTCCCGCTCCAGCTCCCGGACGTGGGCCAGGTTCACCAGCCAGTTGCGATGGACCCGGGTCAGCCCGCGCCCGAGCGAGAGCTCGATGGCGCTCAGCGAGAGGTCCATGTCGAACCGTCCTCCCGGGGTGTGGACGAAGGTCATTCGCTCGGCGGCCTCGAAGGCCCAGATGTCAGACGGCTCGAGGAACACGAGATTGCGCTTGCGCCGGGCGACGATGCGCAGCGCCGGGCGGCCGCCGGGGGGCACCCGCCGCCGCCCGTCCAGTCGCTGCAGGCACTGGGCGATGCGCTCCTCGGTGAAGGGCTTGAGCAGGTAGTCCACCACCCCCAGGTCGAAGGCCTCCAGCGCGTGCTGCTCGAAGGCGGTGGCCAGGACGAAGAGCAGCCCGGGGTGGGTCCGCGCCAGCTCGCGCACCAGCTCCAGCCCGGCCCGGTCTCCCCGCTGGGCAGCCAGCTGGACGTCGACGAAGACCACGTCCACCGAGAGACCGGACGATGCCTGGAGCGCCTCGCGCGCCTCCTCCACCGAGGCCACCGCGCCGACCACCTGGGCGGCCCGGGACGTCTCGAGGAGCTCGACCAGGTAGTTGCGGGCCGGCCACTCGTCCTCGACCACCAGGGCGCGCAGCAGCGGCATCGGTCAGGCTCCCCGCGGACCGCCCACCGACGCCTGCCGCGGCAGCTCGACGATGGAGCGGGTCCCGGCGGGCGACGACTCGAGCGAGAGCCGGGCCCGGTTCGGGTAGCGGAGCTCGAGCCGCCGGCGCACCGACCGGAGGCCGAAGGCGCCGGTGCGCACGCTGCTCTCCGGGATGCCGGGGCCGTTGTCCTCCACGACGCAGAGCATCGAGTCCCCGGAGAGCGCGGTCCGCAGCGTCACCAGCCCTCCGCCCGGGCGCCGGAGGGCTCCGTGGTTGACGGCGTTCTCCACCAGCGGCTGGAGGAGGAGGCGCGGGAGGAGGACGTCGCGGCTCTGCTCGTCGATGTCCCAGCGAAAGGTCAGGTCTCCCCGGTGGCGCGCCTCGAGGATCTCCGCGTAGCGGCGAAGCCAGGCCACCTGCGCGTCCAGGGTCTGCATCTCGTCCTCATCGCGCAGGGCGTCCCGGAGCAGATCGCCCAGCGCGGCCACGAGGCGCCGCGCCTCGCGGGGGTCCTCGGTCACCAGACCGGCGATGGCATTCAAAGTGTTGAGCAGGAAATGGGGCTCGAGGTGGGCGCGCAGCCGGGCAAGCTCGGCCGCGGCGCGCAGCTTCTCCGCCTCCAGCCCGAGTTTTTCCGTCTCCAGGGAGCGAATGCGTCCGAGCTCTAGCACTGCCGGCAAGAGGAACGCCAGCGCCCAGAGGCCGAAGCGGCTCTGCGCCGCCGCCACCCCGTAGAGCATGGCCGATGCCAGGGCCGGCGGCGGCACGGTGGGCGCGTGCAGCCGCAGGGCCGGGAAGCGCTGGATCCCCACCCAGTAGAGCGCTCCGCAGGACGCTCCGATGGCCGCGGCCACCAGGATGCCGGAGGCGACCAGCCGCACCGCCCCGGCATGCCGCCGGTAGCCGCGGGCGAACACCGCCGAGAGGGCGAGCATGAGGGGCGGCATCTCGACCGCCAGGTAGAGGAGCTGGGACAGGGTCCTCGGCGGATCGTGGTTGGCGATGTACTGCGTCGCGACCTGGAGGAGGGCGACGATGACCACCACGCCGATGCCGAGCAGCCGGTGGCCACTGGCCGGGAAATCGCCCGCCGGGCGGGCAGTCCTCGATTCGGGGGGCGGAGCCGTCATCCCCGCGTAAAGTAGACCCTTGGGGCTGCCGGCGCAGCCGGATCCGGGTGGTCGTTCCCGGGGAACCGCCGGTGCCCGGGAGGGGGCCGCCGGTGCCAGGGTCGCTTCCCGGGGCGGGCGCCGAGCCCCGAGGCGTGGGAGAGTGCGCCCCCCGCGCGGGACGGCGCCGGCGGGGCGAGGGGAGGACGACATGGCGCAGCTGGCTCTGGGGTTGGCTCTGGCGTGGTCGATGGCGGGAGCGGCCGCCCCGCCGACCGTGATGGCGGTGAAGGCCACCCACGTCCTCGACGTCGCCGCGGAGAAGGACCGCGGCCCTGCCTACGTCATCGTCGAGGGCGGCACCATCCGCGAGGTCTCGACCACCGCGCCGCCGGGCGCCACGGTCATCGACCTCTCGGGCTACACCCTGATGCCGGGCTTCATCGATGCGCACACCCACGTGCTCCTCCAGGGGGACGCCACCGCCGCCGAGTACGACGAGCAGCTGCTCAAGGAATCGCTCCCCTACCGGGCGCTGCGCGCCACCCGCGCCATGCGCATCGCGCTCCGGCACGGTTTCACCACCCTGCGCGACATCGGGAACGAGGGCGCGGGGTTCGCCGACGTCGACCTGAAGAAGGCGGTGGCCGCGGGCGTCATCGAGGGGCCCCGGCTGTTCGTGGCCACCAAGGCGCTGGCGCCGACCGGGGCCTACCCGCTGCTCGGCTTCTCCTGGGAGCTGGCCATGCCCCACGGCGTGGAGACGTGCGACGGGGCCGAGGCCTGCCGGCGCGCGGTGCGCGACCAGATCTCGCGCGGGGCGGACTGGATCAAGGTCTACGCCGACCGCGGTTATTACCGGCAGCCGGACGGGCAGATCCGCAGCCTGCCCAACTTCACCCAGGAGGAGCTCACCGCCATCGTCGACCAGGCGCACCGGACGCGTCGCAAGGTGGCCGCCCATTCCATCACGCCCACCGGCCACGCCATCGCCCTGGCCGCGGGAGTGGATTCCATCGAGCATGGGGACGTGCTCGACGACGCCACAGTGAAGCGGATGGCCGAGCGCAAGGTGTTCCTCTGCCCGACCCTGACGGTGACCGACTACGTCGCCGCCCCGCGCAGCACGACCAACCCCATCTGGAACGAGCTGGCGCAGGCGGCCCGGGCCTCCTTCAAGCGGGCCCTGGCGGCGGGCGTGCCCATCGCGCTCGGCACGGATGCCGGAGGCTTCCCCTGGGACCAGCTGAACCAGGCCGAGGAATTCCGGCGCTACGTGGCACTGGGGATGACCCCCTGGCAGGCCCTCCGGTCGGGGACGGCGAGTGCCGCCGTCCTGCTCGGACAGGAAGGAGTGCTCGGCACGCTGGCGAAAGGCGCGCGCGCCGACCTGGTGGCCATGCGGGAGGACCCGCTCCAGGACATCACCGCCACCGAGCGGGTGGGCTTCGTCATGAAGGACGGCGTGGTGGTGGTGAGCCCCGCAGCCCGGTGAGCGCCTGGCGCGCCCTTCGGCCTACTTCAAGATCTCCAGCTCGGCCTGGGTGAGGCTCGTGTCCTCGCCCTCGAAATCGATCGCCTTCAGCGTCGGCCAGCGATCGTCCCCCGGCGCGCGCGGCCTCTCCTCGGGCCGGACGGGCCGCGGGCGCTCACGGGACTTCTCCTTGCGCTCCATCGTCATTTCCTGCAGGCAGCTTAACGTTGCTGACGCGGTGCGCCAGGAAATGCGCGCGGCTCATCGGCTCCTCCCGCCCGAGCGCATGAGCTGGCCTTGTGGCCTCCGAGAGCCGGCCTCGAGCGCTACTTGAGAAGGCCAATCTCCTCCTGGGTGAGGCTCGTGTCCTCGCCCTCGAAGTCGATGGGCCGGAGCGCCGGCCAGGGACGCCCGGCTTCCACGGCCCCCGGCTCGTGAGCGCCGGCGCGCCGGGTCCCTCTTCGAATCCTGCCCTTGACCTTCTCCCAGTCCACGGCTGGCTCCTCGAGATGTGCGTCCCCGCCCTCTCTGGGGGACCCGCCGGGGCCGATTCGTTGCGCCCCCGAGGAGCCGTGCTCAGGGAGCCTCGCCCACCGGCGAAGGAAGGGTCGGGTGAGCGTGACTCCCCCGCCTCCGTTCCTGAGATGGCCGGGCCGGCGGGAGCGCCTCGGCCATGCGCTTCACCGCCTCGTCGAGCTCGCGCTCGTCGAGCGGGGTGAAGCCGAGCCGGGTCGCCTGCAGCGTGGCGCCGTCGAAGTCGTAGAAGCGCCCTCCGCGGAAGGCGACGCCGCGTCCCACGGCGCGCGCCGACCAGGCCTCCACGTCCACGTCCGGTGCCACCCGGGCCCAGAGCGCCATCCCCCCGGGCGGCACGGTGAACTCGACCACGCTCGCCAGCCGCCGCCGAAGCGCCTCCACCAGCGCGTCGCGCCGCGCGCGGTTCACGCGCCGCATCCGCCGGACGTGGCGCATCAGGTCGCCATCCTCGAAGAGCTCGGCGACGGCGCACTCGTGGGCCAGATCGCCTTGCAGGTCGGCCACCTGGCGGAGGGCCTGGATGCGCTCCAGGACGGCGGGCGGGGCGACCAGGTACCCGATGCGCAGCCCCGGGGCGAGCACCTTGGACAGGGTCCCCACGTAGACCACCACTCCCGCCTCGTCGCGGGCGGCCAGGGGAAGCACGGGCCGCCCGTCGTAGTGAAACTCGTGGTCGTAGTCGTCCTCGATGACCGCGATGCGCAGGGCCCGCGCCAGCTGAAGCAGCTGCATTCGCCGGGCCGCGGGGAGAACGGCGGTGGTCGGGAACTGGTGGTGCGGCGTGACGTAGACGGCGCGGATGCGCCGGCGCGCCGCCAGCTCCTCCAGCGCGGCCACGTCCAGGCCGGCCCCGTCGACGGGAACTGGAAAGAGCTCGGCGCCGGCGAGTCGGAGGGCGGTCCAGGCCCCGCGGTGGCCGAGGCACTCCACCGCCACCACGTCCCCCGGGCGGAGAAGCGCCCGGGCCACCAGGTCCAGCGCCATCTGGCTGCCCCGCGTCACCACCACGTCCTCCGGACCACAGGCGATGGCCCGGGTGGTGGTGAGCATCTCGGAGAGCGCGCTCCGCAGGCGGACGTGGCCGCGCGGGTCGCCGTAGCCGAGCAGCTCCGCGCCGTGCCGGGCCAGGGCGCGGCGGTAGGCGCGGGTCAGCTCGGCCACCGGCACCAGCCGCGGGTCGGGCGCTCCCTTGGCCAGCACCAGCGTCCCCTCCGGCCAGGCCGGCGGCAGCGGCAGCTCCAGCGGCGGACCGAGGTCATATCCGGCGCGGGCCCGGTGAGGGCCGACGGCGCGCGGAGCCAGCGGTCCGCGGAGCGGCGCGGAGAGCTGGCGGGCGACGAAGGTTCCACC
>DASPUU010000158.1:0-33692 GCA_035622755.1 Myxococcaceae bacterium
ATGTGCTGCACCACGTGCATGCACTTCAGGACGATGCAGGCGATGCGGCGCAGCCGCGGCTCCTTCACCCCGGAGGCGAAGAGAAAGAGGTCGTGCACCTCGTGGGGCCGGGCCACCGCATCGGCCACCCGGTAGCCAAACGTCCTCCGGAGGTACTCCACCGCATCGCCGAGCACCGTCCGCGCCCAGGCGTCGTCATGGCTCCGGGAGAGGTCCAGACAGCAGAGGCGGAGGAAGCGGTCCACCTCGTCGCGGGTGCGGAAGTGGAGCCGCCGCCAGTCGATGACGCTGCCCCCGCGCAGGATGAGCCGGACGCGCTCCAGCTCCTTGAGACCCATCTCGCGGACCGGCCGGATGGGCAGGTCGGGAAGCGGCGGCTCGAGCGGCAGTCGCATCGGGGGGAAGGAGCGGGACGGACCCGCCCCCGCATCAGAACTTGAAGGGGAAGTCCACCGCCTGGCCGGGCGAGAAGCGGTGCTTGGGGAACACCCAGTTCTTCACCAGGCCGGTGGTGCAGGTGGCGAAGTACGAGCCCTTGAAGGCCTCGGTCGCCGGCGCAACGTTGGTCGTCTTCCCCGAGGTCTGGATCACCCAGTGGACGACCAGCGTGCCGTGCAGGTTCGGGTCGCGGGCCTTCTGCTCGTCGGCGCAGCGCTGCACCGCGGCCTTGTTCGCCAGGACCACGGACATGATGTCCCCGTCGCCGACCTTTTCCGGGACGTCGGTCACGCCCGGGGCGGGCGGCACGTAGGCGGCCACCTTCTTGCCCTTGTCGGCGGCCGGCGCGGCCTTCTTCCCGTCCGGCGTCCCGAACACCTCGTCGAAGAGATCGTCGGACTTGTTCCGCGCCCGGGTTCCCTCGATGGTGTCCTTGCCCGGGCCCTCGAGCCCCGCCGGCTCGGACGCGGCGCTGGCCTGCTTCGAGCTCCGGCTGCTCTTCGAGGTGGAACGGCGCGGCGGCGCCTCGGCGGGCACGGGTGTCGGCGCCTTGGCCAGCGCCGGGGGGGCGGGTGCCTTGGCGGATGGAGCCGGGGGTGGAGTGGGGGTGGCGGCGTTCGCCGGCGGCGTCTGGGCGGCGGGCGCCGGCGGCGCGGGAGGCGGAAGGACGGCGGCCGGGGGCGGCACCGGCTGAGCCACCGTCGACACCGCCGCCGGATGGAGCGACCGGTAGACCAGGTAGCCCACGCCGGCCAGCGCCACCACGCCGATTCCCAGGGCCGCCATGCCCAGCGTCATCCCCTTGCGCGCCGCGGCCATCGTCCCGGTGGGGGCGCGGTAGGCGAAGGGCGTGGGCGCGGTGGCCGCGCCGTTGCCGCCCGGACGCACGGCGGGCATGGCCGTGGCCGACGGCCCGGTCCGCTTCACCGGCTCCTCCGGCACTTCGAGCAGTGGCTTCGGTGCCGGCGGCGGGGGCTCCTTGGGAGGCGGGGGCTTGTTCAGCGCCTCGATCTCGTCCTTGACCAGCGATGCCAGCGCGGCGCTGGCCGCCGGTCGAAATCCGGTGTCCGGGGAGGCGGTGGCCACCGGGACGTCGGACCTCACCGTGCGCGTCACGCCCCCGGCGCTGAAGGCCGACTCCACCGGAACGGTCATCACCGCCGGCGCCACCGGGGTGGCCGCCGGGGCGAACATCGGGCGTGACGGCCGGGGGGCGAGCAGCGCCGCCAGCTCTCCCACCTCGGAGAGGGGAATCCAGTCCGCCAGCCCCTGCCTCCACGTCAGGCTGTCCGGGCCGATCTCCCCCCGGTCCCAGAGTTCCTTCACCCGGGCCTCGCTGAGCGGTCCGGTCTGCACCTCGTCCACGGCGACGAACCACTCGAAGGAGGCGACGGCGGTAGGAGGCGAAACCGGGGTCGGCGTCCCTCCCTGGGACATCTCGGCAAAGCGCTTGACCGACTCCTCGTCCATGACCCGGGTGGAATCGGTGTCGGCGGGCTGGAAGGGGTTGGTGACCTGCCCTCCCTCGCCGCCCAGGGCCTGGTCGAAGGCGGCGCCGATCTCGTCCTCGTCCACGCCGCTGAAGATGTTGTTCTCGCCGGTGGGCGTCTCGCTCGCCGGGGGCGGGGGCTCCGCTTCCTGGAGCCCGGCCACCGCTCCCTCGGCCTCGGCCTCCGGGTGGCGCACGTGGATGACGTGGCCGCACTTCTTGCACCGGACCTTGACGCCGCGCGGGCCGACCTTCTCGTCGGCGATGTTGTACTGCGCGCGACAGCTGTCACAGGAAAAGCGCATCGGGCCTGGCGAAGCCTCTGAAAGCTCGAGGGTTTCTCGCGTCGGTCATCACCTTACACCGGCTGCTCGGGCACGGGTCAAGGAAGGCCCCGGACCCACCCGAGCGGGCGCACCCCGGGGGTGAGCGTGGGGCCGCACGTTGAACGCGCTCGAGGGACCGCCGGATCTACCGACGCGAGACCTCCACCGCCGTGCCCACCGCGGTGCGCAGGGCGGCCAGGTCCTCGGAGACCGCGAAGCCCATCAGCTCGCGGATCTTCGCCTTTCCCGGGACACGGTAGGCCGAGCCGCTCTCCCCTTGCACCAGCCGCTTCACCGGCTCGACGTCGCCGGCGACGAAGAGGGCGCAGCGGACCGAGGTCAGCTCGACCCCCTCCAGGTACTCCTTGATGCCCTCGGCATGGCCGCGCTTGACCACCTCCTGCGCCGCCCGCATCAGCGCCACGCGGGCAGGCTCGGGGAGCACCGGCTCGAGCTTCTGCCGCTCGGCCTCGATGACCGCCGGGGGCGCCGTCCAGCGCCAGCTGAAGCCGGCGAGGGCCAGGGCCGCCTGGAACATCGCCTCCAGCTGCTCGGGCAGGAGCCTCTGGGCGAGCACGAACTCCGGGCGGAGCCCGGCCAGCGTTCGCCCGAGCAGGGCGTAGGTGTCCTTCTGCCCCGGCTCGCCGAAGAACCTCCCGCCGACCTTCAGCGACACCGGGTGGGTGTGACAGATCTCGATGCCCACCAGCGGCTCGGGCGCAGGCTCGGAGGTGCGCTTGGCCATCTTGTCCCGCGTGGCCACGAGGAAGGGGGAGTAGAGCTCCACCGCCTCCAGCCCGAGCAGCTTGGCCACGTGCCGGTAGTGGTGGATCTGGTACTCCTGAGCGGTCCCCACATCGATGCGGTGGCGCTTGGGGTTGATGCCGAGCTGGGACAGCGGAACGGCGGAGAGGTGGCCGGCGTGCTGGAAGAGCAGGCCGAACAGCTCCGCCAGCGGCGTGCGGACCTTGGGGTGAAAGAGGTGCGAGGTCCAGAGGCGGTCGCTCAGCCCCCGCTGGGCCACCTCGCGCTTCTTGGCGTAGGGGCCGAGCTTGGTGAGGATCTCCTTCTCCGCCGGACCGGGGTCCCCGAGCAGCCCGGAGACGACCTGGGCGGCCATCCAGGCGCCGTCGTAGTCCTTGCGCTTGGCGGCCAGCTCGGCCAGGGCCGAGGCCACCTTTCGCGGATTCTGCGTCCCGGCCAGGGCGCGGCGGTAGGCGGCCACCGCCTTGTCCTCGCTCCCCGGCGTGGCGGCGAGCAGGTCCCCGTAGGTCTCCTGGACGGCGGCATCGTCGGGGAGCCCGGCGGCGGCCACCTGGAAGGCCATCAGCGCTTCCTGGGGCTGCTTGAGGACCTGGTGGTAGAGGTCGCCCAGCGTCTTCCAGAGAGCCATCCGGGCGTCGTGGGTGTCGTCGGTCTTGGGTAGACGCTGGATCATCCGGGCGTAGTTCTCCTCCAGCGGCTTCCATTCCTTCTCCGCGGAGAGGAGCTGCTCGATGGCGCCGAACGCCTCGATGAAGCGCGGATCCAGCTCCAGCGCGGCGTTGAAGGCCTCCACGGCGCGCGGGACGTCCTTCAGGTCGTCGCGGTACGACTCGCCGAGCGCGTACCACACCCGCTTCGCGCGCTGCGGGTCGGCCTGGAGCGCCGGCGTGCGCAGCATCTCCTCGAGGATCTCCGCCGCCTTGAGCGGCTGCCGGGTCTCGCGGAGAAGGACGTAGAGGGCATCCATGACGTCGACGTCCTCGGGCCTGAGCTTCTGCGCGACCTGGTAGGCGTCGATGGCCATGTGGGCGTCGTGGAGCTTCTCCCGCGCCAGCTTGCCCAGCTCGAGCGCGGCCTCCGCCTTCGCGTCGCCGTCCAGGGACTGGAGCAGGCTCTGGCGGTACTCGGCCGACCGCTCCCAGCGCCCGGCGGCGTCGGCGATCTGGATCAGCGCCCGCAGCGAGGGCTCGTGGCCGGGGTCGATGGCCAGCGCCTTCTCGAAGTGGTTCTGGGCCCGGTCCATCTGGCCGAGGGCGGTGTGCACCTCGCCGATCTGCCAGTAGACCTCCACCACCTCGAGGTCGGTGAGGTCCTCGCGGTGGTGGATGAGGATGGTCTGAAGCACCTTGAGCGCCTGGTCGTAGGCCTTGGACTGGACCAGGAGGTGGGCGTAGCCCTCCAGCGCCGGCAGGTAGGTGGCGTCGAGCTGGTAGGCCTCCTCGTAGTGGGCCAGGGCGGCGTCGCGGCGCCCGAGCTTCTCCGAGACGTATCCCAGCCGGTACACCTGGCGGCAGAGCTCCTTCTCCACCCCCCCTTCCGGATCGGCCAGGGCGCGCGCCTTGAGCTGGCGCACCACCACCTCGAGCATCTCCTCGGCCCGGTCCCAGGACTCCCGGGCGATGTACAGGTCGGCCAGGGGGAGCGCGGCGTCGACCAGCTCCGGCTGGTGGCGGATGGCCTCCTCGTACCAGTGGGTGGCGGCAGCCACGTCCTCCCGGCGCTCGCTGTGGAAGCGGGCCAGGGCCAGCTCCGCCTGGGCCTTCTCCGGCCCCTCGTCGGTGGCCCGCGCCTCGGCGGCCAGGACCTGCTCGTAGCTGTCCCAGTCCTGCTCGCCTTCGTGCATCCCGCGCAGCGCCCGCAGCGTGAGCAGGTGGTCGGGATCGATGCGCAGGGCCTCGGCGTACCAGCCCTTGGCGGTGGCCGCGTCGCCGAGCATCTCCTCGTTGATCTTCCCCATCCGGTGGAGCACCTCCACCGCCTCCGGACTTCGCCCGAGCACCTGCGCCTCCTGGTGGAGCACCTCCAGCGCGAACGGCCAGTTGCCGCTGCGCTCGTAGAGGACTCCCAGGGCGTGCATCGCCGGACGGTGGCTGGGCAGGGCCTGGAGCGCCGCCTGGTAAGCATCCACCGCCCGGTCGGCGCGGCGGAGCTGGTCCCGGTACACGTCGCCGAGCTGGACATAGAGCTCGGCCTGCTCCTCGGGCTCGGTGGCGAGCTGGATGTGCCGCTCCAGCACCATCACCAGGTCCTCCCAGCGCCCCTGGGCCAGCCGGAGCCGCTCCAGCGTCTTGATCGCCTGCAGATTCGTGGGGTCGAGGGTGAGGATGCCCTCCACGCAGGCGTCGGCGTTGGCGGCGTTCTGGTAGGTGTCCTCCCAGATGGCCGCCGACCGGAAGAGGATGCGGACCTTCTCCCGGTAGTCCTCGGTCAGCTCCAGCTGACGCTCGTAGACCGCGAGCAGGTCGGCCGGGCGGTTGAGGCGGGTGTAGAGGCGCTCCAGCGCATCCACCGCCTCGCGGGCGGACGGGTCGAGCTCGAGCGCCTCGCGGTAGGCCTCCACCGCCGCCTCCTCGTCCCCGATGTCCCGCTCCTGGACCTGGGCCACCTCCACCTGGATGCGGGCCCGCTCCTCGAGCGAGGGGGCCAGGTCCCGCGCCCGGGACAGGGTGGCCGCCAGGTCCCCCCACATGTGCTGGTCGCGGTAGAGCTTGGCCAGCTCGGCCAGGGTGTCGGCGTCGGGCTCGAGCTCCAGCGCGCGCATCAGCGCGGCCGCTCCCTCGTCCACGTCGTGGAGCCGCTCGACGTAGGTGCGGGAGATCTCCCGGAGGATCTGCTTCCGGGCCTCGATGGAGGGAGCGGCCTCGAGCTTCTGCTCCAGCGCCACCACGTACTCCCGGTCCCGCCCGCGCCGGGCGAAGGTGGAGGCCAGCGCATCGAGGGCCAGGGCGTTGGTCGGGTCGAACTCGAGGATCTTCCGGAGCGCCGCCTCGGCGGCCGCCGCGTCGTCGAGATTCTTGTCCTGCACCCGGGCCAGGACCAGGTAGAGCCGGGTGGCGAGCGGGCCGCGGGGAAGCTCGTCCGCCACCTGCTCGTAGACCGCGGCCAGCTCCTCGTAGGAGCCGGTCTCCTCGGCCAGCCGTTCCACGTCCTCGCGCAGGGCGTCGTCCGAGGGATCGAGCTGGAGCGCCCGGCACAGGGCGAGGAAGGCGCCGTCCTTCTGGCCCAGCTTCTGCTCGCGCACCTGCCCCAGGTCGCGCAGCGCCCGGATCTTCTCCTCCTCGGTCACCAGGTTGGGCAGGTAGCGGTCCACCAGCTGCGCGTGCGATCGCCAGTCGCTCACTTGGGCATAGAGGGCGAGCAGCCGCTCGTAGGCGGTGCGGTTGGCCGGGTCGGATTCCAGGAGCCGCTCCAGCACCGGGGCCGCCGACTCCGGCTTTCCACCCGGGCCGGTCCACAGGTCGGCCATCTCGAAGAGGGTGGCCACCACCTGGTCGCGCTCCTCGAGGCGCTGGAAGACGTCCGCCTTGAGCTCCAGCGCCCGGACCGCGTCGCCGAAGGCCCGGAGGGAGACGAAGACCTGGCGGACCCGGTCCAGCTCGGGGATGGTGTGCGGCTCGACCTCCAGGGCGCGCCGGGCGGCGTCGAGCGCCTCCTCGCGCTTCTGCATCTCGGCCAGCACCTCGGCCAGCCGGATGCGGATGGCCTTCACCCCGGAGGCGTCGTCCTGGAGCGGGATGAGGCGTCGGAGCACCACCACCAGGTCCTCGCGGCGGCCGAGTTCGGCCAGCGCGTCGCGCAGGGTCTCCAGCGCGCCGCGGTTCCGGGCGTCGCGCTCCAGGGCGGCCCGCAGGGGAGCGAGCGCCTCCTCCGGGCGGCCGAGCTTCCGGTAGAGCAGGGTCCCGAGCCGCTCGTCGAGACGGACCTGCTCGCGCGGCTCCGACACCTGTGCCCGGCGGCCGGCGAGGAGCGCCCGGAGGTCCTCCCACCGCTCGGCCTTCTCCAGGGCCTGCTCCAGCGCGGTGAAGGCCTGGTCCGAGCGCGGATTCCGGGCGTGCAGCTCGCTGTACAGCTCGATGGAGGCCTCGAGGTCGGCCAGGCCCTCGGCGGAGACCTTGACCATCTTGGCCAGGATGCGCTCCCGCTCGGGCCCGGAGGCGACGTCGCGCAGGACGCGGAGGACGGCGAAGAGGCGGTCCTGACGGCCGGCGGCCTCGTAGAGCGGCTCGAGCTGGCGGGCGGCGGTCTGGTTCTTGGGGTCCACCGCCAGCACCCGCTCCAGCGCGTCCACGGCACGGGCCGGATCCTCCAGCTCCACCTGGGCCACCTGGGCGAGCCGCAGGAGGAGCTGCGCCTTCTCCGTTCCATCCCCGGTGCGCTTCTCCAGCTCCTCGAGGGCGCCGGCCAGTCGGTCCGGCCTCGAGACCTGAGCGTAGAGGCGCACCAGCGCCTGGAGGCTGGCCGAGGCGAGCCCCGGGTCGAGCGTCCGCGCTCGCTCGTAGGCCTCGATGGCCTTGGCCGGCTCTTGAAGGCGCTGCTCGAGCAGCTCGCCGATGCGGAAGGAGACCCGGGCGGCGTCGGCCGCCTCGGCGATGCGCGGCAGCTCCTCCTCGTAGGCGGCGGCCAGCTCCTCGTGCGCGCGCGCCACCTCGGCCAGCCGGTCCAGCCGCTGGCGCAGCGGGGCATCGTTGGGGTCCTCGCGGAACGCCCGGAACAGGGCGAGGAAGGCCGGCTCGGCCTCCCGGGCCTGCTCCCGGAGGCCGGCCAGCTCGACGAGCAGCGACTTGCGCTCGAAGGGGTCGGGGGAGACCGCCACCCGAGCGTCGAGGGCAGCGGCCAGCTTGGGCAGCGCACCCGCGGCGCGGCAGGCGGCGAGGAGCACCTCCGCCGCCGCCTTGTTCTGGGGGTCCTTCTGGACCAGCTCCTCCACCCGGCCGAGGGCGGCGGCGTGGCGCGGATCGGCGGCGAGCACCTCGCGGTAGAGCTCCAGCGCCCCGAACTTGTCGAGCAGCCTGAGCTCCCGCACCTCGCCGAGGCGCGCCTTGAGCTCGAGGGCGGCGCGCGCGTCGGCCAGGGCGATGCGGCGGGCGAGCACGTCGGCGACCTCCGGCCACCGCTCGGCCCGGGTGCAGAGGGCGTCCATCCGCTCCAGCGCCTCGGCGTCGTCGGGCTTGACCTCCAGGAGTCGACGCAGGGTGGCCAGCGCCCCCACCGGGTCGGCCAGCGCGCTGTCTTGAAGTGCGGCCATCCTGAGGAGGAGGGCCGCCCGGGCTGCCGGGTCCTCGGTGGCGGCGAGCTGCCGGCGGAGCACCTCGAGCACCTCGGCCGGGCGTCCGGCCTGGGCGTGCAGCCGCTCGAGCGCGGTGAGGGCCTCGGCGTCGGCCGGCTGCGACTCGAGGAGCCGCTCCCAGGCCTTCACCGCCTCGTCGACCCGCCCGAGCGAGGCCTGGGCGCGCGCCAGGGCGCGGGTGAGGCCGGCCCGGGCGACGTCGCTCGAGGCCCGCGGGAGCACCTCGCCGAGGAGCGCGGCCAGCTCCTCCTGACCGTGGCCGCGCTCGGCCAGGGAAACCAGCAGCGCCAGCGACGGCTCCTCGTCGGGGAGCTCGCGCAGGGCACGGGCCGCGGCGACGAAGGCCAGCTCCGGGTTCTCGAGCGGGCCAGCGTAGAGCTTCCCCACCTTGCGCAGCAGCGCGGCTCGGTCCTCCGGCTTGGGCTCGGTGGCGGCCCGCGCCTCGAGGACCTGGACCAGCCGCAGGTGGTCGCCGCCGGCGGTGAAGATGGGCTCCAGCGCCTCGGCCGCCTCGCCGCGGAGCGAGCTCTGCGAGCGCGCCATCTCCTCGAGCGCCCCGACCGCCCCGGCGTGGCCCGGGCGCCGCCGCAGGACCTCCTCGAACATCTGCAGCGCACCCCTCGGGTCGTCGAGCCGAGTCAGCCGCAGCCGGCCGAGGCGCACCATGAGGTCGAACATCTCCTCCGAGCGCTGGCCGGCCTCGGCCAGCTGGATCTCCCGGACGATGAGCGAGGCCAGCTCCGGCCAGCGCTCGCTCTCGGTGAGCACCTTGCCCAGGGCGCGGATGGCCCCGGCGTCGTCCGCCTTCCGGGAGAGGATCTCCCCGTAGGCCTGCGCGGCGAGCTGCCGGTCGTTGAGCGATTGCTCGGCCAGCGTCCCCAGCTCGGCGAGGAGCTCCATCTGGCGCGCCGGTGACGGGTCGGCCATCACCTGGCGCTTGAGCACCGCCGCCAGCGCGTGCCAGTCGCCCTGGCGGTGGTGGAGCCGTGCCAGCGCGCCGAGCACGTCCAGGTTCTTGGGCTCGCGGCGCGCCAGCTCCTCGTAGGCCTTGACCGCCAGCTCCGGGCGCTCCAGCCGTTCACCGTAGAGGTGGGCCAGCCGCCGCCACAGCTCGGTGGAGGTGGCGTTGGTGACGCCGCGCTCGAGCTGGTCCTCGTACACCGCCGCCAGCTCCTCGAAGGCACCGCACTCGGCCGCCAGCCGCTCCACCTGCTCGCGGTGGGCGGGATTCTCGGGCGCCTCGGCGAAGACCCGGGCCCGGGCGGCGAAGGCCAGGTCCCTTTGCCCGAGCGCCTCGCGCAGCGTGGCCACCTCGTCGAGGAGAGCGATGCGCTGGGTGGTGGTGGCCGCCGGAACGCGGAGCTCGAGCACCTCCACCAGGTGCCGGGCATCGTTGACGCTCCGGTAAACGCCCTCCAGGACGCGGGCCGCCTCCTGGCGCACGGCCTCGGACTCGAGCAGGCGCTCCAGACCGGCCACGGCGCTGGCGTCGCTCGGCGCCCCTTCCAGCAGCTGGGCATATCCGGCCACCGCCGGGGCGAGGTCCCCCTGCCGCTCGAGCAGCTGGCAGCGCCGGAGCAGGTAGCTCCGGCGGACGTCCCCCGAGGTGGCGGCGACCAGCTGGGCGAGCACGTCGCCCTGCGCGTCCGCGTCCTGGGTCTTCCCGTAGAGGCGGTCGAGCGCCTCCAGGCCGTCCACGCCGCGGGCCAGGGCGAGCGCCTCCTTGAAGGCGTCGATGGCCCGGGCGTCCTCTCCGGCCGCCTCCAGCGTCGTCCCCGCCCGGAGGAGGAGGGCGCGACGCTCGGCCGGGGCGCCGGCCAGCTGCGCCTTCTTCAAGGTGATCTCGGCCAGTTCCTTGGCGTTGCGGCTCTGCTCGAACAGACGCCCGAGCGCATCGAGGGCCTGGCGATCCTGCGGCGAGGCGGCGAGCAGGGTCTGCCAGTCGCGGATGGCATGGTCGGCCTGCCCCAGGTTCTCACGCAGCTCGGCGGCGCGGCGGAGCACGTCGGTGCCCTCCGGCTCCTGCAGCTTGGAGGCGAGCTGCTCGTAGACCTGCGCCAGGCCCTCGTAGGAGCCGCTGGTTCGGGCCAGCCGTTCCAGGTCCGCCCGCGCCGCCGGCCGGTCCACCCCGTCGAGGAAGGCCCGGGCGGCGGCCTCGAAGGCGCGCTCGGGCGAGGCCAGGTCTCGCTCGAGGATGGCGCGGAGCTCGCGGGCCAGCCGGGCCTTCTCCTCGGAGAGGGCATCGGCCATCCGCGCCTCGCGGATGGCCACGCGGCGGGCGTGGTCGCCGGTCCGGGCGAGCACCGGGTCGAGGATCTCCAGCGCGGTGGCGCTCTCCTGGGCATGGGACCGGGCCCAGGCCTCGAGCAGGTCCCGGGTCGGCTGGTGCCCCGGGTCCTCGACCAGCACCGCCTCGAGCAGCTGCAGGGCGCCGGCGTTGTCGCGCAGCTTGTCGCGGCGGAGCTGCGCCAGGCGGAAAGTGGCCTCCCGCCCCTGCGGGCTCTGCCCTTCCTGGGCCCGCCGCAGCTCGAGGGCGAAGGCCAGCCACTCGTCCTTGCCCAGCTCGATGGACAGCCGGTCGAGCGCGGTGACCGCCTCCCGGTTGAGGGGGTCGGCCTCGGCGATGCGGCGCCAGAAGGCGGTGGCTGTCTCGCGGTCGGCGAGCTTCCCCTCGTGCAGCAGGGCCGCCTCGCGCCAGAGGGCCACCCGCTCCGCCGGCTCGCTCACCACCGAGGCCAGGGTGTCCAGCACCTTGGCCAGCCCGGCCCACTGCTCGCCGGCGCGGTGGAGCCGCTGGAGCGCGCGCAGCGCATCGACGCTGGTCGGCTCCAGGGCGAGGAGCGCCTCGAGGTGGGCGACGGCGCCCTTCCGGTCATCGAGCTTCTTCTCCTGCACGTCGGCCAGCTCCCGGAGAAGCGCCGCCCGGACCGGACCATCGGCCTGGCCCACCAGCTCGGTGAGGACCGAGGCGAAGCCGTCCATGGCGTCGGCGTCCTCGGCGGCCCGGCGGGCGGCGGAGCGCAGGCCCGCATCGGCCGGCGCCAGGCGCAGCGCACGGGCCAGGGCGGCGAAGGCCAGCTCCGGCTGCCGGAGGTGGTGGAGATGGACGTGGGCCGCCTGCTGGAGCGCCAGGACGCGCTCGGCCGGGTCCTTGGTCAGCTCGGCGACGACCTCCAGGATGCCGACCAGCTTCCGGTGCTCCTTGACCGCCTCGTACGCCGCCACCAGGGCACGCGCCGCCTCCTCGCGGCGCGCCGGGTCCTCGAGGAGCGCCTCCAGACCGGCCAGGGCCTCGGCGTCGGTGGGCTTCTTGTGGAGGATGGCGGCGTACGTCTTGACGGCTTCGACACCGGTGGCCAAGCGCACCTCCAGGGTTCCCCGAGCCGGTGCCTCGCCGGGCTGCAGAGGTGCGGCGACCGGCGACGGCGGAGCAGATGGTAGCAGATGCGACCCGTCCCGCCCGGGATCTGGGGGGGCGAGCGCGAAGGGCACCGGCGTGACCGGCCCGGGGCGGGGGGCCGGGACGGGCGCGGGAGGCGCCGCGTCGAGCGAGGCGCCGGCGGGAGGGAGGAGCTCCAGCGGGGTGGACCTCGGCGGTACCGGGGGCCCGTTGGGCGAGGGGGCTGGGATGAAGGAACGCAGTGCGGCGACCTCGCGGAGCCGCCCCATCGCCTCCAGGCGATCGGCCAGGGCCGAGAAGGCGGCCTGGGCCTCGCGGGTGGCGCCGCTGTCGAGCAGCAGCTCGCCGGCGAGGCTCACCGCATCGGCTCGGGCCGGGTCGGCGGCGGTGGCCCGGCGAAAATCGGCCAGCGCGCCCGGGCCGTCCCGGAGCCGGGTGAGCCGCAGGGTCCCGGCCCGCACCCAGAGCTCCGCCTGAGCGCCCACCTCGGAGGCATCGTGGGCCATCTGCTCCAGGACCGAGGCGAATCCGGCCCAGTCCGCCGAGCGCTCGGCCATGCGCTCGAGGAAGAGGAGCGCGCCGGGCATGGCCGGCCAGAGCACGAAGCAGCGATCGAGGGCCTCCTTCACCCGCGCTCCCCCGCCGGGGTCGTACCAGGAGTGGAGCCGCGCCACGGCGAGCGCCAGCTCGGCGGCGCGGCGCGCATTCTCCTCGGCGAGCGAGGCGCTCCAGAGCGCCGCGGCTCGCTCGCGCCAGCTCCGGTCCAGGGCGGCCAGGGCGTCGGCCACGGCGCCGGTCCGGACCTCGTCCGCGGCCAGGGTCCTCGCCCAGTGCAGGGCCTGGCGGGCCCGCTGGTGCTCGGTGGGGTCGTCGACGAGCGCCTCGGCCAGCCCGAGGTACGCCTCGCCGAGGCCGCCGCCGCCGGTGCGCTCGCGCTCGCGCTCCAGCGCGTTGAAGAGCGCTCCGAACCGGCGCTGGACGAACAGCGTCGCCCGGAGCTGCCGGGTCAGGGATGCGTCCTCCGGGTCCGAGCGCGCCGCCTGCTGGAGACAGAGGATGGCGCGGTCCGGGCGGCGGAGCTTCTCGCCGTACACCTCGGCGGCCTCGAGGAAGAAGGCGGCCGCCGCCGCGCCGCGGGTCCGGGCCGCGCGCTGCAGAAGGGCCTCGGCCTCCTCCTCGAAGGGACGCTGCGCGCGGGACGTGGGCTCCATCGTGGCGATTGTGGCGGGCGCTCCTTCAACGTGGACGAGCCCGTGCCTGGAGCGGCTCCCGGCAGGCCGAAAGAGGCCCGCTCGCAGCTCCCGCGGAGTCTACCGTCCGCGGATCCGGCCGATCAAACGGCCGGTGTACCGCTGCTGCTCGTTTCCGCCTCCGTTGCCCCGGGCATGTGTGCCTCGTCGGCAGACGGGAGCGGGGCGCCGGCGGGGGCCGACTCGACGACGTCTCCGCCGGGCTCGCGCCCCTCCTCCGGCGGCGGGGGCGGAGGCGACGGCGGCGTGGCCTCGAGGCGGTCGGCGGCGGCATCGTCCCCGGCGCGGCGGTAGAGGCGGATGGCCTGGTCGCGGTGGCCGGAGGCCTCGGCGAAGGCGGCGGCGCGGGCGAAGTCGCCGGCTGCTTCGAGGAGCGGGTAGGCGCGGTCCTTCCTCCCGGCCTCCTCCCAGGCCTGCGCGGCCTCGGCCTTGCGACCGAGCAGGTCCAGCCAGCGGGCGCGCGGGCCGGGCTTGCCCTCCGCCGTGGCCCGGGCCAGCTCTGCCTCGCCGAGCGCCCGAGCCTCGTCGCGGAGCCTGAGCTGCTCGAGGAAGCGGAAGGCCTTGGTACCGGGGAGCGTTTTCAGGAGCTCGGCGGCGTCGGCGCGCTTCCCGCCCTGGACGAGGACCTGGGCGGCGCCGAGCCGGTCCCCGCGCTCGACGAGCTTCTGGACCTCGAGCGCGCGCACCCGCTCGGCGCCGGCCGCATCCCGCGCGCGCTCGTAGGCCTTCCGGGCGAGGCCCAGCTTCCCGGCGCGCTCCCAGGCGAGGGCCGCCTGGTCGAACTGCCGGGCCCGCTCGTAGAGCCGGGCCACCTCGTCGAAGGCGCTGCCCTTGACGAGGAGCTCCATGAGCAGCTCCCACGCCTCGCTGCGCTCGAGCTGGGCCCGGGCCTCGGCGGCGGGAAGGGACTGGGCAAGCCGGCGGGCGCCGTCCAGGTCCTTGGCCTCCAGGGCGGCGCGGAGGGCAGACCGGAGGTCGCCCCCGGCCTCGAAGAGCCTGGCCGCCTCCGCCGACGCGCCGTGCTTCTCGAGCACCCGGGCCGCGTCGCGGGTCCGCCCGCGCGCCACGTAGGCCTCGGCCAGGGCCTGCCAGTCGCCGGGGGGAAGGGGCGGCAACGGCTCGAGCGAGGGGCGGTCGCGGGGAGCGCGGGCGGGCTTTGCCTCGCGCGCCCGGCGGCCGCGCTCGCCCGGGCGCCGGGCGGCGCTCGGCGTCGGCCGGGGCGCCTTCTCGGCGGGCGCCGAATCGGCACGGGCCAGCTCCTCGGGCGAGGGCGTCCGTCCGGCGGCCCCGAAGGCGCCCTCGGCGCGCTCCACCTCGTGGACGGCGAGCCAGGCCGTGCCGACACGGAAGAGCACCTCCGAGTAGAGCTGCCCCGGGCTGGGAGGGGCGGCTTCGGGAGCCGGGGCCGGCGGCGTGGCTGGAGCGGCGGCCTCCGCGGGCGTCGGCTCGGCAGGGGCCTCGGCGGGCGCGGGCACGTCTCCGGGCGGCGTCTCCTCGGCGGCGACCGGCTCCGGCGGGGTCGCCGCCGGAGGGGGCTCGGCAACAGCCGCAGCCTCGGGGGCGGCCTCCTCGGCCGCCTTCGCCTCCTCCCCGGGCGCTGCCTCGGCGGGCGCGGGCTCGGGAGCCGGAGCGGCCGCCTCGCCGGCGGGCTTCGGCTGGCGGCTCACGCGGAGGAGGGTGGTGATCAGCCGGCCGCGGGTGGTGGGGTCGAGCTCGGCCAGGCCGCGGACGCGAAGCGAGCGCAGGTGGCGAACCACCTCGTCGAGGGGCCGGAGCTGTCCCTCGAGGTCGCCCTTGCCGAGGGCCTTCTCGACGGCGGAGAGCTCGGCCACGACGCGGTGCCCGCCGGTGGGCGGCCCGCGGTCCTCTCGCCGACCCCGACCGCCGGGACGGCCCTCGCGGCCACGCCCTCCGCGATCGCCATCACCTCCGCGCGGACCGCCGCGGCCCGGACCCTGTGGAACCCGTGCACTCACTCCCTGCCCTCGCGTCAGCCGAAGGGGGGAGCACATAGCAGCCCGGGGCGCCGGGGAGCCAGCCCCACCTGCCCCGGCTCGATGCGAGTCAGCGTTCGACGCCCGGCGGCTGCACGCCGGCCGGGTCGGCTCGCCGGCGCTCTCGCCGGACGGCGAGCGCCTCGCTGAGGATGATCTGCGCCACCGCCACCGCCGGGACGGCCACCAGGGCGCCGACGATGCCCAGGAGCTCGGCCAGGAAGAGGACCGCGAGCAGGGTGACCAGCGGGTCCACGTGCATCGTCTTCCGGAAGACGAGCGGAGCGAGGATGTTCCCCTCGAACATCCCGTAGAGCACGAAGTAGCCCAGGACGAGGACGGCCTTGAGCGCTCCGCTGGTGAGCAGCGCGGTGAGGACCACCAGCGTTCCCACGGCCGCCGGTCCGGCGTAGGGCACCAGGCTGGAGAACCCCGAGACGATGCCCAGGGGCAGGAAGAACGGGAGCCGGAGAAGCGCCAGGCAGAGAGTGGTCAGCGTGGCGTTGACGCTGCAGATGACGAGCAGCCCGCCCAGGTATCCGCCGATGGAGGCGTAGGACCGGGCGGCGACGTGCTCCCAGTGACCCCGGACGTCGGCGGCGAGCTGGCCGAGGAGGAGCGACCAGAGCCTCGGCCCGAAGATGAGCATGAAGGCGACCAGCACGGCCAGGGTGAGCGACCCGGCCAGGACGGTGAGTAGCCCGCCGATGGCGCCGAGCACCGGGCTGGCCGCTTCCGGGCCGCCCCCGGTGACCATCTGCCGCACGGTGTCCTGGATGCCGAGGTGGCGATCGACGAAGGAGAAGAGCTCGGACCGGCGCAGGTCGGCGAGCAGCTGGGGAACCTGGTGCGCCAGCATGCGCCCCTGGGCCACCGTCGGAGGGAGGATGAGGAGGAAGACGCCGGTTCCGAGCAGCAGCGCCGCACCCATCACCACGGCGATCGCCGACCCGCGCCTCATCCTCCGCCGCTCGAGCCGCTGCACCAGGTGGTTGAGGGCGACGGCCAGCATCGCCGAGCACGCGGTCAGGGTCAGGGCGACGCGCGTCTCGAGCAAGAGGAGGACGAGGGCCGCCGTGGCGGCGGCGGCGAAGCAGACGGTGAAGGCCGTCCGGAGCGAGACCTGCGAGGACCCCGGAGGGAGCACGGACCCCGAGCGGTCAGAAGGCGTAGCGGATGTTGGGAGTGATCAGGAAGCCCCAGCTCGCGCTCTTGCCCAGGTACGAGGCGTCCACTTCCACGCCGAAGGAGAAGTGCCGGAGGTGCGTGTAATACTGCAGCCCCACGCCGGCGAAGCCGAAGAACGCCGAGTAGGAGCTGGTCGCCGGCGTGGCGGTGAACAGCGCGCCCGGCTGGAAGAAGGCCCAGCCCGCACCGGCCTTGAGGTAGATCCAGGTGCGCTGCACCCCCTGGCCGTCGGCGAATCCGAGCGCGTTGACGCGCACGGCCACGCCGGGGATGAGCTGGGCGAAGTCGCCCGAGGCCAGGCCGTTGGAATAGCCGATGTAGTCGGAGCCCGCCCGGTAGGTGGCGAACGCCCCGAAGGCGTTGAGGGTGACGTACCGCCCGATGTCGTAGCCCACCTCGAGGCGGAGCATCACCCCCCACGAGGAGGGCGACGGCGTCCCGGAGGCGGCCGGCACGCTCCCCAGGTAGCTCAGCCCGATGTCGGCGCCGAGGTAGAAGCCCCGCTCGACCTCGTCGACGGGAGGCTCGGTGGCGATGAGGGGCGCGGCGGCCAGAGGCTGGGTGACCGTCTGCGCCTGGGCCAGGCTGCGTCCGGGCAGGGTGGCCCCGAGCAGCGCCACTGCGACGACCAGCGTCCGACGCATCGAGGCCTCTGTCCTTCGGGGGCTCAGGTGCCCGGTTCCTTGAAGATGAACGGGTAGGTGACCACCGCCACCCCGCCGCCCTTGGGCTTGGGGAAGACCCAGGTCAGCACCCGGCCGGCGACGCAGGTGTCGAGCTCGCTGTTTCCGGTGGTGGTCTGCACCACCACCGAGGACGAGACCGTGCCCTGCTCGGACACCACCCACTTCACCGCCACCTTGCCGGAGAGCTTGGGGTTCTTGGTCAGCTGCACGTCGTAGCAGTAGCGCAGCTGGTCGAGGTGGCTCCGGACCACGCGGCGGATGAGCTCGCGGTCGATGGAGCCGGTGATCTCCGGTTCGCTGGCAGCGATGGCGATGTCGGCGCTCTTCTTGCCCCCCAGGGTCATCCCGGTCCCGTAGCTCCCCTGCCCCCCGGCCACCCCCTTGGTGCCCACCGAACCGATGCCCAGCGTGTTGCCCGTGCCCCCGCCGCCGCCGCCCGAGCCCTTGAGGCCCATCCCGAGCACGCCGCCCGCATCGCCGACGGTGGTCCCCTTGATGCCGCCCAGGTAGGCCTGGAGCGTGCCTCCCAGACCGGCGCTCCCGAACATCACGGCCGTCCCGCCCGGACCCTTCCCGCCGAAGATCTTCTGGGCGATGAGCCGCGCCTGGTCCTTGCTGTTCGGGTCGATGGCCTTGGGCGAGGACCGGGCGACCCGCTCCGGGGCGTTGCGGCGGCCGGACTTGCCCTCCTCCCCCTTGTAGGCCGCCGTGCCCTGGGCGCCGACCTCCTTGGACTGGTTGAGCTGCTTGATGAGCGGGTTCTTCTGCACCTCGGGCGGCTTGATGAGGAGCTTGGTCAGCACCGCGTTGTTGGCCGAGAGCTCGTCGGCGTACTCGTCGCCGGCGGCGGCGCGGTTCAGGGTGGCCACGATGCCCACCGCGCCGAGGAAGAAGACGAGCAGGAAGATGTTGAGCGCCGTCCAGTCCACCCGCTGCGAGAGCGGAACGGCCACCTTCTCCGGGACCGGCTGGAAGCACAGGTCGAAGGTGAGCCGGCCGACCTGCACCAAGGCCACGTCGTCCGGTTCCAGCGCCAGGGCGAAGCCGTCGCCGTCCCGCTGGGCGAGGCCCTGGTCCGGGGTGCGGGAGAGGGCGACCACCTGTCCCTTGCGCTCCAGCTCCCCGCCCATCTTTCCGGCGAAGTGCAGGGTGAAGCCGTGCCCGTCGGCGGTGACGACCTGGAAGGGATCGGCCGGGAGCGAGGTCTCGCCGACGTCGAAGGTCGCCTTGGGCGAGCTGCCCACGGTGATCGCCCCCTGGAAGGCCGGGGCGAGAAACTGCTCGCCGAGGATCTGGTCCCCCCAGCGGAGCCGCACCTCGAGGCCGAGCGGCCCCCCGCCGGCGCGGCGCGATGGACGGAGGCGCGACTCCGCGCGCAGGGTGGGCTTCTTCGTCGCCGGGGTCGGCTCCGGCGCGCGCGGAGCCGGCTTCTTCGCCTCCACCGGCTCGACCACCGGCGGCTGGACGTAGGATTGGGCGGGGACCGGCGCCGACTGGGCGAGCGTGGCCGCCGCGGTGGCGCGGGCGGCATCGGCGCTGGAGGAGAGCACCGGCGGCGCAGCCGGCGCGGGCACGGACGCCGGCGCCGAGGCGGCGCGGGCGCCGGCCGGGCCCGGGTCCTCCACCCGGATGGTGGTGTTCCCGAGGCGGATCTCGTCGCCGAAGGCGATGACCCCCTTGTTCACCCGCTTCCCGTTGACGTAGGTGCCCTCCACGCTCCCCATGTCGATGATCGACAGCCGCCCGTCGGGGGCGACCTCGATCACCGAGTGGATGCGGCTCACCTTGTCGTCGTCGAGACAGAGGTGTGCCGAGGCCAGCCGCCCGATCTTGATGATGTCGCGGTCGTAATCCCGCGACGCGACCAGGGCGCCGCTCTTGAACACCTTCAGGGTCAGGGGAACGGGCACGGCGGCGCCTCTCCTACAGCTCGTCCACCGACTGCATCACCTTCTCGTTGAACTCCTCCCGGATCTTGATCAGGTTGGAGTGCTGCACCTTGCCGGCCGCCTCGATGTACTCGCCGTCCGGGCGGGTGAGATCGCCCTGGATGGTCTCGTCCTCGAAGTTGATCACCGTCTGCTTCGAGGCGCTCGAGCCGGTGGAGGCCGGTTCGGACGTCTTCGATTCCTGCGCGGCGGCGGTCGAGGCGACCCCCAGCGCGACCAGCAGCCAGAGCCTCATGCGGGCTCCCATGCTACTCCAAGAAATGACAGCCTGCCCAAGGCCCTCCGGGGCGTCCCCTACCCCGGTCCGGACCCCGGTGCCGACATGGGCCTACAGGGGGTCAGGGCTTGGTCGAGGAGGGCTTCGCCGGGGCCGGGGCGGCCGGAGCCGGTGCCGGCGTCCGGGCCTGCTCCTCCACCTTGCGCGCCTCGGCCTTGGCGCGCATCGCCTGCTCCGCCTCGCGCCTCAGCGCGGGCACGGGCGAGTCCTGGGGGAGGGACTGTTCGCCGCCGAGCAGCTCCACGTAGCGCCGGTACTGCTCCAGGGCGCGGTCCGGCGCTCCCTTGGAGCGCTGCAGGACGATGCCGCGGTCGAGGTAGACGGCGGCCAGCCGGGGATTGAGACGCTCGGCGGCGTCGTAGGCGGCGAGCGCCTTGTCCGGCTGCCCGAGCCCCTTGTACGTCACCCCCAGCGCCAGCTGCACTTCCGCCGTTCCACCGCCGCTCTCCACCAGCTTGCGCAGGGCCGGCTCGGCCTGCGCGTAGTCCTGGTCGAGGAGGGCCAGCCAGGCGAGGTGGGTGAGGGCGGCGCGGTCGTCCGGCTTCACCTCCAGGACCTTCCGGAACTGGAGGGCGGCCTTGTCCGGCTGGTTCTCGGCGAGCTGGACCTCTCCCAGGGCGACGTAGATCTCCGGGTCCCGCTCGTCGAGCTTCAGGGCGCGCAGGCCGACCAGCTTGGCCAGCGCGTACTGCTTCCGGTCGATGTCGCTCCGGAGCATCACCTTGTAGGCGGCGATGTTCTTCGGGTCGCGGATGAGCGCCGCGCGGGCCCACTCCATGGCGCGATCGTGGTCGCTGGAGAGCCGGTAGAGCTCGGCCAGCGCCACCCGGGAGCTGGCGTCGTCGGGAAACTTCTGGGCGATGTCCGAGTACTGGGCCATGGCCGAGGGGATGTCGCCCTGCTCCGCCGTCATCCGGGCCAGGGCGTCGGCCGCCGGCCGGAGCGAGGGCTTCTTGTCCAGGGCGGAGCGGTAGAGGAGGAAGGCCTGCTCCCGCCGTCCCTGGCGCTCCACCACCACGGCCAGGTTGTAGTCGGCCTCGGCCAGGCGGGGGTCGGCCTGGCGGGCGGCCTCGTACTTGCGCTCCAGCGCCGCATCATCCTGGGCCTTCGACTTCGCCTGAGCGGAGCGGTTGGCGTCGTCGAAGAGCAGGACGGCGTGGGTGCTCGGGCCGGCGTCGGGGGCGCCGCCGGTCGGGCCGGCGGACGGGGCGGGAGCGGCGGACGGCTCGGGCGCGGGGGTCCCCGAGGTGGCGCAGCCGGCGGCGGCGAGGAGCGACGCGCCGAGGAGCCAGGGCCGGACGGAGAGCGGCCTCACTGGGGCGGCTCTCCAGGCTCTTCCAGCGTGCCCTGGGCGGTGGTGGTGGGGGCGCGGGGCGGCGGCGGTGGCCCCTTGCTGTCCACCGGCCGCTGCCCGGGTTTGAGATCGGTGGAGTCATCCTGGCGCACGCCCGCCGGGAGGGCGGCGGTCTTGGCGCCGTTGACCGCGCGCGGGCTGGGGAGGCCGGCCGAGGGCCCCTTGAGCACCACCCCCGGGACGGGGGGCTGGACCTGGGTGAGCAGCGCCGGGGGCCGGCTCGACGAGCGCGGAAGGGGAAGGGCAGCGAGCTCCTCGGGCATGGTCGGGAACTGGTCCGGCCGGTAGGTGGTCCGCAAGAGCTTCAGGCTCTCCGCCGAGCAGCTGTTGGAGATGCCCAGCTCCCGGCTCTTGGCCACGGCGGCGGCGAAGTGCTCGGCGGCCTTCTCCTTCACCGGTTCGGCCTGCTGCGCCAGCTGGTCGCGGAGCGCATCCTGCGCGTCGGGGGGGAGGAACTTCGGCGCCGGGGCGTTGGCGATGCTCTCCGCCATGTTCTCGTAGGCCAGGCCGATCTTCTCCAGCGCGCAGATGGCCGGCCCCCCCGCCTGGTAAGCGACGGTGGCGGTGTAGAGGCGGTTGACCTCCTCCAGGGCGCGGGTCTTGGCCGCCAGGCTCTCCTTGAACTCCCGGGTCGGATCCGGCGCCCGCCCCCAGCGCAGCTTCAGCCGGGCGTAGTACTGGAACTGCTCCTCGTTCTTCTGGAGCGAGGCCCGGGCCACCGCCTCCAGGGCCGGGGGCTGGAGGTCCTTCCTCACCCGCGCCGGGAGCCGCTCGTACTCGTCCAGCACCTGCCTGTTCGTCCGGGCCAGACCCTTGGCGTCCTTGAGCTTGGTCTCGTAGAGGACCTGGAGCCGCCCCAGGGTGGAGAGCGCCTTGTCCGGGTCGCGCTGGTTGTCGCGGACGCGCTGCTCGAGGAAGGCGATGGCCTTGCCGTACTGCCCGGTGCGCTCCTCGAGATCGGCGATGGACAGTCCGACCGCGTCGGCGTCCTTGGCGGTGGGGAACAATTCCAGGTACAGCTCGCGGTCGCGGAGGCTCGCCTTCAGCTGGCCGAGCCCCTCGCGGTAGACGGCCGCGTTGTAGAGGGCGACCTGCGCCTTGGCCTCCTCCCAGATCGGGCCTCCCTTGGGGGGCGGCTCGGGGGCGGCCGCCTTGCCCTTCTTTCCCTTCTTGCCGTTCTTGGCCGACGACCGCTTCGGCGGCGCGGCCGCCGCCCGACTCTGCTGGTAACCCTGGACGTAGGCCTCGTAGGCGTCCGCGGCGCGCTCGAAATCGCCGATCGACTCGTAGCCCTCGGCGTTGGCCCAGATGCACAGGGGGACGAGCGGGCTCTTGGGGTAGGTCTTGAACAGCCGCTCCCGCGTCTCGAGCGCGCGCTCGAAAAGGTGGGCTTTGAAGAAGTCGACCGAGGCGTTGTAGAGCGCCTTGTCGGCGATCTCCGTCCGGGGGAAGTCCCTGACGAAGGCCAGGTAGGCCTCCGCCGCCTGCTGGTACTCGCCCCGCTGCTCCTGCTGGGCGACGAGCTTGAAGGACGACTGCTCGATGATCTTCGACAGGTCGTCACGGAACTTGCCGGTGGCCAGCCGGTCGTTGGCGTAGAAGCGCCGCGCCCACTCGTTCACCTTCTGGAAGTTCCCGAGGCCGTTGTAGGAGTCGAGGACGAGGTTGGCGGCGATCTCCCCGGCCCGGTCTCCGTTGTCGAACCGGTAGTCGGGATAGTTGAGCGCGATCTCGCTGAAGCGGGCCACCGCTTCGTCGTAGCGGTGGTAGTCGTAGTAGATGCGCGCCGCCTTGTAGGCCACCTCCACCCGCTTCTCGCCCTTGGGGACGTACTTGAGGTAGCGCTCGGTGGCGTCGAGGAGCTCCTTCTTCACCGGCGGGATGGTGAGCGGCTTGCTCAGGTCGGCGCTCGACTCGGACTTCAGCTCGCCCTTCTCCTCGGCCCGCTTCACCACCTCGTCCCAGGCGTAGACCGAGTCGTAGGCGGCCAGGGGGAGCCACTTGCCCGGCTTCTCCGGCCGGACCTTGTAGCCCCCCTTGTCGTCCTTCTCCCCGTCGATGCGCCGCGCGTCCTGCTTCACCACCAGGGTGTACTGCTCGGCGGCCTTGTCGTAGCGGCGCAGGTTGTCGTGCAGCAGCTCGGCCCAGAAGAACCGCAGGTCGTAGGCCTTGGGGCTGTCCGGGAAGAGAGCCAGGTAGTCGCCGTAGACCTCGTCGGTGGCGGCGAAGGTGTCGTCGTCGCGCGTCTTGCGTCCCTCGTTGTGCCAGTTCACCGCCAGGTTGGAGAGGATGACCTCGGACTGCTTCTTGGCGTCGGCCACCGCCTTCTGATCGGCCTCGGTCTTGACGTTGCCGCTCTTCTCCACGTCCCCGATGATCTTCACCAGGCGGCGCACCTGGGCGACGGTGATCTTCTTGTTCCCCTCGCGCAGGACGCAGTCGACGATCTTGGCCTGGAAGCCGGGCGCCTCCGGGCTGAGCGGGCGCTCCTTGATGAGGAGGAAGTAGGCCAGGGCGGCGAACTTGTCGTTCCCCTGGTCGTAGTAGAGGTTGGCCAGCGTCTTGTACATCTCCCACAGGTCGTCGGGATTGCGGGCCACCTCGGGGAAGACGGTGCGGGCCTGGTCCGGCGTCCCGCCCGAGCGCTCGTAGGCGCGGACGAAGTCCCGGCGGGCTTCGCGGATGAGGGCCGACTTGCCCTTGGCGCCTCCCGCCTTCTCCAGCGCGCTCGCGCCGGAGAACTCGCCGTAGAGGACCACCGCCTTCCACAGGTCCATGGCCTTGGCGTAGTCGACGAGATTGAAGTAGCACCAGCCTTCCTTGTAGAGCGCGAAGCCGTAGACCGCGCTGTCCACGTAGGAGGCCGCCTTCTTGTAGTTCTCCAGCGCCTTGGTCAGGAACTCGCGCTTGGCGCGGCTGTTGTTGAAGTAGTACTCGCCGAAGGCGAGGTAGGCGTCGGGGAGGTACTTCGACTTCGGGTACTTCTCCACCAGCCGGTTGTAGGCGACCAGCGCCTTGCGCTCCTCGCCCATGTCCATCAGGTTGTGCCCGAGGAAGTAGAGGACCTCGTCGGTGCGCTCGAAGTCCTTGTAGCGCTGGACGATCTCCGTGTACGTCTCGATGGCCAGCTTGGCGTAGACGTCCCGCTGGGCCATGAGCGCGTCGCGCTGCTGCCGGGCCTGGGCCTCGGCCGAGGCGTCCTTGGCGGCCAGCGCGCGGATCAGGTCGTCGTCCTTGCGGCTCCCCTCGAAGAAGTAGTACCGCGATTCCTCCCAGTAGAGGTCGGCCAGGCGGAAGAGCAGGCTGGGCTGCTCCTTCTGGTCCGGTGAGAGCTGGATGATCTTCTTCAGCGACTCGATCTGCTCGCGCCGCTTGTCGGCCACCTGGAGCTCGATGCCGAGCCGGAACTGGTCGTACTGGAGCGGCGCGCCGGCCGTCTCCTGCTTCTGCCGGGTGAGGTCGCCGGCGAGCGAGGAGTCGACCTCGGCGGTGGTCTTCTTGCTCAGCGACGGCGCCTGCTTCGTCTGCGCCGAGGCGAGCGTGGAAAGAAGGAGGAGCAGAAGCGGGGGCAGGCGGCGCATCGGGGACCAGGGAGGGCTGAAGGGACCCGCGTGTCGAGGGCGGGACAAGCCATTGGCCGGCCTTGCGAATTTACCGCCCGGCTGCGGCTTCCGCCAGGTGGGAGTGGGGCGCTCGGCGTGAGCCTGTTGCCGCCACAGGCGACCTTTGCAGAGGTGGTGCAGGAGGCCTTTCTGCGGCTGCGCGGCAAGGGCCTGATGCTCGGCGCCCTCGACCAGGAGCTGCTCCGCGCCTGGGCCGAGACCGGCGCTCCGGCCGAGGTCGTCATCCGCGGCCTGGAGCTCGCCGCCGAGCGCACGCGCTGGGACGCTCCGCCCGGCCAGCCCGGCCCGCGCTCGCTGCGCGCCTGCCGTCCGGAGGTGGAGGAGGAGATCGCCCGGTGGCGCGCGCGGGTCCCGGGGGCCGGCGCTCCGGTGAGAGAGAACGCTGGACAGCTCGCCGCCGACCTGCATGCGCTGGTCGCGGCGCAGCCGCGCTTCGCGCAAGTTGTGGAACGCCTGTGGACCTCGGGCGCGCTCGGCCGCTCAAACCCGCGAGATGCGGCCGTGGCTGCGCTGATGCGCGGAATGTCCTTCGCCGAGCGACTTACGCTCTTGCGCGCCGAGCGGCGTCGGATGGTAGAGGTGGCGTCACCCCGCGCGCGTAGCATCGAGCGTCGGCGCGTGCGCGCCACGCTGCTGGCCGAGGCGCTCGGGTTGCAGTCGCTGGTCTAACGAGGGAGTCAGGGGAACCACACGAGCTCGATGGAAGCCGTCGTCGCCAGGAGCCCCGGGGCGTGCGCGGTCTGCCGGGGACGGGGCTACCAGGTGTCCGCCTCGTCGGATCGGGCCTCGGCGCGGGTCTGCGCCTGCATGGCCTCCTGTCCACACTGCGGTGGCCAGGGGTACGTCATCGCCGAGCGCGAGGAGGTCTTCAGCCAGAAGGTGGGGCCGCGCCGCTACCAGGCGGTGGCCCCGTGCGTGTGCCGGGTGCTGCGCTCGCGCGTCGAGTCCTTCAACCAGGTGGGCATCCCCGGGGTGCTGGCGCGCGCCGGCTTCGACAACTACCTCCCCTTCCACGAGGCGCACGACGCCGCCAAGCAGGCGGCCACCCGCTTCGCCTCCGGCTACCGGCGGGGATCGCCCACCCGGGGCTTCATCATCAGCGGCCCGGTGGGCAGCGGGAAGACGCACCTGCTCGCCGCCGCGCTCGGGCACCTGGTGCTCGAGCTGGGGGTCCAGGCCCGCTACCGCGAGATCTCGCTCCTCTTCGCCGACATCCGGCGGGGCTTCCAGGAGGGAAAGAGCGGCGGGGAGATCATCCGGCCGCTCTCCGAGGTGGACGTCCTGGCCATCGACGAGCTGGGGCGGGGCCGGGGCAGCCCCTTCGAGCTGGAGACGCTCGACGAGCTCATCGCCCGCCGCTACAACGCCGGCCGGACCACCCTCTTCGCCACCAACTACTCCCTCGAGCCGGAGCGCAAGGTCCGGCCGGGCGCGCGCAGCGGCTACCGGTCCACCGAGGACGCCGGGCAGCCGCGGGACCTCGAGCTGCTCCGCGACCGGGTGGGTGAGCGCATCTACAGCCGGCTGTGCGAGATGTGCGAGTTCGTCAGCCTTCCCCCCGAGACGCCGGACCACCGGCGCACGCGGCAGGAGCTGCATCCCCGCATCGGGAAGCCCCGCGCCGTCGGTCGCTGACCGGCGGAGGGGCGGCTCAGGCCTCGGGGCGGGTGAGCCGGTGCAGGGCGCGGGTGAGCACCTCGAGCTGCGCGCCGGGGACGAGCAGCGTGGCGTGGAGCGGCCCGGTGTGGATGCCGTGCACCGCGACGCCGGCGGCGGCGGCGGCGGCGAGCATCTCCTCCAGCAGCCGGGGCTCGCCGCTCACCCCCGGGCCGACCACGGTCACCGTGCCCAGGCCGGGCAGCGCCTGGACGGCGCCCGGATGGCATCCGGCCATCTCCGCGCGGAGCACCTCCGGCCCGTGCACGTCGTCGAGCGGAACCGCCAGGAGCACGCCCGAGTCGTCGCCCCGGCCCTGGGAGAGGACGAAGCGGGTCCGCACCCGGCGCCGGTCGAGGAGCGCGAGCAGGGAGGGAAGCGCCGCGCGGGGCGCGGAGACGACCAGGAGATTGGCCTCCGAGGCCACCGCGGCCACCGGCGCGCGCCCCGCAGCCGCCTCGATGCGCGTGCCCCGCCCGCCGGCGTGGGCGTGGAGCGCCTGGAGGACGATGCCGTTGGCCCTGGCCCACTCCACCGCCTGGGCGTTGAGCACCCGGGCCCCGGCCGAGGCCAGCTGCTGCATCTCCTCGTAGCCGAGCGAGGAGAGCTGGCGCGCCTCCGGCACCACCCGGGGGTCGGCGGAGTAGACCCCGTCCACGTCGGAGTAGATCTCGCACGCCTCGGCGGCCAGAGCGGCGGCCAGCGCCACCGCGGTGGTGTCGCTCCCCCCGCGCCCGAGGGTGGTCACTTCCCGCGCCCGGGAGACGCCCTGGTAGCCGGCGACGATGACCACCTTCCCCCGGTCCAGCTCCTCCAGGATGCGCACCGGCCGCACCTCGACGATGCGCGCCCGGGCGTGGGACTCGTCGGTGATGATGCCGCTCTGGCTCCCGGTGAAGCTGATGGCCGGCACGCCCAGCTCGTGCAGGGCCATGGAGAGGAGGGCCATGGCGATGCGCTCGCCGCAGGTGAGCAGCATGTCCAGCTCGCGCCGCGGCGGGTCGGCGGACATCTCCCGGGCCAGGGCGAGCAGGCGGTCGGTGGAGTCCCCCATCGCCGAGACCACCACCACCAGCCGGTTCCCTTCCGCCCGCCGCGCCCGCACCCGCTCCGCCACCTTGCGGATGTGGGCCACGTCGGCCACCGAGCTCCCGCCATACTTCTGGACGATGGTTCCCATGCCCTGTCGACGCTTGCAGGCCCCAGGCCTTTACCACGGGGAGGACCGGGAAGAGGCCGGCGCTGATGACTGTTGACAGGCCCGTCTCTCCGGCTAAGAAGCCGCCGCCCTGCCGCTTTCGGGAGGGGTCCGACACTCCATGGCGATGATCGAGGTGAGCCACCTCACCAAGCGTTACCGGGACCGCGTCGCGGTCGACGACCTGAGCTTCACCGTCACCGAGGGCGAGATCCTCGGCTTCCTCGGGCCCAACGGCGCCGGGAAGACCACCACCATGCGCATCCTGACCGGCTTCCTCCCCGCCTCCTCGGGGCTGGTGAAGGTGGCCGGGCACGACGTCTTCGAGGAGCCGCTCGAGGTGAAGCGCCGCATCGGGTATCTGCCCGAGGCGCCGCCGCTCTACCCGGAGATGACCGTCCACGGCTACCTGCGCTTCGTGGCCACGCTGCGCGGGGTGCCCCGCGGCCAGCTGGCCGCGGAGGTGGAGCGCGTCGGCCACGCCACGGCGGTGACCTCGGTCATGGATCGCATCATCCAGAACCTGTCCAAGGGCTTCCGCCAGCGGGTGGGGGTGGCCCAGGCCCTGCTCGGCTCGCCGCCGGTCCTCATCCTCGACGAGCCCACCGAGGGTCTCGACCCCATCCAGAGGGCCGAGGTGCGGCAGCTGATCAAGGGGCTGGCCGGCCAGCACACGGTCATCCTCTGCACCCACATCCTTCCCGAGGTGACGATGACCTGCGAGAAGGTGCTCATCCTCCACCAGGGCCGGATGGTGGCCTTCGACGCCCTCTCCGCCCTGGTCCAGGTGGAGGGCGGGGCCGCCTCGCTGGAGGAGACGTTCCTCCGGCTCACCCGCGCCGCCTGAGGCTCCCATGCGCAACGCACTGGCCATCGCCCGGAAGGAGCTCGGCATCTACTTCACCACGCCCTGGGCCTACGTGGTGTTCACCGCCATGCTCGCCATCTCCTCCTTCTTCTTCGTCGCCCTCCTCCAGGACTTCCGGCAGGCCCACGCCCTGGCTCGGATGTACGGCTGGGAGCGGCTCGGCCCTTCCTTCGCGCCCTTCAAGAACCTGACCGACGGCGTGGTGGTGAACCTCTGGAACACCACCGCGGTGATCACCCTCTTCGTCGCCCCGTTCCTCACCATGCGGCTCTTCGCCGAGGAGCGCCGGAACCGGACCCTGGAGCTCCTCATGACCCTTCCGGTCAAGCCGCGGGAGATCGTCCTCGGGAAGTTCCTCGGAGGGGTGGGCATCTCCACCGCCGCCCTCGGCGTGACCATCGTCTTTCCGCTCACCCTGGCCCTCTTCGGCGCCAGCGAGTCCGGTCAGGCGCTGGAGTGGAACACGGTGCTGCTCGGCTTCGGGGCGCTGCTCCTCTGGGGCGCGACCTGCATCTCCATCGGGATGTTCATCTCCGCCCTGACCGAGTCCCAGATGCTGGCCGCCATCCTCACCTTCGCCGTGGCGCTGGTGTGGTGGCTCTTCCAGGGACTGGCCCAGGGCGCCGACGAGCCGTGGCGGAGCATCGGGGCCCACCTCGGCTTCAGCACCCAGCTCGCCCCCCTCCTCCGCGGGCTGGTCGACCTCAAGTCGCTGGTCTTCTTCGCCTCGGCCATCCTCTTCATGCTGCTGCTCACCGACCGGGCGGTCGAGGCGCAGCGCTGGACATGACCTCCATGACCCGGGCGACACTCGGCAAGGTCCTCGGCGCCCTCGGGCTGGTGGCGCTCCTCTCCGCGCCCTACACCTACCTGGTCACCGGGTCCGGCCCGCTGGCCGGGGTGAAGGCGGCCATCGGCCTCGGCTGCCTGGGGGTCTACCTCGCCACCAACATCGGCCAGCTCAACCAGTTCGCCACCCGCCGCTCGACGTTCTACGTGGCCTCCTCGGTGGCCGCCGCCGCCCTCGCCCTCCTGGCGCTCGGGGCGGTGAACTACATCGCGGTCAAGAAGAACCGGACCTGGGACCTGACGGCGAAGAAGATCTTCACCCTCGCCCCGCAGACCCGGAGCGCGCTCTCCGGGCTGAAGACCAGGGTCACCGCCTACGGCTTCCTGCCCCCCAGCGACCCGGACTACGCCTACCTGGAGCGGCTGCTCGGGCGCTACCACGCCGAGGCCCCGGAGCGGTTCGTCGTCGCCTTCCGGGACCCGCGCAAGTCCCCCGACCTGGCGGCCAAGTACCAGCTCCGGGAAGGGCAGACGACCATCGTCCTCAGCCGCGGCGAGGGCGACCAGGAGCAGCACACCACCGTCTCCGCCAGCCCGATGCAGGGCATCACCGAGCAGGACATGACCAACGCGCTGCTCAAGCTGGACCAGGTGGGCGAGCGGCGGATCTACTTCCTGGCCGGGCACTCGGAGTGGCCACTGGAGCCCTCCAGCGAGGGGGCCAGCCTCTCGGAGATGAAGAAGTCGCTCTTCCAGGAGGGCTACCAGGCGCTCTCCCTGAACCTCGCCGGGGCGCGCGACGTCCCGCGCGACGCCGCCCTGGTGGTCCTCGCCGGCAGCCGGAGCCGGGTGAGCAAGCCCGAGCTCGACGCCCTCCTCGCCTACCTCGCCCAGGGTGGCCGGATGCTGGTCTTCGCCGACGCCCTTCTCGAGCCGGGCATCGAGCCGCTCCTCGCCCCCTACGGCGTGAAGGTGGATCCGGGCATCGTCGCCGACGAGGAGTACGGGGTGGGCAGCCCCTTCATCGTCGCCACCCACTTCTACGGGGACCAGGAGATGGTCCGCGGCCTGCGCCAGCTCCAGGTCAACGTGCAGTTCCCCACCGCCCGCGGGCTGACCGTGCTCCAGGAGGGGCTCCTGGCCGGAGCGACACCCGAGGTGGTGGTCAGCACCTCGAGCAGCGCCTGGGAGGAGTCCACGCCCGGCAACGAGCCGCGCCCCGACCCCGGCGAGCGCGCCGGGAGCATTCCCCTGGTGGTGGCGGTGACCCGCGCCGTGGGCGAGTCGGCCGAGCGCCGCAGCCCGGAGACCCGGCTCGTCGTCTTCGGTGACTCGGAGATTCTCCTCGACCCGAACTGGCGCGACGAGCCGAACCGGAACCTGGTCCTCAACGCGGTGGCCTGGGCGGCCGGCACCCCGGCGCAGATCACCATCCGTCCTCCGGACCGGGACATCTCCAGCCTCGAGCTGGACGCCCGCCGCCTGGGGCGGATCCGCTTCCTGGTGGCGGACCTGCTCCCGCTCGGGCTCCTCTCGGCCGGACTGGCGGTGTGGCTGGCGCGGCGAGCCAAGTGAGCGCGCGGCGCCGGACGCTCTGGGCCCTGGGCGGCCTGGGGCTGGCCGCCTTCCTGCTCCTGCTCTACGCCGACCTCGGGGTGCGCCGCGCCGAGGAGAAGGCCACCCTGGCCAGGGAGGCCTCGGAGAAGCTGGTCGCGCCGCTCACCCTGCCCGACGGTGGCACGGCGCTCGTCCGCTACGATCGACTGGTGGTCACCGCCGGCGGCGAGACCACCGAGCTCGGCCGCCTCCCGGACGGAGCCTGGGTCATCTCCCGCCCGGCGCGCGCCCGGGCCGACGCCCGCGCCGCCGAGGACATCGTCAGTGCGCTCCAGTCGGTGCGGCTCGGCCGCGTCATCGAGGAGCACCCCACCCCGGAAGACCTCCGGCGCTACGGGCTCGAGCCGCCCACCTACACCGTCACCGCGACCGCGGAGGGCGTGCCCCCGCTCACCGTCCAGGGCGGCGTCGAGAACCCCTTCGACGCCTCGGCCTACCTGCGCCGCTCCGGGGATGCGCGGGTCTTCGCCATCGACGGGATGACCCGCGCCACCCTGGCCAAGCGCACCTCCGACCTCCGCGCCCACGACGTCGCGGGGGTGCGGGACCTGGGGCTGGTCGGCATCTCGCTCAGGAGCGCATACCGGGATTGGGCCCTCGAGCGCGCGCCCGAGAAGCCGTGGAGCTTCCTCCGCCCAAGACCGGGGCCGGCGGACGGCGCCGCCATCTCGCAGTGGGTGGCGAGCCTCGGCCAGCTCCGCGCCGAGAGATTCCTCACCGACTCCCCGGCCGAGCGCATCCGGACCGGGGTGGAGAAGCCGGCGGTGGACCTCACCTTCCGCCGGCTCGGCGAGACGGTCCGCGTACGGCTGGCCGCCCCCGGTCCGGAGACGAGCCCGGCCTACCTGCTCCGCGAGGACGACTTCGGGGCGGTCATCGCCGAGCTGCCCCGCTCCGCGCTGGCCTCCCTGGACAAGCCGGCCGCCGAGCTGAAGGACCGGACCGTCCTCGCCTTCCGTCCGGACCAGGTGGAGCGCATCCGCATCGCGCCCGCCGGCGGGGGGCCGCCCCTGGTGGTGGAGCGCGAGCGCGCCGATGCCGGCGCCCCGGAGCGGTGGGTGTTGGCCTCGGCGGGCCACCCGCCCCTGTCCACCGCCCGGGTGGCGACGCTGCTCTACGGGCTGAGCGCCCTCAAGTCCCAGGCCGCCGAGCTGCCCGTCCCCCGCGACGCAGGCCTCGGGGCGGCCCGCACCGTCGTCCTCGAGGGCCACGAAGCCGAGCCGCTGGCCACGCTCGCGCTGGGAGGCGCGGTGCCGAAGAAGGAGGGCCTGGTCTGGACGCGCAGCGTGCGCGGCGAGGTGGTCCCGGTCGACGTTCGCCACCTGTCCATTCCCCAGCGGGCCGAGGACCTGATGGACCCCTCCCCCCCTCCCGACGCCGGACCCTGACCGGGCGGCCGCGCCCCCCGGTTGACATCCCCGCGGCCGAGCCGCTATTCGACCGCACCCGCTGTTCCGAGGAGCTCCATGGCCCGCGTCACCGTCGAGGATTGCCTTCCGCTGGTGGACAACCGCTTTGCGCTGGTCCTGCTCGGCGCCAAGCGCGCCCGCCAGCTGATGGCCGGGGCGCGTCCCATCCTCGAGACGTCCAAGAACAAGCCCCCGGTGCTGGCCCTGCGCGAGGTGGCCACCGGCAAGGTGAAGTTCGACCGCGACGTGCGCGAGACGCTCTCCGGGAAGTACGACACGCCGAAGACCGCCACCCCCTGAGCCCCCGGGTGTCGTCCGCTCAGGCGGCGGCCGAGGTTCCGGTGAGCGAGAGCACCCCGCGGCGCACCAGGTCGCGCAGCGTCTCCTCGACCTCGAGCGGCGAGTCGTCCAGGCGGGCCAGCACGTCGCGCGGGCTGAGGCGTTCCTCGCACAGCAGGCGGGCCGTCTCCAGCCAGGGCTTGGGTCCATTCTGCGCGTAGACCCGGTAGAGGTCGGCGTTGACGTGGATGGAGCCGGGGTTGACGAGCTGGGCGTCGCGCAGCCTCTGCGCATTCTCGTTGAGCACCGCCGCCGCCCGGTCGAGGAGCTGGGACATCGGGAGCATCAGCGTCTGCCGCGGCGCCGCGTCCCCGGCCGACCAGGTGGCCTCGGTGCAGCGGCTGGCCACGAAGGCGTTGAGCGCCCGCTCACCCACTGCCTGGTGGCCGCCCGTCTGCGCCTGGGCGTGCACGCCGGACCCCTTCCGGAAGTGGACCTCGTAGCTCGCCCAGCTGTCCCGTCCGCGGAGCCGGCCGGTCATCCCGTGGGCGGCCAGCTCGCGCAGCACCCACTGGAGCCCGAGCGTGCCCACCGGCAGGGTCGAGACCCGGCCCGCGGCCATGGCTGCCCGGGCCTGCGCCCTCGGCATGAGAAGCCCCTTCACTGCCTCGGCCAGGGCGTCGAGCCGGAGCGTCTTCGGGAAGTAGGCCTGGGCGCCGGCGTCCAGGGCCCGGAGCTGCTCACGGTAGTCGTCCTGGCAGCTGAGCAGCGCGAAGGGCACCTCGCGGGTGCGGTGGTCCTCGCGCAGCGCGGTGAGGAGGCCCCAGCCGTCGAGCTTGGGCATGTTCAGGTCGGCGATGATGAGCGCGTAGTCGTCGGCCAGCGCCGCCTCGAGGCCGGCCACGCCGTCCGGCGCCGTGGTCACCGTGTAGCCGAGCCGGCGGAAGAACTGGGCGAACATCCGGCACAGCTCGGCATCGTCGTCGACGAGGAGCAGAGCCCCCGGGGTCGCGGCGGCGGGTGAGACCTGGGGGCGCGCCGGGGACTTGTGGGCGGGGCCGCTCACCACGCTCCGCACCAGCGGCGCCCGCGGCGTCGGGAACTCGGGCTCGGCCTCCGGCTCCACCACCAGCTCCTCGCCCTCGAGGGCCAGCTCGTCGTCGGTGACGACCTCCACCGCCGGGGCTGCGCCGGCTCCCGGCGGCTCGTCCGCCAGGACGCCTGAGGCGAGCGGCAGCTCGTCGGAGAAGCCCTCGACGTCCACCTCGATGGCCAGGTCCACGTCGTCCGCGGCGGCGGCGGCCGCGGCCACCGGACGGTCGGGGAGCTCGATGACGAAGCCGGCGCCGTCGCCCTGCTGGCCGCCCAGCTCCACGAAGGCCCACGGGCTCCGGGGCAGGGCCAGCATCGCGGCCAGGGCCGTCATCCCGCTCGACGCCTGGTGGCGCGCCGAGCGCAGCACCCCGTTGGCGAAGACGGCCTGGCTCTCGTGCGGGTGGCCGGGGTTCACCTTGAGGGCCCCGGAGCGGAGCGTCTGCTGGATGTGGTCCACCATCTTCGCCGCCTCGAAGCCGACCACCGTTCCGGTGCGCTCGGGGAGCTGGGCGAGGACCTGGGCCACCGCGGCCGGATGCTCGAAGGCGGAGAAGGGCTCGTGGAGCAGGCACACCACCCCGCTGCGCGCCTGGGCCACCAGCTGCTCGTCCACCGTGTTGAGACAGAGGACGAAGACCGGGAGCCGTGCCAGACCGGGGTCGTGGAGCAGCGACTCGAGCACCTCTACCAGTGGCGCGCTTCCGAGCTCGGCATGGACGAAGACCGCGTCCGGACGCTTGCTGCGGATGGTGGCG